>NZ_CP116304.1:477500-817500 GCF_028010285.1 Pseudomonas sp. Q1-7
CCTGGGTCAGGACGATGTGCCCGTGCTGGTGGGAACCCTGGGCAAGGCCTTCGGCACCGCTGGCGCCTTCGTCGCCGGCAGCGAGGAACTGATCGAGACGCTGATCCAGTTCGCCCGCCCTTACATCTACACCACCAGCCAGCCTCCGGCCGTGGCCTGCGCCACCCTCAAGAGTCTGGAGCTGCTGCAGCGCGAAAGCTGGCGCCGCGAACACCTGAACGCGCTGATCCGCCGTTTCCGGGCTGGCGCGGCCGAGATCGGCCTGACCCTGATGGACAGTCCGACACCCATCCAGCCCATCCTGATCGGCGACAGTGCCCGTGCCCTGAAACTGTCCGCCCTGTTGCGCGAACGCGGCATCCTGGTCGGCGCCATTCGCCCGCCCACTGTGCCGGCCGGCAGCGCGCGACTGCGCGTCACCTTCTCCGCCGCTCACAGCGAAGAACAGCTTGAATCCTTGTTGAGTGCCCTGGCCGAATGCTGGGGAGTGCTGGCCAGGGAGGAAGCCGCCCATGCGTGAGCGTCTTATTCTGCTACCCGGCTGGGCCATTGGCCCGGCCGCCCTCGAGCCTCTGCGCGACGCCTTGCTGGAGCTCGCACCGCATGTGCACGTGGAAATCGAGCCCTTGCCCGCCCTGGAGCAGGCCGGCGCCTGGCTCGACGAACTGGACGCGCGCCTGCCCCAGGACTGCTGGTTGGCCGGCTGGTCCCTCGGCGGCATGCTGGCCGCGCAGTTGGCCGCGCGCCGCGGCGATGCCTGCCGTGGCCTGATCGGCCTGTGCAGCAATATGAGCTTTCGCGACCGGGACGACTGGCCCTGCGCCATGTCCGGCGACATCTTCGCGGCGTTCCACGAGGCCTGCCGCCTCGATCCGGCGCAAACCCTCAAGCGCTTCACCATGCTGGTGGCCCAAGGGGCGCGGGATGCCCGCACCCTGGCGCGCCAACTGCAGGTCACCCAACTGCCCACCGAACCGAAAGTACTGGATGCCGGCCTGCGCCTGCTGGACGTGTTGGATGTCCGCGCCGCGATCCAGGGCTACGCCGGGCCGCAAATGCACCTGTTCGCCGGCCGTGATGCGCTGGTGCCGGCCACGGCCGCCGATGCGCTGCTGGAGTGGTTGCCGGACGTGGAGGTGCAGGTCTTCGCCGAGGCCAGTCATGGCCTGCCGCTGGAGCGGTCGGACGAGGTGGCGGCGGCAATCCTCGATTTCATGCGCGAGGGTGGCGATGACTGATCCGCGGATTGCCGAAGGCCCTCTGCCGGACAAACGTCAGGTCGCGGCTTCGTTTTCCCGTGCGGCGGCCAGCTACGACAGTGTCGCGGCCCTGCAGCGCGCGGTCGGCAATGAGCTGCTGCGCCGCTTGCCGGACGGTTTCGCGCCGCAGCGCTGGCTCGACCTGGGCTGCGGCACCGGCTACTTCTCCCGCACCCTGGCCGCGCGCTTCCCACAGAGCGAAGGCCTGGCACTGGATATCGCCGAAGGCATGCTGCGCCACGCCCGGCCCCTGGGAGGCGCGCGTCGGTTCGTGGCTGGGGACGCCGAGCACCTGCCGTTGGCCGGCGGCACTCAGCAACTGATCTATTCCAGTCTCGCCGTGCAATGGTGCGCCGATTTCGCCGCCGTGCTCGCCGAGGCTCGCCGCGTGCTGCAGCCGGGCGGCGTGTTCGCCTTCAGCAGCCTGTGCGTCGGCACCCTGCAGGAACTGCGCGACAGTTGGCAGGCGGTGGATGGTTTCGTCCACGTCAACCGTTTCCGCCGCCTGGAGGACTACCAGGATCTCTGTGCCGCCAGTGGCCTGCTGCCGCTGGACCTGGGCAGTCAGGCCGAAGTGCTGCACTACGCCGACCTGCGCACCCTGACCCATGAACTCAAGGCCCTTGGCGCCCACAACCTCAACCCAGGCCGCCCCGGCGGGTTGACCGGGCGAGCACGCATTCTCGCGCTGGTGGAGGCCTACGAGCGCTTCCGCCAGCCCCAGGGCCTGCCGGCCACCTACCAGGTGGTCTACGGCGTACTGAAGAAGGAAGACTGACATGGCGGCGGCCTATTTCGTCACTGGCACCGATACCGAGATTGGCAAGACCACCATCGCCGCCGGCCTGCTGCATGCGGCGCGTCTGGCGGGTCTGTCGACTGCCGCGGCCAAGCCGGTGGCCTCGGGCTGCGAGGAAACCGCCGCGGGTCTGCGCAACGGTGATGCCCTGGCGCTGCTGGACGAGTGTTCGTTGCCATTGGCCTACGACGAGGTCAACCCGCTGGCCTTCGCCCCGGCCATCGCGCCGCACCTCGCTGCCCGAGAGGCCGGTGTGGTGCTGGATATCGAAGCCCTGGTGGCGCCGGTGCGCCGGGTGCTGGCCAAGGGGGCCGATTTCTGCCTGGTGGAGGGCGCTGGTGGCTGGCGCGTTCCCCTGGCCGGTTCCGCCAGCCTGTCCGACCTGCCCATCGCCCTCGGCCTGCCGGTGATCCTGGTGGTGGGTGTGCGCCTGGGCTGCATCAACCATGCGCTGCTGACCGCCGAGGCGATCCGGCGCGACGGGCTGGCCCTGGCGGGCTGGGTCGCCAATCTGGTGGACCCGCATACCTCGCGCCTGGAGGCGAATCTCGCCACCCTGGCCGAGCGCCTGCCTGCGCCTTGCCTCGGTCGCGTTCCACGCCTGGACGAGGCGGCTCCAGCGGCGGTGGCGCGTCATCTCGACTTGTCGCCGCTGGTGACGTTCGTCTCGCAGTGATTGCGTATTGCCATGCCGGCTGCTTCAATTGCCGGCACTCTCCTATCTGCTTCGGTATCCACCATGGAAATCCAGGGTAGTGCCTTCAGCGCCGGCCTCGGCGCGATCCAGTCCGGTCAGCGCCGCCTCGACCAGGCCGCTGGCGAGATCGCCAGCGCCAACGTGCCTCCCGCCGACGCATCGACACAGCATGGCGCCGAGCTCGCGGGCAATCTGGTCGAGCTCACGGTGGCCAAGCTGCAGACCCAGGCTGGAGCCAAGGTCGTCGCAACCGCCGACGATGTCCTCGGCACCCTGATCGATACCCACGCCTGATCCGCGCGGCCGCCATCGCGGCGGCTCTGCCCCCGGCCTCCCGGCACCCTGCCCCCCCTGCTGCTCAGTTTCTTGATCTTTACTGTCTCAAGGCAGGGTTTTCTGCTGCCTGCCAGGGACATGTGACCGGCCGGTCGGGCGGAGCGCTTGACAGGGCATTGGCGTAAACGTATGTTTCAAACGCCTGTTTGATTGCTGTCGCAATCACCACCAGATGCCGCAAGCGACCGGCGCTCCGGTCAGCTGAACTAGGAACCCACCGCAGAGGTTTACCGCTATGCCTGATTACAAGGCCCCCTTGCGTGATATCCGCTTCGTTCGTGACGAACTGCTCGGCTACGAAGCGCACTATCAGAGCCTGCCTGGCTGCCAGGACGCCACCCCGGACATGGTCAACGCCATCCTCGAAGAGGGTGCCAAGTTCTGCGAGCAGGTGATCGCTCCGCTGAACCGGGTGGGTGATACCGAGGGCTGCACCTGGAGCGAGACCGGTGTGAAGACCCCCACCGGCTTCAAGGAAGCCTACAAGCAGTTCGTCGAGGGCGGCTGGCCGAGCCTGGCCCATGACGTCGACCACGGCGGCCAGGGCCTGCCGGAGTCCCTGGGCCTGGCCATCAGCGAGATGGTCGGTTCGGCCAACTGGTCCTGGGGCATGTACCCCGGCCTGTCCCACGGCGCGATGAACACCCTGTCCGCCCACGGCACCGACGAGCAGAAGCACACCTACCTGACCAAGCTGGTGTCCGGCGAATGGACCGGCACCATGTGCCTGACCGAGCCGCACTGCGGTACCGACCTGGGCATGCTGCGCACCAAGGCCGAGCCCCAGGCCGACGGCTCCTACAAAGTCTCCGGCACCAAGATCTTCATCTCCGCCGGTGAGCACGACATGGCCGACAACATCGTCCACATCGTACTGGCCCGCCTGCCCGACGCACCCGCCGGCACCAAGGGCATTTCCCTGTTCATCGTGCCGAAGTTCCTGCCCACCGCCGATGGCGGCGTAGGCGAGCGCAACGCCGTGTCCTGCGGTTCCATCGAGCACAAGATGGGCATCCACGGTAACGCCACCTGCGTGATGAACTTCGACGGCGCCACCGGCTACCTGATCGGCCCGGCGAACAAGGGCCTGAACTGCATGTTCACCTTCATGAACACCGCTCGCCTGGGTACCGCGCTGCAAGGCCTGGCCCATGCCGAAGTCGGTTTCCAGGGTGGCATCAAGTACGCTCGCGAGCGTCTGCAGATGCGTTCCCTGACCGGTCCGAAAGCGCCGGACAAGGCCGCTGACCCGATCATCGTCCACCCGGACGTCCGCCGCATGCTGCTGACCATGAAGGCCTTCGCCGAAGGCAACCGCGCCATGGTCTACTTCACTGCCAAGCAGGTGGATATCGTCAAATACAGCCAGGACGAAGAGCAGAAGAAAGCCGCTGACGGCCTGCTGGCCTTCCTGACCCCCATCGCCAAGGCCTTCATGACCGAAGTGGGCTTCGAGTCCGCTTCCCACGGCATGCAGATCTACGGCGGCCACGGCTTCATCAGCGAGTGGGGCATGGAGCAGAACCTGCGCGACTGCCGCATCTCCATGATGTACGAAGGCACCACTGGCGTTCAGGCCCTCGACCTGTTGGGCCGCAAGGTCCTGATGACCCAGGGCGAGGCGCTGAAGGGCTTCACCAAGATCGTGCACAAGTTCTGCCAGGCCAACGAAGCCAACGACGCCGTCAAGGAATTCGTCGAGCCGCTGGCCAAGCTGAACAAGGAGTGGGGCGAACTGACCATGAAGGTCGGCATGGCCGCCATGAAGGATCGCGAGGAAGTCGGTGCCGCTTCGGTGGACTACCTGATGTACTCCGGTTACGCCTGCCTGGCCTACTTCTGGGCCGACATGGCTCGCCTGGCCGCCGAGAAGCTGGCCGCCGGCGAAGGCGATGCCGCCTTCTACAAGGCCAAGCTGCAGACCGCGCGCTTCTACTTCCAGCGCATCCTGCCGCGCACCCGCACCCACGTGGAAACCATGCTGTCCGGTGCCAGCAACCTGATGGACCTGGCCGAAGAAGACTTCGCCCTGGGTTACTAAGGTTCAGCGCTGCACGAAGAGCCCGCCATCCGGCGGGCTTTGTCGTTTCCGCTGTCGGTGTTGTGCAGAAGTTCGCAGTGACTGTTCGTGCGCCTGCCTCATGGCTGTGCAATCATATCGCCACCTCGATTTTTCCCCGTCTTTCGACTCCCAGGATCAGACCCGTGCGGCCTCGTGCGTCCTATCGCCTCAGCCACTTCCTGCCTCCGTTGCTGCTGGTGGTCGGGGGCGGGGTGCTGGGCTCGCTGTCCGGGATGAACGAGTTCTTCACCTCCCTGTTCAACGTGCTGCCCACCCTGCTGCTGCTGTTGGGCGGTGCCTTCTGCTCGGCCTATGGGCGGGTGCGCCAGGTGGCGCTATTGCTGGTGGTTTACCTGGCCTATTACCAGCTCGATACCCAGGTCGACCATTACCAGGCCGAGCACGTGGTGCGGGAAGACGCTGGGTTGGTGTTCCACCTCTGCAGTCTGCTGCTGCCCGTGCTCTACGGTTTGTACGGCTGCTGGGAGGAACGCACCCACCTGCTGCAGGATTTCGTCGCCCGTGGTGCGGTGCTGATCGCGGTGATCGGTGTGACGCTGGCGCTTGCCAGCAGCTACCCGGAAGCGCTACTGGGCATCATCGGCAAGGTTCATTGGCCCTGGCTGCACGGCGGCTGGATGACCCTGGTGCAGCTCGCCTACCCGGCCTTCGCCCTGGCACTGGTGGCCCTGCTGACCACCTATCTGCGCCAGCCACGCCAGCAGCACGCCGCACAGCTGCTGGGGCTGTTGGGCCTGTTGTGGATGTTGCCCAAGGTGTTCCTGCTGCCCCACGCCCTGCATGTAATGAGCAGCATGGTGATGCTCGCCCTCACCGCCTCGGTGGCTCACGAGGCCTATCAGATGGCCTTTCGTGACGAGCTTACCGGCTTGCCCGGCCGCCGCGCGCTGAACGAGCGCTTGCGACGCCTGGGCCGTAACTATGTGCTGGCGATGACCGACGTCGACCATTTCAAGAAATTCAACGACACCTACGGCCACGATGTGGGCGATCAGGTGCTGCGCCTGGTCGCCAGCCGCCTGCGCAAGGTGGGCGGGGGTGGCAAGGCCTACCGCTATGGTGGCGAGGAGTTCACCATCCTCTTCCCTGGCAAATCGGTGGAAGATTGCCTGCCGCACCTGGAGGCGGTGCGCCAGGCCATCGAGGATTACCAGATGCACCTGCGTGACTCGTCCAGCCGGCCGAAAAGCGATGACACCGGGCGCGCCAAGCGCGGTGCCGCCGGCGGGGCGACGGTTTCGGTAACCATCAGCATCGGCGTCGCCGAGCGGGATGCCGAGCAGCGCACCGCAGAAGAGGTGATCAAGGCCGCCGACCAGGCGCTCTACAACGCCAAGAGCGCCGGCCGCAACCGGGTCTTCCGGCATGGCGAGAACCGTCGTGGGGCGGTGAGGGTGAAGCGCGCCGCGGTCTGACGGGGTCGGTTATGACGCTGCATTCAGCAGCGGCAGCGTCGTTGTGAGGGGCGTGCGAGCGAAGTAGGTTCGCCGGATACCCCCCAAGGAGATCTGCCATGCCCGACTACAAGGCCCCCCTGCGCGATATCCATTTCCTCCTCGATGAAGTCTTCGACTTTCCGGCCGCCTATGCGGCCCTGGGTGCCAGCGACGCCACACCGGACATGGTTGCCGCGATCCTCGAGGAAGGCGCCAAGTTCTGCGAACAGGTGCTCTCGCCGATCAACCGATCCGGCGACGAAGAGGAGTGCCAGTGGCGCGAAGGCGTGGTGACCACACCCACGGGCTTCAAGGAAGCCTTCGCGCAGTATGTGGAAGGGGGCTGGAACGGCCTGGCGGCGGACCCGGCCTACGGTGGCCAGGGCCTGCCGCACTCCCTCGGCCTGATCATCAGCGAGATGGTGGCTTCGGCCAACCAGTCCTGGGCCATGTACCCGGGCCTGACCCACGGCGCCATGTCGGCCATCCATGCCCACGGCAGCGAAGAACAGAAACAGACCTACCTGACCCGTCTCACCGAAGGCCGCTGGACCGGCACCATGTGCCTGACCGAACCTCACTGCGGTACCGACCTCGGCATCATCAAGACTCGCGCCGTACCCCAGGCCGACGGCAGCTATGCGATCTCCGGCACCAAGATCTTCATCTCCGCCGGCGAGCACGACATGAGCGAGAACATCGTCCACCTGGTGCTGGCCAAGCTGCCCGATGCCCCTGCCGGCACCAAAGGCATTTCCCTGTTCATCGTGCCCAAGTTCCTCCCGGCGGGTGACGGCATCGGCGAGCGCAACGCGGTGGCCTGCGGGTCCATCGAACACAAGATGGGCATCAAGGCGTCGGCCACCTGCGTGATGAACTTCGACGGCGCCAAGGGCTTCCTCATCGGCGAAGCCAACAAGGGCCTGAACTGCATGTTCACCATGATGAACCATGCTCGCCTGGGCACCGGCATGCAGGGCCTCTGCCTCGGCGAAGCCAGCTACCAGGGGGCCGTGCGCTACGCCAGCGATCGCCTGCAGATGCGCGCCCTGACCGGGCCCAAGGCGCCGGACAAGGCGGCCGACCCGATCATCGTCCACCCGGACGTGCGCCGCATGCTGCTGACCATGAAGGCGTTCAACGAGGGCAACCGCGCCCTGGCTTATTTCACTGCCCAGCAACTGGACATCGCCCATCGCAGCGACAGCGCCGAACAGCGCGAGGAAGCCGAGAACCTGCTGGCCTTCCTCACGCCCATCTGCAAGGCCTTCATGACCGAATCCGGCCTGGAAGCGACCAACCTCGGCATGCAGGTGTTCGGCGGCCACGGCTACATTCGCGAATGGGGCATGGAACAGCTGGTGCGCGACTGCCGTATCGCCCCCATCTACGAAGGCACCAACGGCATCCAGGCGCTCGACCTGCTGGGCCGCAAGGTACTCGGCAGCCAGGGCAAGCTGCTGCGTGGCTTCACTCGGCTCATCCACACGTTCTGCCAGGCCCGGGCCGAGCACCCGCGACTCAAGGTCCAGGTGGCCGAACTGGCTCGGCTCAACCAGCAGTGGGGCGAACTGACCCAGAAGGTCGGCATGGCCGCCATGAAGAACCCGGACGAAGTGGGCGCCGCCGCCCTGGATTACCTGATGTATTCTGGCTACATCACCCTGGCCTGGCTCTGGCTGCGCATGGCCCTGGTGGCGGACGGCAAGCTGCAGGCCGGCGAGGGCGACGGAGCCTACTACCAGACCAAACTGGCGACCTGCGATTTCTACTTCAAGCGCCTGCTGCCGCGTACCGAGGCCCACCGGGCGGCGGTGGAGGCGGGCAGCGATTGCCTGATGCAGCTGCCGGCGGAGCACTTCTACCTGTAAACACCGATGAACGGTCTGAGGCCCGCCCCGTGCGGGCCTTTTGCCACGTATCGCAATGCGTGACTTTGTGTGGATATATGGTCACTAAATGACACTATGTCTCCAAAAAGTTGTTCATGTACACTCCGGGGCTATTCGTGAAACCGGCCCCTTGGCCGCCTGTGAGTGATTGCGAGGTTTGCACATGGCTGACTACAAAGCGCCCCTGCGCGATATGCGCTTCGTCCTCAATGAAGTCTTCGAGGTTGCCAAGCTCTGGGGCGAGCTGCCGGCCCTGGCAGAAGTAGTGGACGCCGATACCGCCTCCGCCATCCTGGAAGAGGCCGGCAAGGTCACCGGTGGCGTGATCGCCCCGCTGAACCGCAGCGGCGACGAAGAAGGCTGTCAGTGGAAGGACGGCAGTGTGACCACTCCGGCCGGTTTCCCCGCAGCCTACAAGACCTACGCCGAAGGCGGCTGGGTCGGCGTGGGCGGCGATCCGGTCTTTGGCGGCATGGGTATGCCCAAGGCGATCTCCGCCCAGGTGGAAGAGATGGTCCACTCGGCCAACATGTCCTTCGGCCTGTACCCGATGCTGACCGCCGGCGCCTGCCTGTCGCTCAACGCCCACGCCAGCGAAGAGCTGAAGGAAAAGTACCTGCCGAACATGTACGCGGGCGTTTGGGCCGGCTCCATGTGCCTGACCGAGCCCCATGCCGGCACCGACCTCGGCATCATCCGCACCAAGGCCGAACCCCAGGCCGATGGCAGCTACAAGATCAGCGGCACCAAGATCTTCATCACCGGCGGCGAACACGACCTGACCGAGAACATCATTCACCTGGTGCTGGCCAAGCTGCCGGACGCGCCGGCCGGTCCGAAGGGTATTTCCCTGTTCCTGGTGCCCAAGGTGATGGTCAATGCCGACGGCTCCCTGGGTGAGAAAAACGCCGTGTCCTGCGGCTCCATCGAACACAAGATGGGCATCAAGGCCTCCGCCACCTGCGTGATGAACTTCGACGGCGCCACCGGCTGGATCGTCGACGCGCCGAACAAAGGCCTGGCTGCCATGTTCACCATGATGAACTACGAGCGCCTGGGCGTCGGCATCCAGGGCCTGGCCGCCGGCGAGCGTTCCTACCAGAGCGCCCTGGAATACGCCCGCGAGCGCATCCAGAGCCGCGCGCCGACCGGCCCGGTGGCCAAGGACAAGGCGGCCGACCCGATCATCGTCCACCCGGACGTACGCCGCATGCTGCTGACCATGAAGGCGGCCAACGAAGGCGGCCGTGCCTTCTCCAGCTATGTCGCCATGCAGCTGGACACCGCCAAGTACAGCGAAGACCCGGTCGTGCGCAAGCGCGCCGAAGATCTGGTGGCCCTGCTCACGCCGGTGGCCAAGGCCTTCCTCACCGACCTCGGCCTGGAAACCACCGTGCATGGCCAACAGATCTTCGGCGGCCACGGCTACATCCGCGAGTGGGGCCAGGAGCAACTGGTGCGCGACGTGCGCATCGCGCAAATCTACGAAGGCACCAACGGCATCCAGGCCCTCGACCTGATGGGCCGCAAGGTGGTGGCCAGTGGTGGCGCGTTCTACGAGCAGTTCTCCAACGAGATCAAGGCGTTCGTGAGCGGTGCTTCCACCGAGCTGGCCGAGTTCACCGAGCCGCTCAAGGCCGCCGTGGCCAACCTGGACGAACTCACCGCCTGGGTGCTGGATCGCGCCAAGAACAACCCGAACGAGATCGGCGCCGCCTCGGTCGAATACCTCCACGTGTTCGGCTACACCGCCTACGCCTACATGTGGGCGCTGATGGCGCGGGCCGCCCTGGGCAAGGAAGGCCAGGACCCGTTCTACGCCAGCAAGCTCGGCACCGCGCGCTTCTACTTCGCCCGCCTGCTGCCGCGCATTCACTCCCTGACCGCCTCGGTGAAGGCCGGCAGCGAGTCGCTCTACCTGCTGGACGCCGAGCAGTTCTGATCGGCCCCCCGCAAAACATGAAGCCCCGCAGATGCGGGGCTTCTGTTTTTCTGGGGATTCTTTGGCGAAGGAAGCGCAGCCCAACGCGCTGGATTACCATGTGCCGCTACACAAGGAGGTGATAGATGGCGCGGGTGCTGATTCTCGGTGGGTACGGCAATTTCGGTAAGCGAATTGCCGAGAACTTGGGCAAGGCTCATCCGGGGCTGGAGCTTGTGATTGCCGGACGCAGCCTGGGGCGCGCGGCAAGACTCTGCGCCGAGCTGGCGCCCAGCGGAGCGGCGCGAACCCGTTTCCAACCCGCGCGGCTAGATATCGCCTCTCCCGATTTCGCCACGCAACTGGCGGCTCTCGCGCCAACCGTCGTCATTCACACCAGCGGGCCTTTTCAGGGGCAGGACTACCGTGTCCCTCGCGCCTGCATTCGCGCGGGCGCCCACTGCATCGACTTGGCCGATGGCCGCCGCTATGTCTGCGATATACGTGCGTTGGACGACGAGGCTCGGGCGCGGGATGTACTGGTTGTCAGTGGCGCCAGTTCGGTCCCGGGCCTGTCATCCACGGTAATCGACCACTTCCGTGGTGACTTCTCGCACCTCGAGTCGATCGACTTCGCCATCGCCCCCGGCAACAAGGCCGAAGTGGGAGAGGCCACCCTCAAAGGCATCCTCAGCTACACCGGCCACCCATTTCCAGTACTGATCGATGGCCATTGGCGGGCGCGCCGTGGCTGGATGGATGCGCGTCGCGTCGACTTCGGCGATCCCGTGGGACGGCGCTGGCTGGCCAATATCGACATCCCTGACCTGGAACTCTTTCCCGAGCGCTATGCCGGCGTGCGCAGCGTACGCTTCCAGGCCGGCCTCGAGCTGCCACTGCTGCACCATTGCATGGTGGCCATGGCCGCCGCGACGAAGGCGGGTCTGGTGGCCGACTGGTCGCCCTGGGCGGCGGCCATGCTGAAGGCTCGGCAGCCCTTGATGGCCTTCGGCACGGATACGGGCGGCATGCGTATCGAACTCGAAGGACGCGGGCATGACGGCCGGCCGAAGCACCTGCTCTGGACGCTCTACGCCGAGCGGGGTGTTGGTCCTTACATCCCGACGTTGTCGGCGATCATCCTGGCGAACAAGCTGCTGCGTGGCGAACTGATGGCGCGCGGCGCGATACCCTGCCTGGGGCTGTTCGACCTGGCGGACTTCGATGCGCAGGCCGCACCACTTGGCATCTATCATCGAGCCGCCCCATGAGTGCCTACCTGTTGCTGAAGTACCTCCATGTGCTCGGCGCCACCGTGCTGATCGGTACCGGCGGCGGCATCGCGTTTTTCATGCTGCTGGCGTCCCGCAGCGGCGATTCGCGCCTGATGGCCGGCACTGCGCGCCTGGTTGTCATTGCTGACTGGTTTTTCACCGCACCGGCGGTGCTGCTGCAGTTCGCCAGCGGGGTCGCGCTCATGGAGGTCACCGGCTATCGCTACGACTCGCCATGGTTCATCGCGGCACTGGCGCTGTTTCTCTTCATCGGTGCCTGTTGGTTGCCGGTGGTGGCCATTCAGTACCGTCTGCGCCGCAGCGCCGAGGCCATGGTTGCCGGGGCGTCCGACGCCGAGCTGCGCAAATGGATGCGGCGCTGGACTGCGTTAGGCATCCCGGCCTTCAGCGCCATCTTGTTGCTGCTCTGGCTGATGGTCGCCAAGCCGTTGTCGGTGGTCTGATGCCATGAATGCCTGGATGCTTGCCCGCTACTCGTTGGTCTTTCTCTGGTTGGCCACCGCCCTGGTATCGGTCAGCAGTGGCCGGGATATCGGTTACGAGGTTCTGGCGGGTGCCGGGATCCAGGGCGCCTTGGCCGATTTTTGCCTGTATGGCGGCGCAGGGTCGGATCTGTTCATCGGGCTCTGGCTCCTGAGTGGGTGGGCGCAACGGGTGTGTCTGCAAGTACAAGGCGCGGTAGTACTGCTCTACAGCCTGCTGCTCAGTCTGATCGATCCGGGTTTCTGGGGGCATCCATTCGGACCGCTGACCAAGAATCTACCCGTGCTGGCGCTGATTCTTCTGCTGTACCAGCGGGAGCGTGGCACTACGGCTGCAGTGAATCGCCCAGGGTCGGATCGTCGATAAAACGGTTGCGGTTGCCCTGCAGGGTTTCGATGCGGTTGTTCCGCGCGCGCTCGTCGTCGTCCACCGGGTCGAGGCGGTTCCACTGCTGGAACATCTGCAACTGACCGACGATGGGCAGTCCGTACTCCGTGTGCATGTAGAAGATCGCCCGGGCCACGTTGCCTTTGGCGGCGTCGCGGGGTTCCACCAACTGGTAGGCGGATTTGAAGTCGCAGTCGGCCAGCGTCGCTTGCCCGCCCTCGCCCACGTCGCCGAACAGCGCGTTGCGGCGCGCCAGTTCGATGCGCGACTGGTCCGGGTACAAGTTGTGCAGGTCGGACAGCATGTAGGGGTATTGCGGGTTGGCAACCTGGCACTGGCTGTCGGTGACGCAGCGCAGGGCACTCTTGATCTGCCTGGCACTGTACACCGGGCTGGCGCTGAGCAGGCCGCCAGGGGCGCTGAACGCCTTGCCGCAATACAGGGTGGTGCCGCCGCCGGCGTAGAGCTGTTGCCAGAAGGCCTGTTCGACAGCGGCCTTGGGGTCGGCCAGACGGTCCTGGCCACCAGCGAAAGCGAAACCGACGGCAAGGGCCGCCAGGCAGGGAAGGGCAGTAAGGACTGGGCGCATGGTCATGACCCTGGGACCGCCGTGTCGGGGCCTGTTGTTCTTGTAGGACAAAGCGAGTCTAACAATACCGCCAGGACCCAACCAAGGCCAACCGATCGCTTGCTTGGTCGTGCCGGGAGCCAGCACTAACCACGGCGCGGCTAATGACCAGATCGTGTAGGCATTGGCTTACATACACTGACGGTTATAACCCCTTCCGAGGGCTCTGGCCCGGGACTAACCTTCACAGCATTGGACGTCGCGCAGGAAGCGCACTGCAAAACAGGGATACGCCGGATTTCCGCCAGGATGGCGGTTGGATCAGGGATGTCGGTACACAGTCTGCAAGACCCCGCTTAGGCGGGGTTTTTCTTTTTCCGCGGTTCGCTTTCGTGCGGCAACCGTCTCTTACAGAAGGCCTTCCTTCGCGCCCTGCACCACTATCCGGCAGAACACTACGCCTTCCGGCGCACGCGTTTCCCTCATCTCGACTGGCAGACACCGAGCTTCGGTGAAAACCTGTCCACCTTCGGCCTCACCGGGCCCCATGCGGTGTTGACCTGAGGGGGCGGGGGGAACAGGTGTAGGAGCGATTTCAATCGCGAAAGGACCGCAATGCGGTCCCCCTGCAGAGTGGGTCGGACCTTCGGCCCGATTCGCGAATGAATTCGCTCCCACAAGGGGGGATTGGGCTCAGGCCAACGGCCCGTACAACTCCTTCCGCCGGTCCTGCAGGTAGGTGATGCGCGCCCGCGATGCTTCCAGCTTGTCGCGCTGGAGGTCGGCGTAGGCCAGGGTTTCCTCGCGGCCGCACACCGCTGCCTGGTCGCCGTCCGGTGTGCTCACGCTGGACAAGCCGCAATAGCGGATTTCGCCTTCGCCGCCGCAGTAATTGGCGTAGGCCAGGTAGCACTGGTTCTCGAAGGCACGGGCGCGCACGAGCACTTCGCAGACGAAGTCGAAGGGTTCCATATTGGCCGTCGGTACCAGCACCAGGTCGGCGCCGGCCAGGGCCAGGCGGCGGACGTTCTCGGGGAATTCCACGTCGTAACAGATCAGCAGGCCCAGCTTCCAGCCGTTGAGTTCCAGCAGCGGATACTGGTCGTTCCCGGCGCTGAACATGCCCTTGTCCAGCTCGCCGAACAGGTGGGTCTTGCGGTAGTTGCCGAGACTCGCGCCCTGGGCGTCGATCAACTGCACCGAGTTGAACAGCACGCCGTCCGCGCCGCGTTCCGGGTAGCCGTAGAGAATGGCGATGCCATGCTCGCGGGCGATCCCCGCTACCCGCTCGGCCCAGGGCCCGTCAGAGGCCTGGGCGAGGCTGGCGACCGCGTCGCGGCCGATGTTGTAGCCGCTGATGAACATCTCCGGGCTGACCAGCAGCGCCGCGCCACGGGAGGCCGCCTCGGCCGCCCGCTGCTGCAGGCGTTCGAGGTTGGCGGCCGGGTCGCGCGGCAGCGGTGGGCACTGGTAGAGGGCGATGCGCATGGGGTTCTCCTCGGTCAGTCCGGCAGGGCGATGGGGCCGAGTTCGGCGAAGCAGTCGCCCGGGCCGGGGTTGTCGGCGGGGGTGCGGCCACCGAAGTGCTTCATGATGCCCCAGACGGCGTTGAGCGAGGTCTGCACTGCGCCTTCCACCCAGGCCGGGGTCCAGGATACGTCGTCACCGGCGATGAAGATGCCGCGCTGCTCGGCGGGCATGTCGTCCTGCATGAAGTGCGCGTACATGCGCTGGTTGTAGCGGTAGTGACCCGGCAGCGCACCCTTGAAGGCGCCGAGGAAGTGCGGGTCGGATTCCCAGGAAATGGTGATGGGATCGCCGATGATGTGGCCGGCGATGTCCACGTCCGGGTAAATCTTCTTCAGCGCGTCCAGGGCCAGCTTCACGCGCTTCTCCACCGGGTGCGGGAGCATCTTCAGGGCATCGCTCATCCAGGAGTAGGACAGGCAGATCACCCCCGGCTTGTCGTCGCCGTTGTCGAACAGGTAGGTGCCCCGCGTGAGGCGGTCGGTCAGGGTCATGCTCAGGGTGTCGCGGCCGGTCTCCGGATTCTTGTCCTTCCAGAATGGGCGGTCGACCATCACGAAGGTCTTCGACGACTGCATGTAGCGGGTGCGGTCCAGGGCCATCCACATCTTCTGCGAGAAGAGCGATTCCTCGCACTCGATCTGCGTGGTCAGCAGCCAGCTCTGGCAGGTGGCGAGCACCGCCGCGTAGTGGCGGGTATCGCCCCAGTTGTCGGTCACCGCCAGGCGGCCATCGGCGGCGCGGGCGATGCGCTTCACCCCCGGGCGCGGTGCGCCGTTGTGCAGCGAGGCCAGGCTGGTGCCCGCCGGCCAGTGCGCGCATGTTTCCGGGACGTGACGCCAGATGCCCATCGGCACCTGCTGCACGCCGCCGACGACCAGGTGCTGGTTGTCGTCGCAGGCGGTCATCACCACGCGGAAGATTTCCAGCATGGAGTTGGGGAAGTCCGAGTCCCAGCCGCCGGTGCCGAAGCCCACCTGGCCGAACACCTCGCGGTGGTGGAAGGACAGCCTGGCGAAGGCCTTGGAGCTGGCGACGAAGTCGTAGAAGGTGCGGTCGTCCCACAGCGGCACCAGGGTGTTCCACAGCTCCTTCAGGCGCTTCACGTCGCGGTCGCGAATGGCCTGCTGGATGTCGCCGAAGCGGGCGCCGTCTTCCAGGGCGTCGGCCCAGGCGTCGGCCACTTCCTGGAACAGCGCCGGCAGGTCCGCCATCTTCTCGGCGTAGTAGGTCTTGCCCTCGATATCGATCACCGTGCTGCCCGACGCCGGGGTCAGCGGGTTGGGGAAGGGCTGGGTCTTCAGGCCGAGCATGTCCACGTAGTGGTAGAAGGCGGTGGAGGAGGCCGGGAAGCGCATGCCGCCCAGCTCGGCGATGATGCCGTCGGTGCCTTCGAAGGTCTGCGAGCGCAGGCGTCCGCCCATCTTCGAGGCTTCGTACACCACCGGCTTGAGGCCCAGTTTCATCAACTCGTAGGCCGCCACCAGGCCGGCGATGCCGGCGCCGACTATCGCCACTTCGGCGCCTTGCTGTTCGGCGGGAATGCTGCCCAGGCCCGACGGGTGCTGGATCCAGTCATCGAAGGCGAAGGGGAAGTCCGGACCGAAGATGGTGATGGGTTTCTTGCCGTCGGCGGGGTGGCGATCGTTGTTGTTCATGGCGGACCTTGAAGGCTTGTGGGAGAGCGGCCCTGGGGGCGCGGTAGAGCCATTCTAGGGAGCGTTGGTTTCGTCCATAAGATGCAGAGTGTCGTCATTTGGTTGGGTTGGCCTGCAAAGTGACGATAAGTGACTGCTGAGTGACGAAAGCTCTCTGCATTTCACGCCTACAGGCGCGTCCCGCGGAGAAGGGATGACGGCCGCCCGAGCTGTGCTTATTTCGTCGCGCGTACCACGGAAAGGCATCAAGCGCCCCACTGCCCCGTCCCTCCACTCTATCGCCATCGCACCGGTCTTCGAGCTCGAAGAGCCGAACGACTTCAAGTGGCACCTCACCAGCCCATCCAAAAACACACAAGAAGGCTACGCCATGTCAGGAAAGTTCAAGAAGCAACTCTCGTTGATGGACCTAACCTTTATCGGACTGGGAGCCATCTTCGGCTCCGGATGGCTGTTCGCGGCCAGTCACGTGTCCGCCATCGCCGGCCCGGCAGGGATCGTTTCCTGGTTCCTCGGCGGGTTCGCCGTGCTGTTGCTGGGCATCATCTACTGCGAGCTTGGCGCGGCGCTGCCGCGTGCCGGAGGGGTGGTGCGCTACCCGGTGTTCTCCCACGGCCCGCTGCTCGGCTACCTGATGGGGTTCATCACCCTGATCGCCTTTTCCAGCCTGGTGGCGATCGAAGTGGTCGCCTCCCGACAGTACGCGGCGGCGTGGTTTCCGGGCCTGACGAAGGCGGGTTCCAGCGATCCGACCTTCCTCGGCTGGCTCGTGCAGTTCGGCCTGCTGTGCCTGTTCTTCTGGCTCAACTACCGCAGCGTGAAGACCTTCGCCCGGGCCAACAATCTGGTCAGCGTGTTCAAGTTCATCGTGCCCCTGCTGGTGATCGGCGTGCTCTTCGGCTTCTTCAATCCAGAGAATTTCGACGTCCAGGGCTTCGCGCCCTTTGGCCTTTCCGGTATCGAGATGGCGGTGTCGGCCGGCGGGATCATCTTCGCCTACCTGGGGCTCACGCCGATCATCTCGGTGGCCAGCGAGGTGAAGAACCCGCAACGCACCATCCCCATCGCGCTGATCCTCTCGGTGCTGCTCTCCACCGCCATCTACGTGCTCCTGCAACTGGCCTTCCTCGGCGCCGTGCCCACGGAAATGCTGGCCAACGGCTGGGCCGGCATCTCCAGGGAGTTCGCCCTGCCGTACCGGGACATCGCGCTGGTCCTCGGTGTGGGTTGGCTGGCCTACCTGGTGGTGGCCGATGCGGTGGTCTCACCCAGCGGCTGCGGCAACATCTACATGAATGCCACCCCGCGGGTCGTCTATGGCTGGGCGCAAACCGGCACCTTCTTCAGAATCTTCACCCGCATCGACGAACAGTCCGGCATTCCGCGCCCGGCGCTCTGGCTGACCTTTGGCCTGTCGGTGTTCTGGACGCTGCCGTTCCCTTCCTGGGAAGCCTTGATCAACGTGGTGTCGGCTGCCCTGGTACTGAGCTACGCGGTGGCCCCGGTGACCGTCGCCGCCCTGCGTCGCAACGCCCCCGACTTGCCGCGCCCGTTCCGCGTCAGGGGCATGGGCGTGATGGGGCCGCTGTCCTTCGTCATTGCCGCGCTGATCGTCTACTGGTCGGGCTGGGGCACCGTGTCCTGGCTGCTGAGCCTGCAGATCCTGATGTTCGCGATCTACCTGCTGTGCTGGCGCTTCGTACCCCGCGAGCACCTTGGCCTGGCCCAGCAGGCGCGTTCGTCGGCGTGGCTGATCGGCTTCTACGCCATCACCCTCCTGCTTTCCTGGCTCGGCAGCTTCGGTGGCCTGGGCGTGCTCGGCCATCCGTTCGACACCCTCGCCGTGGCCGCCTGCGCGACCGGGATCTACTACTGGGGCGCGGCGACCGGCGTGCCCGCCGAACTGATCCGCCTGGGTGGCGAGGATGAAAGCGAAGAGGGCGTCGACACCGAGATCGGCCGGCAGCCCGCGCCCGCCCACACCCAGGCCTCGTCCTGAACAAGGAGTACGGACATGAGCGACCTCATCAACCTCGGCCTCGACCAGGTCCATGCACTCGCGATGCGCGCATTGACCCACAACGGCATGGGTGAAGATCACGCCCGGGCGATTGCCGAGACCATCACCCAGGGGCAGCGCGACGAGTGCCACTCCCACGGCCTCTACCGCGTGCTGGTGTGCGTGCATTCGCTGCGCTCCGGCAAGGTCGACCCCCTGGCTCAGCCGACGCTGAGCCAGCCCGCCCCGGCAATCGTCAGCGTCGATGCCCATCAGGCGTACTCGCTGCTGGCGTTCCAGAAGGGCCTGCCGAAGCTGGTGGAGCAGGCGCGTGAGCTGGGTGTCGCGGCACTGGTGATCCGCAACTGTTTCCACTTCTCCGCGCTCTGGCCGGAGGTCGAGGCCATCGCCGCGCAGGGACTCGTCGGCATCGCCATGACGCCCAGCCACGCCTGGGTTGCGCCGGAGGGCGGCCGCAAGGGCGTGTTCGGGACCAACCCGCTGGCGTTCGCCTGGCCACGCCAGGGGCGGCTGCCCTTCGTGTTCGATTTCGCCACCAGTGCGATCGCGCGCGGGGATATCGAACTGCATGCCCGCCAGGGCAAACCCATTCCCCTGGGCTGGGGCCTGGACGCCGATGGCCTGCCGACCACCGATGCGCGCGCCGTGCTGGAGGGGGCCATGCAGACATTCGGCGGCCACAAGGGATCGGCGCTTGCCGCCATGATCGAACTGCTGGCCGGTGCACTGATCGGCGACCTGACCAGCGCCGAATCCCTGGCCTTCGACGCCGGCGCCGGCGCCACGCCCCGCCATGGCGAGCTGCTGCTGGCCTTCGATCCGGCACGCTTCCTCGGCGACGCGTGGGAAGAGGGCCAGCGGCGCGCCGAGAAGATGTTCGCCGCCATCACCGACCAGGGCGCGCGCCTTCCCTCGGAACGTCGCTTCACCGCACGCCAACGCAGCGAGCGCGAAGGCGTCTGGGTGGAGCGGGCTTTGCTGGACGACATCCAACGGCTGATGGCCTAGGCCTTGCCGCACCGAATCTTCCCCCTGCCCACCCAATGGACCAGCCAATGAAACGCATCCATGTCATCGACTCCCACACCGGCGGCGAGCCCACTCGCCTGGTGATGAAAGGCTTTCCCGAGCTGGCCGGCAGCACCATGGCCGAGCGGCGCGATGCGCTGCGCGAGCGGCATGACCACTGGCGGCGTGCCTGCCTGCTCGAACCGCGGGGCAACGACGTGCTGGTGGGTGCCCTGTACTGTCCGCCGGTATCGCCGGGTGCCACCTGCGGCGTGATCTTCTTCAACAACACCGGCTACCTCGGCATGTGTGGTCACGGCACCATCGGCCTGGTGGCGTCCCTGCATCACCTGGGGCTGGCCGGTCCGGGCGAACACCGGATCGACACCCCGGTCGGCACGGTCAGCGCCACCTTGCACGAAGACGGCCGCGTGACCATCGGCAATGTGCCGGCCTACCGCTACCGCCGGCAGGTGGCCGTCGAGGTCCCCGGGCACGGTCGTGTCCTTGGCGATATCGCCTGGGGCGGCAACTGGTTCTTCCTGATTGCCGAACATGGCCAGCGGCTGCGGCTCGACAATGTCGAGGCGCTGTCGGCATTCACCTGGGCGACGCTCAAGGCTCTGGAGGCACAAGGCATCCGCGGCGAGGGCGGGGCCCTGATCGATCATGTCGAACTGTTCAGCGACGACGACCAGGCCGATAGCCGCAACTTCGTCATGTGCCCGGGCAAGGCCTACGACCGCTCGCCCTGCGGTACCGGAACCAGCGCCAAGCTGGCGTGCCTGGCGGCCGATGGCGTCCTGGCCGCGGGCGAGACCTGGACACAGGCCAGCATCACCGGCAGCCGATTCGAAGGCCATTACGCGTGGGAGGGCGAACGTATTCGCCCCTTCATTACCGGGCGCGCCTTCCTGACTGCCGACAGCACGCTGCTCATCGACGAGCAGGACCCCTTCGCGTGGGGCATCTGAGCCGCCCCGCGCCTTTCCTTCCCTTGCATCCGAATCACTGCGCCAAGGAGCCAGAACAATGAACGACAACATCTTCACCGGCTGCATTCCCGCCCTGATGACGCCCTGCACCGCCGAACGCAAACCGGATTTCGACGCCCTGGTCGCCAAGGGGCGCGAACTGATCGATATCGGCATGAGCGCGGTGGTGTACTGCGGCTCCATGGGCGACTGGCCGCTGCTCTCCGAAGCCCAGCGCCAGGAAGGCGTGGCCCGCCTGGTGGCGGCCGGCGTCCCCACCATCGTCGGCACCGGTGCGGTGAATACCCGTGAGGCGGTTTCCCACGCGGCCCACGCCGCCAGGGTGGGCGCCCAGGGCTTGATGGTGATTCCGCGCCTGCTTTCCCGCGCCGCGTCGCCGGCCGCGCAGAAAGCGCACTTCTCCGCCATCCTCGAAGCCGCCCCGGCCTTGCCGGCGGTGATCTACAACAGCCCCTACTACGGCTTTTCCACGCGCGCCGAGCTGTTCTTCGAACTGCGCCGCCGGTTCCCCAGCCTGATCGGTTTCAAGGAATTCGGCGGGGCCGCTGCAATGCGCTACGCGGCCGAGCACATCACCTCCCAGGACGAGGGCGTCATCCTCATGGCCGGTGTCGATACCCAGGTGTTCCACGGCTTCGTCAACTGCAACGCCACCGGTGCCATCACCGGCATCGGCAACGTGCTGCCGCGCGAGGTGCTGCAACTGGTGGCCCTGAGCAAGCAGGCCGCCCAGGGCGATGCCCGGGCCCGACGCCTGGCCGGCGAGCTGGATGCGGCGCTGACCGTGCTCTCGTCCTTCGACGAGGGCTGCGACCTGGTGCTCTTCTACAAATACCTGATGGTGCTCAACGGCGATCAGGAATACAGCCTGCACTTCAACGAAACCGACGTGCTCAGCGATTCCCAGCGCCGCTACGCCGAGAACCAGTACGCGCTGTTCCGTCAGTGGTACGCCAACTGGTCGGCGCAGTTGAACATCGCCTGATCCCCATCTGCCCCGGGGCGGCGCGTCTTTTGACCGCCCCGGGGCCCACCTCGCACATTCAGGAAGCACCATGACACTGACAGGCAAGATGCTGATCGGCCAGCAGGCGGTAGCCGGTGATCGCGAGGCGATCCGCGGCCTCGATCCCGCCACCGGCAACCGCCTCGAACCTCCCTATGCCGGTGGCGGCGACGCGCAGGTGAACCAGGCCTGTGCCCTGGCCTGGGCCGCCTTCGACAGCTATCGGGAAACCTCCCTGGCGAGCCGCGCCGGATTCCTCGAGGTCATTGCCGACGAGATCGAAGGCCTGGGCGATGCCCTGATCGAGCGCGCCATGGCCGAGACCGGCCTGCCGAGGCCGCGTATCCAGGGCGAGCGCGGTCGCACCTGCCAGCAGCTCCGCACCTTTGCCCGTACCGTGCGGGCGGGCGAGTGGCTGGACGTACGGATCGATACAGCCCTGCCCGAACGCCAGCCCCAGGCGCGCCCGGACCTGCGCCAGCGCCAGGTGCCCCTGGGGCCCGTGGCGGTGTTCGGTGCCAGCAACTTTCCCCTGGCCTTCTCCGTCGCCGGCGGCGACACCGCCTCGGCGCTGGCGGCCGGCTGTCCCGTGGTGGTCAAGGCCCACAGCGCCCATCCCGGCACCAGCGAGCTGGTAGGGCGGGCCGTGGCTCGCGCCGCGCAGCGCTGCGCAATGCCCGAGGGCGTGTTTTCGCTGCTGTTCGGTTCTGGCCATGAAGTAGGCATCGCCCTGGTCAGCCACCCGCACATCAAGGCGGTGGGCTTCACCGGCTCGCGTCGGGGTGGCCTGGCCCTGTGCCGAGCGGCCCAAGCCCGGCCGGAGCCCGTTCCGGTGTATGCGGAGATGAGTTCGCTCAATCCGGTGTTCCTGTTTCCCGCGGCCTTGCAGGCACGGGGGGAGGCGCTGGCGCAGGGGTTCGTCGCGTCGCTGACCCAGGGCGCCGGCCAGTTCTGTACCAATCCGGGCCTGGTGGTCGCGCGGCAAGGCGCGCCACTGGATGCCTTCGTCGCGGCGGCCGCCGGGCACCTGAACGGCAGCCCCGCGCAGACCATGCTCACTCCGGGGATATATGAGGCCTTCACGGCGGGCGCCGACGCGTTGGCCCGGCACGCCCAGGTACAACGGGTGGCGTCCGGATTGCCGGGCGACGGCCCCAATCGCGGCCAGGCGCAGCTGTTCGTCACCCAGGCTGAAGCCTTTCTGGCCGACCCGGCCCTGCAGGCGGAGGTCTTCGGTGCGGCCTCGCTGATCGTGCAATGCCGCGACGACGCGCAGATGCGCCAGATCGCCGAACAGTTGGAAGGCCAGCTCACCGCGACCCTGCATCTGGACGATGCCGATCTTGACAGTGCCAGGGCCTTGCTGCCGACCCTGGAGCGCAAGGCGGGTCGCCTGTTGGTCAATGGTTGGCCGACGGGGGTCGAAGTCTGCGACGCCATGGTTCACGGCGGGCCATTCCCGGCCACCTCCGACCCGCGCAGCACCTCGGTCGGCACCGCCGCCATCCGGCGCTTTCTGCGCCCGGTCTGCTATCAGGACTTCCCGGACAGTCTGCTGCCCGCCGCGCTCGGGCAGGGCAATCCGCTGCGCCTGCGCCGTCTGCTCGATGGCGAGAGAGAGGCCTGACCCATGCCGAACGCCCACGTTTCCAACGGGCCGGGGCCCGCGGACGATGTCCTGGTGGTCGGCGCCGGCATCATTGGTGTCGCCTGTGCCCTGCACTTGGCTCGGCAGGGCCGGCGCGTGCGGGTCGTCGACCAGCAGGCGCCGGGGCAGGGTGCCTCTTTCGGCAACGCCGGACACCTGGCGACCGAACAGGTCTTTCCGATTGCCGACCTGTCCATCCTCAAGGGCCTCCCGGCGATGCTCATGGACCCCATGGGCCCGCTGCGCATTGACTGGCGCTACCTGCCACGGGCCTTGCCCTGGTTCCTGCGGCTGCTGCTGAACTTGCGCCCGGCGCCGTTCCAGCGCACGGTCGCCGGTCTTCGCGCACTCAACGAAGGCAGCCTGGAGGCCTGGCGGCGGCTACTGGCGGCAATCGAGCGTCCCGGATTGCTGCAAGAGGACGGTTCCCTGCTGGTGTACGAGCGCGCCGAGTCCCACCAGGCCCTCGCCGCGTTGCAGGCGCGTCTGGGCGGGCAGGGCGTGCCGGTGGACGAGTGGGACGCCGGGGCCGTGCATCAGGCCGCGCCGCAGTTGAGCGAGCGGATACGCGGCGGACTGTTCTTTCCGCGTACCGGACACTTCATCGACCCCTACCGGGTGGTCCGCGAGCTGGTAGAGGCCGCCAAGGCGATGGGCGTCCGGTTCCACCGGCAGCGGGTGAGCGGCGGTCGCCTGCTCCCGGACGGTGTGACGCTGAGCACCGATGCGGGTGCCCTGCGGGGTCGTCAGGTGCTGATCGCCTGTGGCGCGCATTCGGCCGACCTGACCGCGATGCTGACTGGCACGCGGGTGCCGCTGGATACCGAGCGCGGCTATCACCTGATGCTGCCCCATGAGCAGGGGCGACTTCCCTTCGCCGTCACCTCGTTCGAGCGCAGGTTCATCATGACCCCCATGAGCGATGGCCTGCGCCTGGCCGGCAGCGTCGAATTCGCCGGTCTCCAGCGGCCGGCGAACATGGCGCGCGCCTGGCAGTTGCACCGCCTCAGCGACGGCCTGTTCAGCCGCGCGCTGAATGTGGAGGCAGCCACGCCCTGGATGGGCTTCCGTCCCTCCCTGCCCGACTCGCTACCCATCATCGACCGGGTGTGCGAGGGCCGGGTACTGCTCGCCTTCGGCCACCAGCATCTTGGCCTGACCCAGGCCGCGATCACCGCCGAACACATCGCCCGGTTGGCCTTGCTGCCGGCAACGACCGGTGCGTCACAGGCTGCTCCGGACCTGGCGCCTTATCGGCTGAGTCGTTTCTGAACGCGGGCCGCGCGTGCGATCGCGGCCATGCCCAGGGGCCCGCTCGCGGCGCGCCGGATTTCGCAGGCAGGTAGGTGGCTACGGAGGCGGCGCCAATGGCTGGCCGCGATCGATCTTGCAGCTGAGGATGATCGACGTGGTGGTCTTCTCCACGCCCTCGACGCTGCCGATCTGGTCGAGCAGTTCGTCGAGGCGCTCGGGCGAGTCGGCGCGCAGCCAGGCCACGTAGTCGAATTCGCCACTCACCGCGCAAAGCACCTGCACCTCCGCCATGCCGCTCAGGCGGCGCAGCACGTCCTTGCCACTACGTGGCTTCACGGTGATGCCGACATAGGCCTGCAGGCCGCCATCGGCGACACGCTGGCCCAGGCGCACGCCGTAGCCGGTGATCACTCGGGCCTTCTCCAGCCGCGCCAGGCGCGAGGTCACCGTGGTCCGTGCGATGCCCAGTTGCCGGGCCAGCATGGCCACGCTCTCACGGGCGTTGAGCTGCAGGGCGGCGAGCAACTGGCGGTCGATTTCATCGAGGGGCAGGTCGGACATGGATGGGCTCGACAGGGAATGGAAGTGCGGAGCGCAAGGCTACCTGAAGCGCGGCGTACACGCCCACTGGTCGGCACCGGCATCGTGAAGGTTCGTGCGGAACCAGACTGAACGGGACACGGTCCCACGGACCGTTCCCATTCATCCAGCCGGGAGTCTCTTGACCATGAGCCCCATCTTTCAGTGCCGCTTGACCCTGCTCGCGTCCCTGGTCTGCCTGCCCGTCTTCGCCGAAACCGTGGTTCCGCTGCAGGGGCAGACCCCGCAACAGATTCAGCAGGACATCGCCAACTGCCAGGCCCAGGCCGGCAGCACCCCCTCCACCACGACCAGCACAGCCCAGGGCGGTCGCGTACGGGGTGCCGCCACCGGCGCGGTGGCGGGTGCCGCGGTTGCGCAGTCGCGCAGCAACGACTTCGACCGGATCGGCGACGACCTGCAGGAAGAATATCGCCAGGAGCGCGCCAAGGACGCCGCCGTGGCCGGGATGGTGGTCGGTGGCTCGCGCCAGCGCCAGGAGCGCCGTCAGGACCGCCGCAACAACGAGCAGGCCAGCGCCAATGCGTCCTCGGCCTACACCAGTTGCCTGCAGCAGCGCGGCTACCAGGTGACGCCCTGAGCTACCAGCTCAACGCGAAGCTGTGATCGAAGGCGGGCTGGAGGTGGCAGCCACGGTGGCAGCATTCCCGTTCGAGGGTCTCGAACAGCCAGCGGCGCTCATCGGCATCGGCGCGACCGAGCTGGAAGCGGCGGATATGGGTGGGCACCAGCTCCAGGGTGAGCAGGCGCCCGTCGGCGGCCAGGGTGGGGAAGTAGAGCAGGCCCAGTTCGCCGTGGAACACGCCATAGTCGCGGATGCCTTCGTAGTCGTTCAGCAGGTCGCCGCAGCCGTAGAGAATCAGATGCTCGCGGTACAGTTCCAGGCCCTTGATATGGTGCGAGGAATGCCCGTGTACCAGGTCGACGCCGGCCTGATCGATCAGGCCGTGGGCGAAGCGCTGTTGCTCGGGTGAAATCTCGAAGCCCCAGTTGCCTCCCCAGTGAATCGAGGCGATGACCCGGTCCCCCGGCCGCTTGCAGGCGTGGATGCGTTCGGCCAGGCGGTCCAGCGTCGGCCGCGACAGGTCTGGTAGCCAGGCGACACCCGAGCGCCGTCCAGTGGCCGCCCAGCTCGCCGGCACGCCGCAGTCGGGGGTGCAAAGCCCGAACACCAGGAGTCGCGAGCCATCGTTCAGGGGTAGCGCTGCGGGCGTCTCCGCCGCTTGCAGATCGCGACCGGCGCCGCAGACCTGGACCCCGCCGCGCGCCAGGGTTGCCAGGGTGTCCAGAAGTCCGGCGCGGCCCCAGTCCAGCACATGGTTGTTGGCCAGTACGCAACAATCGATGTCTGCCGCGAGAATGGCCGGCACATTGGCCGGACTCATCCGGTAGTTGATGCCCTTGGCCTCCGGCTGGCCGCGCCGGGTCACCGCGGTTTCCAGGTTGACCAGGCGCACCTGGGGCTGGCGCCTGTGGATTTCCGCCAGTGCGTCGCCCCAGATATAGGCGTAGTCGACGGGGCGGGGCAGGGGGCCGTGCAGGCCTTCGGCAAGACGCACGTAACCACCGGCATCCTTGAGGTACGGCTCGTACAGCCTGGGGTCGCCGGGATGCGGCAATACCGCGTCGATTCCGCGCGCGGTCATCAGGTCGCCGGCGAGAAACAGTTTTAGGCTCTGGCTGGCAGCGGGCATCGGCCACCTCCCGGGGATCAGCAACAGCGTAATCCTGGGACGGCTCGATTGGCAGCAGGCGGCCTCACCTCCGGCCTGTCGCTCCGGATGCGCCCGCAATGCGGGGGCGGGCATGACCGCCGGTCGATGGGGATTGTTACGCGCCACGGAAAAGCGCTTTCAGCGAAGCCGCCTTTTTCCCGCGCCGTGCCTGGAGTCGAATAGACGCATGGGCCAACCAGGCATCCCCAACCGATGCCGAGGCCTCCCCAGGCAAAACAGGAGATTCACCATGAACCGTGCCATCGTCACCCGTACCGGCCTGCTGCTCGCCCTGCTGGCCAGCGGCAGCGTCTTCGCCGCCAAATCCGCCGATACCGTGCCTTACCGCTACGGCATGCCCCTGGACATCGCCCGCGTCATTTCCATCGACGAGCCCAACCCGCTCACCTGCGAAACCATCCAGGCGAAGATGACCTACGTCGACACCTCGGGCGAAAAGAAGTCCGTGACCTACCTGAAGGAATCCAGCGCCTGCGCCAGCAGCTGATGCCACCTGCGCGCCTCAGCCCCCGAAGCGCCGCCGCAGGGCGCTGGGCGAGAGTCCGCTCCGACAGTCAGTCGCGCAGCCGAGCCAGCAGGCTCACCCGGGCGTCGAGAACGCCCCTCCGCAGTAACGCCGACAACCCCGCCTGAACACGCCTCCACCGCCTGACCGGCTCATTCCACGGCCTGGAATGAGCCGCTGTCATCAGCCGGAAACCTGCACGCACTCGAATAACACCTCGGCTGCAACCAGTTGCTCTGTGCCGACCCGGCCACTCGCGAAGTACGCCGCTTCCTGGTGGGGCCGCGTGGCTGCGAAATCACCGGGATCGCGTTCACGCCGGACGGGCGCACCCTGTGGGTCAACGTCCAGCACCCGGGCCTCAGCTATCCCGCCGGCGTCAGTTCATCTGCAGCTTCTTCAACGCCTCGCAGCTCGGCGCGTACTGCCGGTCGCAGGCGCTCTGGAACAGCGCGCGGGCCTGGTAGGGGTCGCGTTTCAGACCCTCCGCACCCTGGGCGTACATGCTGCCGAGCACGTGCTGGGCCATGGCGTTGCCGGCGGCCGACGCCTGGCCAAGGTACTTGTGCATGGCGCGCTGGTCGGCGAAGGCCGGGTCGGTGCGGCCGGTGTAGAGGAAGGCGAGGCTGAAGGCCGATTGCGAGTGGCCCTTGTCGGCGGCCTGCTTCCACCAGTACTCGGCCTGCTTCAGGTCTTTCTGCGGCTTGCCGACGAAGTACAGGCTGCCGAGCTGGTACTGGCTGTCGAGGTCGCCGCGCATGGCTTGCTGGCGAATCCGCTCGAACTCGCTGGCCTGCTGGTCCTGCTGGTCCTGCGGGGTGGCGGCGGGTGCCGGCGGCTGGCCGGCGGGCGGTGGGGCAGGTTGTTGCTGCTGGACACAGGCCCCGAGCAGCACCAGTGCGGCGATACAGGCGAGGCGCGGCAAGGCGCGTTGGATGGACATGGGCTGATGTCTCTCTGGTCAGGACAGGGAGGAGGGTAGTTGCCTGAGTGGGCGGCGTCACCCAGTCAGCCGGAGCGGATTCATCCGCAAACAAGCCGCAAAGCAGCCCCTTCAATCCCCCAGGCCTGGTGAAACGGAATTCTGCGCTCGACTCATGCAGGAAAAACCCGTATCAAGCCAGGGATATTTGCTCTGGAGTCACGAATGAAAACCACCCTGGACGAACTGCAAGCCTTCACCACCGTGGTGGATACCGGCTCCATCACCGCGGCCGCCGAGCAGTTGGCGCAGACCGCTTCCGGCGTCAGTCGCGCCCTGAGCCGGTTGGAGGACAAGCTTGATGTGACGCTGTTGCGCCGGACCACCCGGCGGCTCGAACTGACCGAGGAAGGCGAGGCCTTTCTCGCCCAGGCCCGTCGCATCCTTGCCCAGGTGGAAGAGGCGGAAGAGCAGATGGCCCTGCGTCGGCAGAACCCCACCGGACGCCTGCGGGTCAATGCCGCTTCGCCGTTCATGCTCCACGTGCTGGTGCCTCTGGTGAGCGGTTTTCGGGAGCGCTTTCCGGCGATCGAGTTGGAGCTGCACAGCAGTGAACAGATCATCGACCTGATCGAGCACCGCACCGACGTGGCCATCCGCATTGGCACCTTGCGCGACTCCACCCTTCACGCGCGGCCGCTCGGCAGCAGCCGCGTGCGTGTGCTGGCCAGCCCCGCCTACCTGGCCGCGCAGGGCCGACCCGAGAGCGTCGACGCCTTGCGGCAGCACAGTCTGCTGGGCTTCACCCAGCCGGAGGTCCTGAACGATTGGCCGCTGCGTCATGCCTTGGGGGACAGCCTGTCCATCGAACCGGCGATCAGGTCGTCCAGTGGCGAGACCTTGCGCCAACTGGCCCTGTCCGGCGCTGGCATCACCTGCCTGTCGGATTTCATGACCCAGGCCGACCGCGCCAGCGGCAGCCTGGTCCAGTTGCTGACCGACGATACCGTCGAAGTGCGCCAGCCCATCCATGCCGTCTATTACCGCAACACCGCCCTGGCGTCTCGCATCGCCTGCTTCCTCGACTACGTGACCGAATGCCTGAAACAGCAGGAATGGGCGATGCGCAGCGCCTGACGTCCCTTGTGGGGGGCGAATTCATTCGCGAAACGGGCCGGCCACCTCCCTCTCCCCCGGTTCCCCTCCTGAGGGGGCGGGATGACGCTGGACCTGCCCGTCCGTAATTTTCATCACCGTGCCCGGAAGTCCTCCAGTAAACACGGCATTCCTTTGTGTTTCTGTTGCTTATTTCAAACGGCCTGCTTGGCTTTATGAATTCTACAGTGTAAATTTTCATGAAATTTAAATTGAAGAAATTCACGAGGCTCCCATGTTCAAGCAGTCCGCCCAGCATGTCGGCACCTACTACGCCCGTACCTACCCCGGCAGCATTCCCCTGCGCCCGATCCAGGCTGGCAGCGAGGACACCGATGTCCTGATCATCGGCGCCGGCTTCAGCGGGTTGCACACCGGCTTGCGTCTGGCGCTGGCCGGCAAGCGTGTGACCCTGCTGGAGGCCAGCCGCGTGGCCTGGGCCGCTTCCGGGCGCAACGGCGGACAGGCGCTGCTGGGCTGGTCTTGCGACATGCCGCCGCTGGAAAAGGCCCTGGGCCAGGAACGTACCCGCCGCCTCTGGGACAGCATGCGCTGGGCCGCCACCGAAATGCGCGAACTGCCGCAGCGCCACGGCTTCGAGGTGGACTACCGCGTCGGCAGCCTGTGGACCGCGGTCATGGAACGCCGCGTCAAGCTGCTGGAAGACGCCCAGCACGACGCCATCCACAAGTGGGGTTACGACGCGATGCGCCTGATCGGCCGCGACGAGCTGCCCGAGTGGATCGCCAGCCCACGCTACCGCGCCGCCCTTTATGACCCGGAAGCCGCTCACCTCAACCCGCTCAAGCTGGCCCAGGGCCTGGCCGCCGCCATCGAGGCCGCCGGCGGGCGCATCTACGAACAGAGCCAGGTGCTGGAGTACCGCCAGACACCGTCCGGCTACGTGGCCCGCACGGCTCAGGGCGAGGTGCGTGGCGACATCCTGGTGCTGGCCTGCAACGCTTACGTCGACGGCCTCGACCGCCAGCTCTCCAGCCGGCTGCTGCCGGTGGGCTCTTACCAGGTGGCCACTGCGCCGCTGGACCCGGAGCTGGCGCGCTCGCTGCTGCCGCGCAACAGCTGCGTGATCGACAACCAGTTCGTGCCCGACTACTTCCGCCTCACCCCCGACCATCGCCTGCTGTTCGGCGGCGGCTGCACCTACCTGGGCGGTCTGCCCAAGGACGTGCCGGCGGCCACCCGGCCCTACCTGGAGCGGGTCTTCCCGCAGCTCCAAGGGGTGGACATCGAGTTCGGCTGGGGCGGCCACATCGACGTCAGCATGAAGCGCACCCCGGACATCGGCCGCGAAGGCTCGCGCTACTGGCTGCAAGGCTTCTCCGGCCACGGCATCCTGCCGACCCTGGCCGGCGCCAGGGCAGTGTCCGACGCCATCCTCGGCGATCACGACCTGCTCGATCTTTACCAGGCCATCGGCAATCCGCGCTTTCCCGGCGGCTCGCTGCTGGCCGCGCCGCTGGAGGCGGCGGGCAAGGCCTATTACCGGCTGCGCGATGTCATTTGACTCTCCCCCAGCCCCTCTCTCGCAAGCGGGCGAGGGGTGCCCAAGGAGCCCCCGTGGACAAGCAAGAAGAAATCGAAAGCCTCGCGATCCTCATCCGCGACCTGCGCAAGCACAAGAACGTGACCCTGGGCGACCTGGCCGCGCGCATCGACCGCTCGGTGGGCTTCCTGTCCCAGGTGGAGCGCGGCCTGTCGCGCCCGACCGTGGCCGACCTCACCGCCATCAGCGAAGCCCTGGGCGTGCCCACCACCTACTTCTACAGCCTGGAAAAGCCCCGCGCGCGGCCCTGGGTGACCCGTCCCGGCGAGCGCCGCACCCTGTACTACGCTGGCGGCATCACCGACGTGCTGGTCTCGCCGAACATGTCGGCCGGCTTCTCCATGCTCGAAAGCTTCCTCGAACCCGGTGCCACCAGTGGTGAAGGCCACCTGGACGACAGCTCCGAGCAGGGCGGCTTCGTCCTCGAAGGCGAACTGACCGTCTGGTACGGCGAGGATGCCGAGCCGGTGACCCTCCGGCCCAACGACAGCTTCCAGCTGCCGCCCCATGCCCAGTTCCGCTACGCCAACCTTTCCGACCAACCCACGCGAGTCCTCTGGGTGTTCACATGACCCGGCTCGCAGGACCGCAGCGATGACAACAACAAACCCGTACCCCGACCTGCTCAGCGAAGTGCGCGCCTTCCGCGCCCGGCACCCGGACATCCGCTATGTCGACCTGATCTGCCTGGACATTCCCGGGCACTTCTACGGCAAGCGCTACCCCATCGACATGCTGGAAAAGGTGGCCGCCGGCAGCCCGCTGAAGCTGCCGCAGAACTGCGTGCTGCTGGGCACCCAGGGCGGGCTCTACCCCATCGGCGACTATTGCTTCGCCGACGGCGACCCGGACGCGCCGCGCCGCCTGGTGCCCGGCACTCTGGTACCGGTGCGCTGGGAGCAGGAGCCCCTGGGGCAAATGCTGATCACCTCCGACGGCACCGAGGCACCCATCGAGTTCGAACCCCGCGAAGTACTGGCGCGGGTGCTGCAGCGCCTGGAGAAACGCGGCATCCGCCCGGTGGTGGCCTTCGAGCTGGAGTTCTACCTGTTCGACCGCAAGCTCCGGGACGGCCGGCCGCAATTCCCGCGCGACCCGCTCTGCGAAGACGAGGACGACCAGCCGAACATGCACATCGAGCGCCTCTCGCGCTTCTCCAGCGTGCTGCATGAAATGGTCGAGGCGGCCAACGAGCAGGGCGTCGCCGCCAACGTCATCACCGCCGAACTCGGTCCAGGCCAATTCGAAATCAACTTCGGCCACTGCGAGGACGGCCTCCGGGCCGCCGACTGGGCCGCGCTGTTCTGCCGCAGCACCCGGGGCGTCGCGCTCAAGCACGGCCAGCGCGCCAGCTTCATGAGCAAGCCCTATCTGGACGCGCCGGGCAGCGGCATGCATGTGCACGTGAGCCTCTACGGCCGTGAGGGCCACAACCTGCTGGCCGCCGACGACCAGCGCCCGCTGCGTCATGCCGTGGCCGGCTGCCTCGACCTGCTGCCCCACTGCATGCCGATCTTCGCCGCCAACCACAACGCCTTCCGCCGCTATGGCGCCATGGTCAATGCCGCCAGCCGCGCGAGCTGGGGTTTCGAGGATCGCGATGCGTGCATCCGCATTCCCGAGTCCGACGGCCGCAACCTGCGCATCGAACACCGCCTGGCCGGCGCCGACGCCAACCCCTATCTGGTGCTGGCCGCCATCCTCACCGGCATGGAACACGGCCTGGATGCCGCCCGCGAACCCATCGCCCCGCTGAACGAAGACCGCGGCAGCGGCATCGACTTCCCCACCGACATGCTCACCGCCGTCACCGCCATGCGCGGCCACCCGGTGGTGAACGAAGGCCTGGGCAGCGAATTCGTGATGGTCTATTGCGAGAACAAGCGCCAGGAGTACCTGGACTTCATGAACGAGGTGAGCGCGCGGGAGTACCGCTGGTACATGTGATCGCCGAGACGTGGCGCATGTGTGGACCACGCTTCACCGGTCCACCATGCGAGGCTCGGCTGGGCCCGCTGGTGGATGAAAAGAGCGTCATCCACCCTACGGCAGGACTGCGTCCTGCATTCGCGAATGAATTCGCTCCCACAAGGTTCGCGCGGAGCTGTGTGGGATGGCGTAGAGCGGAGCGAAACCCATCACGTGGACCACGCTTTATCGGTCCGCCCTGCGGGTCTCGGGTGGACACCGCTTGTGGATGAAAAGAGCGTCATCCACCCTACGGCAGGACTGCGTCCTGCATTCGCGAATGAATTCGCTCCCACAAGGTTCGCGCGGAGCTGAGTAGGATGGCGTAGAGCGGAGCGAAACCCATCACGTGGACCACGCTTTATCGGTCCGCCCTGCGGGTCTCGGCTGGACACCGCTGGTGGATGAAAAGAGTGTCATCCACCCTACGGCAGGACTGCGTCCTGCATTCGCGAATGAATTCGCTCCCACAAGGTTCGCGCGGAGCTGTGTAGGATGGCGTAGAGCGGAGCGAAACCCATCACGTGGACCACGCTTTATCGGTCCGCCCTGCGGGTCTCGGCTGGACACCGCTTGTGGATGAAAAGAGCGTCATCCACCCTACGGCAGGACTGCGTCCTGCATTCGCGAATGAATTCGCTCCCACAAGGTTCGCGCGGAGCTGTGTAGGATGGCGTAGAGCGGAGCGAAACCCATCACGTGGACCACGCTTTATTGGTCTGCCCTGCGGGTCTCGGCTGGACACCGCTGGTGGATGAAAAGAGCGTCATCCACCCTTGGCAGGACTGCGTCCTGCATTCGCGAATGAATTCGCTCCCACAAGGTTCGCGCGGAGCTGTGTAGGATGGCGTAGAGCGGAGCGAAACCCATCACGTGGACCACGCTTTATTGGTCCGCCCTGCGGGTCTCGGCTGGACACCGCTGGTGGATGAAAAGAGCGTCATCCACCCTACGGCAGGACTGCGTCCTGCATTCGCGAATGAATTCGCTCCCACACGTACACACCCTCAATCCCCGAACACCGCCAGCAGATCTTCCTCGAACGCCACCTGCGCCTCGCTCGGCTGGCGTCCGCGGTGGCGGGCGAGGTGGAAGGGCACCTGGTAGCCGGCCTGATCCGGCAGCAGGGCGCGCAGGTGCCCGGATGCCTCCCAGGGTGCGGCGACATGCTCGGGCAGGTAGCCGATATGCGCCCCGGACAGGATGAATGCCAGGCTGCATTCCACCTGTTCCGTGCGGGCGCTGCTGGGGCCGCTGGCGAAAGGCTGGCGGGCTTCCTCGAAGCGATACGGATGCTGCACCAGGTCGCAGGCGGCGAGGTCATCGAGGCGGATCGCGTCGTGCCCGAACAGTGGGTGCCCGACGCCGCAGAACAGCTGCTGCCGTTCGCTGAACAGCGGCTGGTAATCCAGCGCCGCCTGGCCTCGAGAGAAATAACCAATGGCCAACTGCAACTGATCCTGCAGCAGCCGCCGCTCCAGTTCGGCGGGCATGGCACTGATCAGCTCGAACTGCACCGCCTGGTTGCGCTGGCGGAAGCGCCCGATGGCCGCGCCCAGGCGTTGCAGCACCTGGTTGTCGAGGGCTTCGGACAGGCCGATGCGCAACTCCCCGAGCAGCAGGTCGGCCATGCCCCGCGCCTCGCCCTTGAAGGTTTCGATGGCGCCGAACAGTTTGCGCGTGGCGGCGAGCACCTGCTCGCCCTTGGGTGTCAGGCGAAAGCCTGCCTTGCCGCGCTCGCACAGGCGGAAGCCCAGGCGCGTCTCCAGCTTGGCCATCTGTGTGCTGATGGTGGACTGGCCGATGCCCAGCTCACCCTGGGCCGCGCTGAAGCCGCCGCTTTCCACCACCGTGACGAAGAGGCGCAGCAACTGCAGGTCGAGGTCATGGAGCTGGCTGAGCATGGCGGCACCAAACATTGATGTTCGTAGATGCCAAAGTAGAACACTTCATATTTATCCAACGCAAAGCCCGGCGCAGCATGGCTCCACCTGCAATCCCCCCAGGAGCCCACCATGCGTTTTCCCTTGCTGCTCGCCGCCCTGTTCGCCTGCACCGTGCAGGCCGAAGACAAGGCGTTGAACCTTTACAGTTGGTCCGCCTACATCCCGGAAAAGGCGCTGCAAGGCTTCAAGGACGAAACCGGCATCGCGGTGAAATACGACATCTTCGACAGCGCCGAAGCCCTGGACGCCAAGCTGCTCACCGGCGGCAGCGGCTATGACGTGGTCTTCCCCGCCAGCAGCGGCCTGGCCCGCGCCATCCAGGCCAAGGCGGTGCAGCCGGTGCAGCGCGAGCGCCTGACGAACTTCGCCAACCTCGACCCCGAGCTGCTGGCCAAGCTGGCCAGCGTCGACCCGGACAACCGTTTCGGCGTGCCCTACACCTGGGGCACCGTGGGCCTGGGGATCAACAAGGACGCGGTGACCAAACGGATTCCCGATGCGCCGCTGAACAGCCTCGACCTGTTGTTCAAGCCCGAGTACGCCAGCCAGCTCAAGGACTGCGGCATCGCCGTGATCGACTCGCCCCAGGAAGTCATCAGCATTGCCCTGCATTACCTCGGCAAGGACCCCTACAGCACCGACCAGGCCGACCTGAAGGCGGCCCAGGCACTGTTCGCCAAGCTGCAGCCCAACGTGCGCTACGTCGGCGCCGGCAAGCACATCAACGACCTGGCCAAGGGGGAAATCTGCCTGGCCCTGACCTACAACGGTGATGCCGCCATCGCCGCCGACCAGGCGCGCCAGGCGAACATGCCCTTCGAGGTGATCTACCGCATTCCCCGCGAAGGCACGCTGATCTGGTTCGACACCATGGTCATCCCCGCCGATGCGCCGCATCCCCAGGCCGCCCACGCCTTCATCGACTACATGCTGCGCCCGGAGGCCATCGCCGAACTGACCAACAACCAGTTCTTCGCCAACGCCAACCAGGCCGCTGCGCCGCTGCTGGCGCCGGAGGTGGCCGGCGATCCGGATATCTACCCGAGCCAGGCCGTGCGCGACCGCCTGTTCAGCGAGCAGATCCAGTCGCTCAAGGACCAGCGTGCGCGTACCCGCCTCTGGACCCGTTTCCGCACTCAGTACTGAGTCGCCACCAGCCCCTCCTCCAGACAGAGAGAGGGGAGCCAAACCGATGGAGCCCGACATGGACCACGCCTACGACAACGACCAGGCCATTACCCGCGACAGCCTCTATGGCACTGCCGCCGAAGCCACCTACGCCGGCATCACCAGCTTCATGCGCCGCCGTTACAGCCGCGACCTGCGGGGCGTCGACCTGGTGGTGAGCGGGGTGCCCTTCGACACCGCCACCACCAACCGCCCCGGCAGCCGCTTCGGACCGCGCGCCATCCGCGCCGCCTCGGTGCAGATGGCCTGGGCCCGCCACTACCCCTGGGAGTTCGACCCCTTCGAGCACCTGGCGGTGATCGACTACGGCGACTGCGCCTTCGACCATGGCACCCCGCAGCACACCCCGGAAAGCATCCAGGCCCACGCTGCACGCATCCTCGAATCGGGCGCCGGCATGCTCACCCTGGGCGGCGACCACTTCATCAGCTACCCGCTGCTGAAAGCCCACGCCGCCAGGCACGGCCCGCTGTCGCTGATCCACTTCGACGCCCACAGCGACACCTGGCCGGACGAAGAGGTGCGGCGCATCGACCACGGCACCATGTTCTACCACGCCGCCCGTGAGGGCCTGGTGGACCCTGCGCGCTCCGTGCAGGTGGGCCTGCGCACCACCAACGACGACGTGATGGGCTTCCAGGTGCTGGACGCCCGTGAGGTGCATCGCCAGACGCCGGAGCAGATCGCCGAGCGCATCCGCGCGCGGGTGGGCGACTACCCGGTGTACCTGACCTTCGACATCGATTGCCTCGACCCGGCCTTCGCCCCCGGTACCGGCACGCCGGTCTGCGGCGGTCTCACCAGCCACCAGGCCCTGGAAATCCTCCGCGACCTGCGCGGCATCAACCTGGTGGGCATGGACGTGGTGGAAGTGGCGCCGCCCTACGACAACGCCGAAGTCACCGCCCTGGCTGGCGCGACGCTGGCGATGGAGATGGTCTGCCTCTACGCCGCGCGGCATAAGTTGGGGATGCGCTGAGGGCTTTTCTGAGAGGGGGCGGGGGGAGAGGGCGCCGCCTGTAGGGTGGATGGCGCTTTTTCCATCCACCAGCGGTGCCCAGCCCCGCTGCGAGCGGTGGACCGGAGAAGCGTGGTCCACCCTACGACCTGTAAGCCGTGCGGCATAAGCTGGGGATGCGCTGAGGGCTTTTCTGAGAGGGGGCAGGGGAGAGGGCGCCGCCTGTAGGGTGGATGGCGCTTTTTCCATCCACCAGCGGTGCCCAGCCCCGCTGCGAGCGGTGGACCGGAGAAGCGTGGTCCACCCTACGACCTGTAAGCCGCGCGGCATAAGCTGGGGATGCGCTGAGGGCTTTTCTGAGAGGGGGCGGGGGAGAGGGCGCCGCCTGTAGGGTGGATGGCGCTTTTTCCATCCACCAGCGGTGCCCAGCCCCGCTGCGCAGGGTGGACCGCAGAAGCGTGGTCCACCCTACGACCTGTAAGCCGTGCGGCATACGTTGGGGATGCGCTGAGGGCTTTTCTGAGAGGGGGCAGGGGAGAGGGCGCCGCCTGTAGGGTGGATGGCGCTTTTTCCATCCACCAGCGGTGCCCAGCCCCGCTGCGAGCGGTGGACCGCAGAAGCGTGGTCCACCCTGCGACCGGTGTTCAGCCGGACTGCGCTGCCCTCACCACAACGCCAGCGTGTAGCTGAGGATCAGCCGGTTCTCGTCGATGTCGCTGCCGAAGTTGCTGCGTGTGGTCGCGTTGCGCCATCTGAGGCCGAGGTTCTTCAGCGGCCCGTTCTGGACCACGTAGGCGATGTCGGTGTTGCGCTCCCACTCCTTGCCTTCGCCGGTTGCCCCACGCAGGTCGACGTTGTCGCCGGAGAGGTAGCGGGTCATGAAGGTCAGGCCGGGAACCCCCAGGGCGGCGAAGTTGTAGTCGTAGCGCGCCTGCCAGGAGCGTTCGTCCTCGTTGCCGAAGTCGTTGATCTGCACCAGGTTGACCAGGTAGGCGTCGGTGCCGCTGATGTTCGCGAAGCCGGTGTCGCCGCTCATGCGCTGGTAGCCCAGGCCGAAGGCGTGGCCGCCGAGGGCGTAGGTGAACATCGCGCCGAAGGCGTCGTTATCCACGTTGCTGCCGCCGTCGTCCTGGCTGTGCGCCCAGCGGATGTCGCTCTTCAGCGACTGGCCTTCGGCGATCGGCAACAGGTGGTTCAGGGTCAGGTAATGCTGCTGGTAGACGCCATCCAGAGCGCCGTAGTGGTACGCGGTACTGAGGCTGGGCGACCACTTGTAGGTCGCACCGGCGAAGTCGAAGCGGTCGCTGGTCTTCGTCCGGCCCAGCACGATATTGCGGTTGCCGCCGTTGAACACGGCCATCTCCTCGTTATCCGAGGAGTTGCGCAGGTTGATGCGGTCGAAGCGGCCGAGGTCGAGGCTGAGGTTGTCCACTTCGGCCGAGTTCGCCCAGGCGCCACGGAAGGTCTGCGGCAGCAGGCGGCTGTCGTTGTGCAGCGCCACCGGCAGCTTGGGCAGCAGGGTTCCGACCTTGAGGGTGCTCTGCGAGGCCCGCAGCTTGGCGGTCAGGCCCAGTTCGCCGTATTCGTCCTGGGCACGGTTGGGCTTTTCCCGGTCGGACTTCAGCAGGCCGGTGCCGGCGCGATCCGGGCTGGAGTCCAGCTTCACCCCCAGCAGGCCGAGGGCATCCACGCCCACGCCGACCGTGCCTTCGGTGTAGCCGGATTCATAGCGCAGCAGAAAGCCCTGGGCCCATTCCTCGGCCTTGCTCTGGGCGGCGCCGTCCTGGCGGAAATCGCGGTTGAAGTAGAAGTTGCGCAGCTCCAGGCTGGCCTTGGAGTCCTTGATGAACTCCGCGCTGACCGGGCCGCAGAAGGTCAGGGCGCTGACGCCGCAGAGGGCGAGGCTGAGGGTGTTGCGATCCATGGGTATTCCTCTTCTTGTTGTTGTTCGGGCACAGCGGTATCCGCTCCGGCGTCGAACGCCGAAGGCGGAAGGAATTGAAAAAAAGACGCGGACCCAGGACGGGCCCGCGTTATCACGCACAATCGTTACGGGGCGATCAGCTCGCGCAGCCCAAGGCGCGCCTCGCGGAACAGCCGCCCGTCCATCAGTCTGGGTTCGCGCACGATGGGGCGGAAATCCATCCGCGCGAGGATGTCCTGCTCCAGGTCCACGCCCGGGGCGATTTCGATCAGCTCCAGGCCCTCGCGGGTCAGGTGGAATACGCAGCGTTCGGTGATGTAGAGCACCGGCTTGCCCGACTCGGCGGCCAGGCGGCCGGCGAAGGTGCGGTGTTCCACCTGGTCGACGAACTTGCGCACCGCGCCGTCCTGCACGATGCGCAGGGCGCCGTCTTCGATGCGGATGTCCTGCGCCCCCGCGCTGAAGGTGCCGACGAAGACCACCGCCTTGGCGTTCTGGCTGATGTTGATGAAGCCGCCGGCGCCGGCCAGGCGCGAACCGAAGCGCGAGACGTTGAGGTTGCCCTCGGCGTCCGCCTGCGCCAGGCCGAGGAAAGCGATGTCCAGGCCGCCGCCGTCATAGAAGTCGAACTGGTAGGGCTGGTCGATCAGCGCGGCGTGGTTGCTTGCCGCGCCGAAGTCCAGGCCGGAGGCCGGCACGCCGCCGATTACACCCGGCTCGGCGGTCAGGGTCAGCAGGTCGATCACGCCTTCCTCGGCCGCCACCGCAGCCACCCCCTCGGGCATGCCGATGCCGAGGTTGACCACCGCGCCTGGCCGCAGCTCCAGGGCGGCGCGACGGGCGATCAGCTTGCGCAGTTCCAGCGGCATCGGCGCCAGGCTGTCCACCGGCACCCGCACCTCGGCGGCGAAGGCCGGGTTGTAGGTGGTGGCGAAGGTCTGCTGGTGGTTCTCCGGGCGCGCCACCACCACGCAGTCCACCAGGATGCCGGGAATCTTCACCTCCCGTGGGTTGAGCGAGCCGCGTGCGACCACGCGCTCCACCTGGGCGATCACCAGGCCGCCGGAGTTGCGCGCGGCCATGGCGATGGCGAGGCTCTCGATGGTCAGCGCCTCGCGCTCCATGGACAGGTTGCCGTCTTCGTCGGCGCTGGTGGCGCGGATCACCCCGACGTGAATCGGGAAGGCCTTGTAGAACAGGTAATCCTCGCCCTCGATGGGCAGGCGCCGCACCAGCTCCTCGGTGGTGCGCGCATTGAGCTTGCCGCCGCCGAACGCGGGGTCGACGAAAGTGCCGAGGCCGACCTTGGACAACTGCCCGGGCTTGCCGGCAGCGATGTCGCGGAACAGTTGCGAGATCACCCCCTGGGGCAGGTTGTAGGCCTCGATGCGGTTTTCCACGGCGAGCTTCTGCAGGCCCGGCACCAGGCCCCAGTGACCGCCGATCACCCGGCGCACCAGGCCTTCGTGGGCCAGGTGGTTGAGGCCGCGACCCTTGCCGTCGCCTTGCCCTGCCGCATACACCAGCGTCAGGCCCTGCGGCGCCTGCTCGGCGGCGAAGCGCTGTTCCAGGGCGATGGCGATTTCCTCGGCGAAACCGATGCCGACGAAGCCTCCGGTGGCCAGGTTGGCGTTATCCGGGATACGGGCGACCGCGTCGGCGGCGCTCATTACTTTGCTCATGGTCGTCCTCGAGCGTTGAATCTACGTTCAGGGTTCAGCTTTTCCTGTGGGGGCGATTTCAATCGCTACGGGGCGCGAAGCGGCCCCAAGAGAGCCCGTGGCAGACCTGCGGTCTGCTTAGCGAATGAATTCGCCCCCACATCGCCAGGCACAGGCCTGGATCAGAAGCTCCCGAACAGGCTGCCCAGGGTGATCACCACCCCCAGCGCCATGAGCGGGAAGACCACCGTGTTCATGAAGATGAACCGATAGGAATCGCGGTGGGTCAGCTTGCAGATGGCCAGCAGCGAGATCACCGCGCCGTTGTGCGGCAGGGTGTCCATGCAGCCTGACGCCATCGCGGCGACCCGGTGCAGCAGTTCCGGGTTGATGCCGGCGACGTTGGCCATTTCCAGGTACTGCGCGCCGAGGGTCTTGAGGGCGATGGACATGCCGCCCGAGGCCGAACCGGTGATGCCCGCGAGAATGTTCACCGCCACCGCCTCGGACACCAGCGGGTTGCCCGGCACGCTCAGCACCAGGTCGCGGATCACCACGAAGCCGGCCAGGGAAGCGATCACCGTGCCGTAACCCACCTCGGAGGCCGTGTTGAGGATCGGCAGCATGGAACCGAAGGTGCCGTCGTTGAGGCTCTGCCGCAGGTCGGTCCAGCGCTTCCAGTGCAGGCCGACGAGCAGCAGCACGGCACTGCCGAGGGCGATGATGATGGACCAGATACCGATGACCGACTTGGCGTCCTGCAGGCCGCCGAACTCCGGCTTGGCCAGGTAACTGGTGTCCAGGGACGGCAGCACCTGCTTGGCCATCACGAAGTTGAGGGCGATCACCAGCAGGATCGGCAGCAGGGCCAGCCAGAAACCGATGGCGGGAACGCCGGCCTGCTCCTGCGCATCGTCCTTGTGTACGCCGTAACCTTCGCCGGCGGCCATCAGCTTGCGTGCCTGGGCGGACAGCCACCAGCTGCCGAGGCCGAGCATCATCAGGCCGCCGATCAGGCCGAGGATGGGCGCAGCGAAGGCGTCGGTGCCGAAGAAGGGGCTGGGGATGGCGTTCTGGATGGCCGGGGTGCCGGGCAGCGCGGTCATGGTGAAGGTGAAGGCGCCGAGGGCGATGGCGCCCGGCAGCAGGCGCTTGGGAATGCCCGCCTCGCGGAACAGCGCGGTGCCGATGGGGTAGACGGCGAAGGCCACCACGAACAGCGACACGCCGCCATAGGTGAGCAGGCCGCAGGCCAGCACGATGGCCAGGATGGCGCGCTCGCGGCCGAGCCGGGCGACGATGCCATGGGCAATGGCGCGGGCCGAGCCGGAATCGTCCATCAACTTGCCGAAGATGGCGCCGAGCATGAACAGCGGGAAGAACTGGATCAGGTAGCCGCCCAGGGACTTCATGAAGACCTGGGTGTAGGTCGGCAGCATCAGCGCCGCGTCGCCGGCGAAGAGCACGGCCAACAGGGCCATCAGGGGAGCGAGGATCAGTACGTTGATGCCTCGGTAAGCGAGGTACATCAGCAGAGCGAGCGAAATCAGGATACCTAGGGTGCCCATGGGGACTTCCTTCTTGTTGTTGTAATCCGCCGCGTCGAGGCGGCTTGTGGAACGGCTAGAGCGAAAGCCGTGCCAGGACGCGCCTTGGGTTGGCAAAAGGCTCTGGGGCGGGCATTGCCGGCCATTCAGGGGATAAACCGGGTGTCCACATTTTTGGACAGTGTCCAGTTTTCTGGTCGGTGTGGAGTTGGAGTGTCCAGACGGTTAGACGATCAGAAAGCCTCGTTCGTAGGAGCGAATTCATTCGCGAAGGGTCGCGCAGCGGCCCCGGTCACATCCTGGGGCAGGTCTGTGACCTGCATTCGCGAATGAATTCGCTCCCACAGGTTTTTCCCGCAAGCCCCTTACAACCCATGCGCCTGCAACTTGTTGTACAGGCTTGCGCGGGCGATGCCGAGGCGTTCGGCGGCCTGGGTGCGGTTGCCGTTGCAGGCGGCGAGGGCGGCGAGAATGGCCTGGCGTTCGGCGGCGGCCAGGCTCTCGGCCAGGGGGCGGACCTCTCCGCTGACGGGCGCTGGCGCTGGCGGCATCGCCGGCGCGCTGCCGGCGGGCATCGGATTCACCAGCAGCGCGCGCAGGGCGTCCGCGCCGAGCGGGTCGGCGTCGCTGCTCATCTGCGCTCGTTCCAGCAGGTTGCGCAGCTCGCGCACGTTGCCCGGCCAGGGTTGCGCCTGCAGCAACTGCAGGGCGTCCTCGGCCAGTTCCAGCGGCGGCAGGCCGGAGCGGCTGGCGATATCGTCCAGCAGGTGCTCGATCAACGCCGGCAGGTCTTCGCGGCGCTCGCGCAGAGGCGGCAGGCGCAGGGCCAGCACGTTGAGCCGGTAGTAGAGGTCCTCGCGGAACTGCCCGGCGGCCACCTTGGCTTCCAGGTCCACGTGGGTCGCGGCAATCACCCGCACGTTCAGCGCCTTCACCTGGTTCGAGCCCAGCGGCTCCACTTCCTGCTCCTGCAGCACGCGGAGCATTTTTGCCTGCAGCGGCAGCGGCAGGTCGCCGATTTCGTCGAGGAACAGCGTGCCGCCATTGGCCAACTCGAACTTGCCGGCGCGCGCACGCTTGTCGGCGCCGGTGAAGGCGCCGGGAGCGGTGCCGAACAGCTCGGCCTCCACCAGGGATTCGGGAATGGCCGCCACGTTCACCGCGACGAAAGGCCCGTTGGCGCGCAGCGACAGGTTGTGGATGCCCTGGGCCAGCAGCTCCTTGCCGGTGCCGGTTTCGCCGCGCAGCAGCACCGTGGCGTCCAGTTGCGCGGCTCGCCGCGCCTGGCGCTTCACCTCGCTGGCGGCGGCGCAGGTGCCAATGAACCCGGCGATGGTGTAGCGGGCGCGGCGCGCCCTGGCCAGCTCGCGCTGGGTGGCGGCCAACTGGGTCTGCAACTGGTTGTACTTGGCCATGACCGGCTGCAGGTGGCGGGCGCGGTCGAACAGCACGAAGCCCAGGGCACCCACCAGGGTGCCGTCCTCATCGCAGAGGGGGATGCGCGTGACCACGAAATGCTCGTCGCCGAAGGCCATCAGGTCGAGCATGCTCGGCTGGCCGTTCTGCACCACCTCGCGCAGGCGGCTGGCCGGCAGTACCTCCTCGATCTCCTTGCCGAGCACGCTGCGCGCGTCCCGGATGCCGAGCTTTTCCGCGTACTTGTCGTTGATCCAGACAATGCGCGCCTGGCGATTCACCGCGATGGTGCCTTCGCACTGGGCGTTCAAGTGGTCGAAAAGCAGCGGCATGGCCACTTCGCGGAAACGCTCGGGGGAAACACCGATGACCAGTCCGTGCTGGTCGAGGTCTTCGCTGGCGATGGGCATGGCAGGGCATCCGGTGGAAACATCAGGCGGCGATTATGGGGGTGTGCCGCAATGAACGCCTAGTCAGTGGGAATGTCGGTTACCAGGCCGATGATCTTTCCTGAAAGGAGCTTCACATGGACCTGATCCGCATCCTCATCGCCATCCTCCTGCCGCCGCTCGGCGTGTTCCTCCAGGTCGGGTTTGGTGGCGCCTTCTGGCTGAACATCCTGCTCACCCTGCTGGGCTATATCCCCGGCATCGTCCACGCCGTGTACATCATCGCCAAACGGTAGAGCGCCCCAAAGAACAACGATTGATGGGTTTCGCAGGCTCGCGGAACGCCGCCCGACCCATCCTACAACTCAGCGTCTGTTCCGTAGGATGGCGTAGAGCGAAGCGAAACCCATCGATCCGGGGCATCAATCCACCATCTTGATCAGCAGGATACCGGCCGTGACCACGCAGGCGGCGACGATGCGGCGGATGCCGAAGGGCTCCTTGAACACCAGGCTGGCGATGACCGCGGCGATGATCACGCTGCTCTCGCGCAAGGCCGCGACCTTGGCCACGTTGTCCAGGGTCATGGCGAACAGCACCAGGCCGTAGGCCACGCAGTAGTTGAAGCCGCCGAACAGCCCGATGCGCCAGTTGTCGCGAGCGAAGCGCAGCACCAGCGGGCCCCGGCGCATCCAGGCCAGCACCGGAATGGTCATGCTCTGCATCAGCGTCAGGTAGACCACGAACTGCAGCACACCGTCGGCGCGGCGCACGCCCTGGGCGTCGATCAGCGTGTAGAGCGCAACCCCGGCGCCGGCCAGCGCCGCGCAGCCCAGGGCCTTCAGCGCGTTCGATTCCAGGCGGGTGGAGAGCAGGCTGAGGATGCCCAGGGAAATCAGCACGATGCCCAGCAGCATGGCGCCGGACAGGTGCTCGCCGAACACCAGCCCCGCGCACAGCGCCACCAGCAGCGGCGGCAGGCCGCGCACCACCGGGTAGACCTGGCCGAAATCGCCGTAGTGATAGGCGCGGATCAGCAGCAGGCGGTACAGGGTGTTCACCACCACCGAAAGACCGATCAGCCCCCACACCACCAGCGGCGGCGGGCTCACCAGCGGCAGCAGCGCAATGCTGAAGCAGAAGGCCACGCCGTCCACCAGCGCCATCGATGAGAGGCGGTCGCTGCCGGACTTGATCACCGCGTTCCAGCTGGCGTGCATCAGGGCGGACAGCAGGACCAGCAGGGTGGCGAGGTCGGTATCGCTGAACAAGGGAAACTCCGGCGGAAGTGCGGCGGGATCAATGGAGCCTAGCCTGCGGTTTCATCTAATCATCATTCAAATCGTTTATCGTTATCCGCCGGATAAGTCCTGCTGATGGAGTGGCCATGAACCTGTTCCAGCTCCGTGCCTTCGACGCGGTGGTCCGCGAGGGCAGCTTCACCCGCGCCGCCGAGCGCCTGTGCATCAGCCAGCCGGCGGTGACCGGGCACATCAAGGCACTGGAAGAGCATTACCAGGTGCGCCTGCTGCGGCGTTCCGCGCGCCAGGTGGAGCCCACCGAACTGGGTCGCGACCTGGCTGCCATCAGCCACCAACTGTTCGCCCTGGCGGAACAGGCCGAAGACCTGCTGGACACCAGCCGCGCCCTGGCGTCCGGCCGCCTCGACCTTGCCGCCGACAGCCCGCACCTGGTCATGCCGCTGCTGGCGCGGATGCGTGAGCGTCATCCCGGCGTGGCCATCAACCTGCGCCTGGGCAACACCCAGGAAACCCTCGCCGCCCTCAACGGCGAGCGGGTGGACCTGGCGCTGGTCAGCGACCTGACCGAACGCCCCGGCCTGCGCCTGCAACCCATAGGCGAGGCGCGCCTGTGCCTGCTGCTGCCGGCGGGCCATCCGTGGATCGGTACGCGCGAGGAAGTCGCGCTGCACGCGCTGCGCGGCGAAGTGCTGCTGCAACGCGAGCCCGCCTCCCTGACCCGGCGCACCTTCGAGAAGGCCTGCAGCGAACAGGGCCTGGAACTGCGCGCGGCGCTGGAGCTGAACAGCCGCGAAGCGGTGATTGAAGCTGTCGCCGCCGGGCTGGGGCTGAGCATCCTCTACTCGCTGGAGGTACCGCGCGACCCCAGGGTGGCGGCCTTGCCGCTGAAGGGCGAAGGACTGGTGAGCCGGCACTACCTCGCGTGCCTGGAGAGCTACGCGGAGCTGCGGGTGGTGAAGGCATTCTTCGAGTTGGCCGGCGACCCCCCCGCCACGCCCTGAATACGTAAGGTGGATGACGCTTCTCCCTCCACCCTCGGCGCCATGCCGGTGAAGCGGGGCCCGCACTCACCGCCGCTCCTGGATTCCATTCGGGCCACGATCCGGCCGGCTGCGCCGAGAGGCCCCTTTCTTGGGGGCCAAGAGCAAGTCCACGTTCTACGAACGTGGATGTTTACTCGTGCAGGAACAACGGGCTACGGCGTCTTGCCCTCGAACAACTCCGCCACGTCGGCTACCCGCACCCACTGCCGCCCCTGCCACTCCATCAGGCTGTACTCCTTGCCCCGCCATTCCACCCGACGCTGCCGGGGCAGGTGAGGGCTGGCCGCCGAGCGCAGGGCAGGCACCACTTCGCCGGTGAACCACTGGCGAAGGCCTCGATTCTCCGGGTGGTAGAAGTTCACCTTGAGCAGCTCGCAAACGGCGCTTTCGCTGATCAGCAGCTCCCACTCCACGTCGCCCTGGTGATTCTCCAGACGCTCCCGGCGCCATTGGTCCGGGTCCAGCTTGCGGGGCAGGTGTTCATCGAAATGGCGGTTGGTCAACGGACCCAGGTCGCGGGCCACCACCCAGACCTGATCGTCGATCAGCAGGGCGCGAAACGCACGGTGGTGGCGGTGGAAAACGCTGGGAACGTAATAGTCGTGGGACATGTGCAGACTCCTTCCTGGTAAGGGGAGCCGCCACCGGATCCTTGTTGCGTGAGGGTGGCGGACCGTACGAGGTGTGGAATGCCGGCACAAAGTTAAACCGGAGGGCTTGCGCCCGCCTCGCACGGTCCGCCATAGACCGCCAGGATTGTCGAATGAAACGTCCATTCGCTGACCCTGCTTATGGCGTATGTGTCTCAACTTTGTGCTCGGGATTCCACTCCCGGCCGCAGCCGGAGCTGCGACGGGGGGAGACGCTACAGACGAGCCTTGTAGGCCGGCAATGACGAGCCGGAGTAGGAGTTTTCGGAAGAAGCATGACGCGGAATCCCCCGCATCCGATGCTAAGATCGCCACCCGCTATGTATGGATGTATATAGCGATCAGCCATGAAACCAAGGAGACAGACATGTTGTACGTGGTGATGCTGGGCGGCCGACACCCCCGCGCCAAGATCGAGGTGCACGACGTGGTATTCGCCATCGCCGACACGCTCGAAGGCACCTACCCGCAACTGCGCGAAGGCTGGTTCGGCGCCCCGGCGGGCCTGCACATCGACGCCTGGATGGCCGTCGACGGCGTGGCAGGCTACCGCGTGACCTTCACCGACCAGGCCCCCGCCGGCGGCGACCCGCGTCTGTTCTTCATCAACCTCGGCGGCTACGAAACCGGCGTTTTCGGCGAAGCCCACAGCTACCTGCTGGTCGTCGCCCGCGACAAGGCCGACGCCAAGGCCCAAGGCAAACGCCAACTCGCCGAACTCGCCTGGGCCAAACCCCACACCGACAACCTCCACGACGTGGACGACTGCATCCCGCTGGACTGCGTGGCAGGGCGCTACATACACCTGATCGAAGGCGAGAACGCCGGAGTCGCGTGCGGCAGCGATTACATCGTGCTGTCGTGAACAACGGCCCGGAAACGCAAAAGCCGCGCACTGCGCGGCTTTTGATTTGGTGGGCCCACACGGACTCGAACCGTGGGCCACAGGATTATGAGTTGCCTCGAAACGCTGCAAGCCCAGTAAAACCGTGAGTAGCTCAGTGCAAGTAAAATAAGCTGAAGGCAGCGTCGTTACTGGGATTGAGCGAAATTTTGCAAAAGCGATAGAAGCTAGGCACTGTACCGCCAGTGTACTGTTTTTTGTACCGTGAAACGGTCAGGTGCTAGGCGTCTCATACCGTTGACCGACTGGCGGGTGTGGCCTCAAATCTGTGGCTAATCCTTAACCCAGAAATGGGTCATGGAAGCGATACGCCCGGCCACGCTCATTGACTGGAGCTAGAAGCGCCAGTGCCGCGTGGTCGCTAATGCCTTGATTACGCAAAGCTACGTATAGCTGGTAGAACTCACCGTTCAAGTCCCCCGCGAAAATACCGGGATCGTCCGAACCGAGAGAAACCATAATTTCTGGATCTCCTTCTTGCACAAAGCCCGGCGCTCGCATCCAGCGCAGAGAGTGATGCTCGCTAAAGCTGTTGTACTGACTGATGCGGACATTGCTCGATGGCAGTGTTTCGATGATCACGTTTCGGCGAGCGACCTCATGCATTAAGGCCTGCTGGAGATGCAGATAGGTGGCTTCATCGAAGTAGGCTGCGTCAACGCTCTGCAGTGCCTCACTGCGCTCCCACAGTTCTCGGTCGCTAACCCATTCCCACAGCAGCTTTAAGTGTTGAGGGCTGCGGCGTTTCGCATCCAAAACCCTTTGTGCTTCACTCTGCCAGAGGTCACTCAACGGAGTTATGTCAGCTGACCAGTCCGTTTCTAAGGCAGCTTGTACAAAACGGATGTTTAGATGCCTTAGCGCCATGGCGGCGTCTAGTGAGGTACAGCTGATATCTCGGCGGAACACCTCGCCGGCGCACTTGGCCAAATCGTCTGCCACGCGAGCGGTTGTGGCCGCTGCGCAAGGCACGGTACGCAGCAGACGCCAAGCGGCCAGCAAATCCAGCATCCACTCGCCTTTTTTGACCACCAACTGTCCCGGCATACGCTCCAGCCAAAGCCGGGGAGAAATACCCATCGCAGTGCCGTGGCCGATGCGGTCACCATCACGAAGGTCAAGAAGCTCCAGTGCGTCATACATGGTTCTCAGCCCACTCAAAAGGTGCGCAAAATCCTCGCCTGCATGATAAGTGCGGTGAGTTAGGCCAGCCCGATTGCACACGCGATAGCAACTGGCAAATATCTCCGGAGGTGCGTGCAGCTCATTCGCGGCGGCGTCTATTCCACGCACCCAGGTCCGCAGGCGTGGCCAACGAGCGAGGCATTCAAGCAACACATTAGCTGCAAGCTCCAGTTCCTGACGTTGCTTATAAAAGCGGTACGGACCTGCCTTCCGACCAGGCGCCCAAGATTTTTTGATGAAATGTACAACCAGAGCAAGACGGTGATGCGACCGATCAAGGGGGGACGTTTTACGAAAATGTTCTTCCAGTTTTTCCAACAGCTCACCAAGCTTGTGAGGCACTAGATTTTCGCTATGACCCTGCGGGTCTTGATTGTGTAGGTAACGCCAGTAGCCGCCCAGAACAGCTTTGAGCAATTGGTAATTCTTGCGCAATGTGTCTTTAGGAGAGAGTCGTCCTTCCAAGTAGGTAGTGCGGCTTACATTCTGCGCTCTGCCATGTATCGCCCAAAATCGAGGCAGGTAGTCTTCCTCTGCGGGGTCTCGCAACTTGTTGTAAGTAAATTTCTGAAATTGATCGAAGCCAAATTGCTCCTCGCTTTGTACCAGAAGGCGGTAATGTTGGTTCTGGAGCATTAGATAAGTATGGAACATGCGCTCAAGAGCCACGCTGGGTTGACTCTTGAGTTTTAGTAAAAGCTGTTGCATCCAATACAACTCACTCGCCGTGCAGCTTTGTACGGAGAGCTGCAAGTGCGCCGACGCTGGGAGCGGGACATCCCTCTGCAAGCTCTCGTCTTCCATCAGTTCGGAGAGATCGTGGGGCAGTTGGACATCGGCGTTGAGTGTGTCGGTCGCTGCCGCAACCAGCCACTTTCTCAAGCGGCCTGCCGCCACTAGTTGACGGTGCAACTCAGCAGGTGAGAGGTCCGGGTTGATCGATCGCGCCAACTCGCGCACTGCTGTGGCGTCGGCGGCGTTGGGGGTGTGCCACTTTAGGCTGAAGTCCTTTGTTTCTTGCTTAGGCGCGCGAAGGGCGCGCAGCCAGCAATTCTCCGCATGGGTGCTGCCGTTGAGATGCAAGTGCGTTTCGTGCAGCCCTTCACGCCCTAAGTAATCTTCTACTAAGGGGTCGTATGGGCTAACGACAGACAAATTCTTGCTGGCCCAAGTTTGCGGGGGTTCCCAAGGCCATTGTGTGTGCTTCTCAGTTGTTCCCCTCGCAGGCGGCTGCGCCAAGAGCTGTGCCGCCGCCAGCAAGGGGAGCCCCGAAATACGACTTACGACGCTTTGCTGCCAAGCACCGAATTTCTGTTGCTTTACATGCAAGCTCCAGTGCCTTTGTTCTAAAAACTCATCGGCCATTGCCTGCAGCGCACCTAAAAGCAGCCCTGTGCTGCCTCTGTTCGTCGACTGCTGTGCCAGCAGATGCCAGCTATGTCCAAACACGTGATCCGGCAGGCGTGCCGACCAGGGCAGATACCCCAGATAGACCGCCTCACGTAGGTCGATCAAGTTCAGGTGCTGGTTAAACGGCTTACGCCGCACCAACGCAAGTACTTTGTAACTGGAGAGGAACGTCGTGCCTATCTGAGCAATAACCGAGGCAGGCTGTTCATGTGTGTCGTTCTTCAAGACTCTACGGACTCCTCATCAGCGCTGTCTTGAGGGAGGCCGCTGGAAGTAAATTTCTTCCATTTTGTGCCGGCAATATATGTTTTGTTGATCTTGTTCCAAGTTTTGGTAGGGCACATCAAATCTTTAGCCTGAAGCACTGAATCCCCAAGTCTAGAGCCGTTTAACTCATCTTGCGCAACCAGTGATGTTGGGTGGCAGGAAAGAAGACCATCAACTAGCTCCTTCGATTTGGCGGTTGCCTGCAACAGTCCTAAGAGTAAGGGGCAGGTGGCTATAAGGTAGGTTAGGGGGAGCTTTTGGTGAGACTCCTTAATGTCCTTGAACTTCTCAATAAAAGCTTTGCCAGACGTCAGAGGGTTAGTGCGATCTAATGCAGAACTGCTCTCAGTGAAGCCCGCGCTGCTGCTTAAATGGTAATCTCGCTCCTCGATATAGACAGCATTGATGACGCACAGCGCAAAGAGCTCCATCAGGCCGGCTGTCCCCGTTGACATCGAGGAGACCCTCGGTCTATTGGCGTCACACACTTTCTCTAGACTGAAATACAGACGAGTCCAGATCTTGCCAATCAATACAGCTGATGGGTTCAGCTGTTTACGAACTCCTACTGTTATAGCCAACCAATGCTTGATTGATGCTTCAAGCGTGGAGAGCTTTCCTGCGTCCTCCGACGCATCTTGCTCGAGCTCTTCCTCATCTGCCGCGTCAGCTTCCCACTGTGGTCGGGATACGCTCAGCGGGGGGAACGGTTTGGGTAATACGCTCAGGACAGGGTATTGGCCATCTTTCGGTTGAAGCGAGAGTAACCGGGCGATGAGGCCAAGGATGTTGTAGATCGATGCATAGGTCCTAGTTGATGTCCCCGATACGTCCACAAGGCTTAACGCGAAAGCCGGAAGTTCAGGGCATTCTCTGATGACGCTAGCCGCTGCTTTATAGCCCGATTCGCTCTCAAGGGGGGCATGGTCAGGCTTACCCTTGTTGAGTCCAATAATGCCGGAGTAGACCAGTGGGCTCTTTGGGTTAGCTCCATGAGGTGCGGAAAAAATTGCCACAGCATGACGGGCCCAGTTGAGTGCGTCCTCTTTGCGACCAATGCCCATATATTGTTCGAACTGTATGCGAAGGCTCTGGCGAGCTTCTTCGGTCTGAAGGTCTTTACCCTTGCGCCGTAAAACCTGCCCGAATAGCGCCACGCTACCGGGGGCGGCCAGCATGTAGTCGATTAGCGCCGCTGGTTTTTCCGCACACAGGCGGGTTACATCCGCTGAAAGCGCCGCAAAGCTGTTCTTGAGATCGGCGTCACTTGGCTGGGGGCGGAGGTACACAGCCGTGTCGAAGTCACCATCGCGGACTGCCAAGTCGAAAACAGCCTTGGTAAGTGCAGGTAATTCGTGAGCGGCGATGGCGTCAACATCCACACCGAATTTATACAAACTACCCAGAGCCAACGCGCGCAAGCTCTCGCTCAGGGCTTCGGACAGTTCTAGGTCCCATGTATCGGTTTGATCATTTGCGCCTTCTGATGTGAGGTAGGGCGCGCATCGCGACATTACCTGAAGCACCGAGCGCAAGGGCTGTTTAAGTAAGAACTCTTGATAGAGCTCAAGATCGCGTGGATTTTTGATTCGCAGGCCGCGCCGGATCAAGGTACTGACTAATTCTTTGGCAGTTAACTGCTTGTCCCATTTGGAATGGGTCAGCCGGAACCGATTTTCATCGTGTTGAAGCAGATTCCACAGTGGGCGCAATTGTAAGCGACGGTGCATGGGGAAAAGCTTGAGCAGATATTGGTCTTCTAAGTGGTCGACCATCTTATGGCGCTGATCCGCACGTTCTTTCCCCTGGCCGTGCTTAGCATCACCCAAGCTGTCGTAAAAATGGTCTCTCACCATCAGCGAGTACAGCTCAATATCGCCAGTAACCAGGACCACAAGGCTTGGAGTATCAAGGTATTTGCGTATGCATTCGAGCACGCTGCGTGCGTGTTGCGCATGGGTATCGGCGTCGTCGAAGGCGAGGACGAGCGCATCGGCATCTAGAATCGTGCAAGCCAACTCGAGCAGCTCATGGAGGCTTTTGCGTAGCTCCGTACTGTGTCCTGCGCGCTCTAATCCCCATTCAAAAAAGAGCTCTGGATCTAGATCCTGAAGCTGGTCGTGGTTCGAGCTAAACAGGCTCAAGCCACCAGCGAGCTTTTTGAACTGTTCGCGGAAGCGCTCGATAAGTTGCTCCCCAGCCAAACTGGCGCCTTTTCTAAAGCTCGTAATGCGGTCTTTAAGGGCCTTCAGGATGCTTAGCAGGATGATTTCACTACGCTCAATCCGGCTCGGATCGATATAGGCCAGAGGGCTGACGTTTAGCCCGATCTTTTCATTGCCTAGGGCATGAAAAGCGCTTTGCAAGAAAGTGGACTTGCCCGCGCCGCGGGTGCCATCAATGAAGTAAACCAGCCCGCTGCCAGGAGGGGCGCTACCTACCGCTCTGGTTGGCAGTTTCCTCTGGAAACTCTCCAGATCCGCGGCAATGCGCTGTCTTAGCTTGTTGTAGCTCTGATGCTGAACGAGTTGGTTCACTTCAAGTTTTGCATTAGTGTCGCTGTGATCGAGATCGATGATGATCGTGGTCGGGCTTCCGGCTGATGCGGTCATGTACGTCCTTGGAAATGTCTTGGTTACGAAAAAGGCCAGAGCGTCCTGCGTATCAGTGGATTGCTATTAAAGTCTCTGCATGGTTTTGCATTTGGGGAAGGTTGAACAGCCCCAGAATTTTTGGCCGGCATTGGCCCCTGTTTTACGGATGCGAACAATCATAGCGCTACCGCATTTCGGGCATTGCCGTTCGGCTGTCGGATCACTCCGGCGCTTGAGGTTTTGCACATGCTCGCGGTGGGTGGCGAGGCTAGATGCGCGGCGGCCGGTTTGCAGGGCGTGCAGCATGGCGTCGACTTCAGACGCGCTGAATACCTGCTGCTGGAATGACTGGATATAGCGGATAAAGCCAATGCCCTGGGTCACGTTGGCCGGCACTTCGGTCTTGAAGGTGCTGCCGCCGACAAAGGTGATGACCGAGTGCAGGTGCTCGGGGCTGACGCCAAGGGTGGTTTCCAGGGCTTTGAGGTGTTTGTAGTTCTGCCGCAGTGGGTTCTGAAATTTGATGCTGCGTTTGGGAAACTTCTGCGTCCACTGCGCTTGCTTCTCGCCACCGAAGATCCAGCCACTCATGTTCTTCGTTTCAAGCACGAAGATGCCATAGGGCGAGAGGAATACGTGGTCGATCTGCGTGGTGCCGTCCGGCGTGTTCAGGGTGACGTTGTGCAGGCGGCGGTAGGTCTGCTTATCCAGCTGCCAATGGGCGAACAGGCGTACCAGCAGTTCACCGATCTGCCCTTTGGCCCAGGGCGATTTGAGCAGGCCGATCAGCAGCGCTGCTGGGATGAACCAGGTCAGCATGCCCCAGACCTGGGCGACTATCGGGCTGTAATCCATTTTCTTCCTTGAGCCGAACTGCTTAATGGAGAGGCGAGCAGGTGTGCCGAAATCCAGACGCCTGGCACTGAGCCGATAATGGCCAATTGCTTTCGAGTGCTCAAGGGGATCGCGACCATTGTCCTATGGTGCGATGACGCACCAAGCGCTGATGAGCTCAGCTCAGCTCAGCGTGCTATCTGGTAACGGGTGCTGCGCCCGCCACCGGGCAGTCGCTCGATGCAGCCCTTTTCCAGCAGGTCGCTCAGGTGACGGGTCGCGGTGGCTTTGGATACCTTGGCTACGGCCTGGTACTGGGCGGCGCTGATACCGTCCTCGAAACCGCGCTCGCCGCCATCGAGCAGGCGGTTAAGTACTTTGATCTGCTCCGCTGATAAGTTTTGGCTGCGGTGTGCCTGCCAGAAGCGCGCCTTGACCAGTACGCGGTCGATGCGAGCAAGGGCTTGCTCCAGGCTGTTGAGCAGCGTTGCTAGAAACCACTGCAGCCAGGCTGTGATATCCAGGGTGCCTTTCTGGCTGGCTTCGAGGATGCGGTAGTAACCGGCGCGGTCGTCGAGGATGCTCGCAGACATCGCATAAAAGCGTATGGCCTCGTGTTCGACCTGAGCCAGTGCAAGGTCGGTAATGGCGCGCGTGAGGCGCCCGTTGCCGTTATCGAAAGGGTGCAGGGTAACGAACCAGAAATGGGCGATGCCGGCGCGCAGAAAGGGATCTAGGCTGGCATCCCTGCGGCTGCTCTCGAACCATGCGAGAAAGTCGGCCAATTGCGCTTCCAGCCCTGCGCGCGGAGGCGCTTCGAAATGTACGGTCGGTTGGTCGATGCGACCGGAAACCACCTGCATCGGCTCTTCGCCGCGCAGTGTGCCGATGTACAGAGGTCTAGCCAGAAGTTGGTCATCGCTGGGGAATAGCCAACGGTGCCAGGTAAAGAGTCGCTGTTCATCTAGCGGTTGTTGATGCGCATGGGTGGCATCGAGCAGCAGTTCCGCCAGGCCTTCGGAGCGCGAGGTGGTACGGCCTTCTTCGTTCAACCCCAAGCGCCGCGCAAGTGATGAACGCACCGAACCGACATCCAACTGCTCACCCTCTATGGCAGAAGAGGTGACGATGTTCTGCAGCATGGCATCCAGGCTGCTCTGCACTTCGGTGTCACTGCCCACCGCACCGAGCATTCCCAACAAACGACCCTGAGCCTGGCTGCATGCTCGCAACAGCGGGGCGAGCGCTTCGGCTTGCCAACTGAAGTGCGGCCAATCGGGCTGCTGCCAGATCCAGAGCGGGTCATTCATAAGGGTTGTTCATCAGTGAGCCGATTAACGAGCCTATTCGGCTCATGAAGTGAGCCGATAATGCCGCCTATTCGGCTCACTGTCTAATTCTCAAGCCGGGCTTGCTAGGCAGATGAGCGCTTCTGATCAGGGTTGTTGCTCGCGCGCTTTTTTCAGCGTTTCAGAAACATCGGTGAAAGAGGTCATTTGTAGCTCTTGGGCTACAAAATGGCGCAGCCCGAGCTGTCTTGTAGCTCAAGGGCTACAAGCTTCCAGGCATGGCTCTGTGTCTGCACCGGTTTCCGCTTGTAGGTTCGGTTACCGATGCCTGTTCCAAGCTGATCGCAATGAGGAGTGTTAGGCACGCGCCAAAGCCAGAACTGGCGGGAGTTTGCGCTGTGCACGGCACGCCTCTGCATGCATTGAGTGCCGTCTCCAACCCCCGTGCAGACTGCTTTTCGGGCCAACGAAGTGCCGCCACCTTTTATCTTGCCCTCCAACTTTTCCGTATACTCCAAGCTGCTGGGTAGGGTAATGATGCAGAGGGAATGGAGGGCTCTGCCTTCGAGAGTGGTGGGCGAGGGCAAGTCAACGGTACCCGGCTGGACACGCCATCGACATCAACACCGACGCAATAACGATTGCTCCGTCGACACGAGTTTGGCCGCAAGGGCAGCGCGCGAACGACCACAACGTCGACAGGCACTAGGCTGAACAGGCGACAGTCGAATGAGTTGTTGCTGAGCAGTAACCACGTCTCGTTAACCAAGCGCTGACGAGTACCTCAGCACAGCCGCGCGCGACTTAGGTGATGCTAGGTTATTGTCTGGTCACAACGACACCATCGGCGCGCATCTGGCTGTGGACTTGCCCCTATCAAACCGGACACCGGCACCCCGTTAAGTTGATGCCTCAGCCAAGCGCCTGAACTCGCGAGGCGAGCGGTAGTTCAGTGCGCTGTGCGGATGTTCCTCGTTGTAATGCTCGAAGGCGATGGCCAGGTTGCGCAGGGCCGTCGCCCGATCGGGCTTGGGCATGTGGCGGATGTAGTCGCGCTTCATTGTCTTCACGAAGCTCTCCGCCATGCCGTTGCTCTGCGGGCTGCACACCGGGGTTGTCAGGGGCAGCAAACCGATCTGTCGGGCAAAGGCCCGGGTCTGTTCGGCGGTATAGGCCGAGCCGTTATCGCTCAGCCATTGCACCGGCGACGCCGGCAGCTCGCTACCGAAGCGTTGCTCGATGGCTTCCAGCATCACGTCGCGGACATCGTCGCCACTGTAGCCGTTTGGGCTGGCTACCCAACTGATGGCCTCGCGGTCGCAGCAGTCCAAGGCGAAGGTCACGCGCAGTTTTTCGCCGTCCTCGCAGCGGAACTCGAATCCATCCGAACACCAGCGGGTGTTGCTCGTGTCCACGGCAACACGACCTTCGTGACGCCGCGCTACACCCGGCTGTTTACGCCGCCGCTCTAGCAACAGATCGTGGTCACGCATGACGCGGTAAACCCGCTTCACATTGACCGGTGGCTGGGCCTGCTGCTCATGCTGCCGACGCAACAGACCCCAGACCCGGCGATAGCCGTAGCTGGGCAACGTGCCGACGGCCTGCTTGATCTGCTCGACCAGGGCCGCATCGTTGAGCGTCCGGCGACGACGCGGCTGCAGCCCCGGAACAGGCTGTTTGAGTCGAGCCGTCAATTGCGAGCGCGCCACACCGAGACTCTCACTGACCGCTTTCACTGGTCGTCCCCCGGCAACAAGGGTGAGTGCGCAATCCATTTTCGCGAGCGGGCGATCTCCACCGCTTCCTTGAGTATCTCGGCTTCCATGGTTTTCTTGCCCAGCATCCGTTGCAGTTCGCGGATCTGCTTAAGGGCATCGGCCAGCTCGGAAGCAGGCACCACCGCTTCACCGGCACTGACCGCCGACAGGCTGCCGTCCTGGTAGAGCTTGCGCCAATGGAACAGCTGGTTGGGATTGATGCCGTTGCGCCGGGCCACCACCGAGACACTTTGTCCGGGCTCCAGGCTCTCGCGCACCATAGCCAGTTTCTCCTCGACGCTCCAGCGGCGCCGCCGCTCCTGGCCGAGCACTTCGATGGTCTTGTCTTTGCTGGTAGTCATAAACACAGTCGTTTGCCTATCCCTTATGGTAAGGGGGAAACGGTGTCCTGTGTTTCAAGGGGCTCGTTCAACCGCAGAGGGGATGGTAGTGATCGGGCGCTCCAAGGACCTTACGCAGGAGCAGAAAGATACCTTAATGATCAATAACGCGAGGTCCAACGTTAAGATTCTCACCTACGATGATCTTCTGGAGCGCCTCCAGTGCTTGATCGAGGTGCTCGACAAGTAATGATTGAAAAACAGGTCCGGTCTAGCTTGATCTTCAATGCACCAACCCTCCCTTTGTGCGCGAACGTGCGATTCAGTTGATGCGGAGCTTGGCGACTTGCTCGTCAATTTACTGCACTGAATTGGTCCGGAATCCTGGTAGCTCCTTATCTTGAGCTGTCAGTCGCCTAGTGATTGAGTTGCAGGGTGCAGCACTTTGCGACGATTCCCTTTCGTCCGGGAGCGATTCATCCTCTGCTGGTTGACGAGTGCCTGATGGCCGGGCACTGAGTTTTACGGTACTTTGTGCTGGCATGAGGCCATATCCACAGCAGGACGCACCTCCACGGCTCGGACCAATAGCTCCTGCCGATACCGTTCCTGCGAATTCATTTCGTGACAGGAACGACTATGTCAGGCGGCGAAACCGAAAAAATTGCGAAGCTCGCGGAGCTCGTTTCCAATGACATCTTCAACTTCTTCAGGTGGACGAGAGAGGGGCCAGCTAACCTCAACTTCGCCTGTGTGAAGAAGGAGACTCACGCGCCCTTGAAGAAATCCGAGCACACGCATCCGGCTGACGTGGTGTTCAAGTACGCAGATCCTTACTTGAATAAAGCCATCTACCTTCATACCGATTTGAAGAGCTATGCAGTTGGCTCCATTACTCTGGACTCGATCAAGAAGGCCTTGAAGTCCCTGGGTAAGACAATTGACTGCGCTCGCGCTTCGTCGGAATGGCAGACTCGCTACCATTTGGCTAAGCGTGAGAAGTATGAAATTCGTGGGATGCTTTTTGTCTATAACCACGATGACGAGTACGACAAGAATTTCTACGATCACTTCAAGGATTACAAGGGTGAGAATCTGCACATCAAAGATTCTCAGCAGGTTCATATCGTTGAACCTTCATTGATCAATTATCTGAAAACGCTGCAGCTAGATGTAAACAATCTCAGGGCGGAAGGTAAATTTCCGAGAGACAATTACACCTTCTACTACCCCGACCTCGTCTTGCACAAGGCCAGTGGTGAATACTGGGAGCGTGCGGCCACCGCAGAGCTGATTGCCTCGCCGTATATGATCATTCACCACAAAGAGGTGATCTCATACTGCGAGAAAGCCAAGGAACTGGCTGAAACTTATAGCGAAGGCTATCTGATCTATTATCGCCGCGATGGCAGCACCGAGATTGAGTTCAGATACCTCTTTGACGCGCTATCTAGATTTCAGATCCTCAATGCCAACAAGGACTTGAAGATTCGAATCAGGGTTGCCAATCGCCACCATAACGGCAGCATCATGAGCAATTTTAATGCTGCCATCAACAGCTACGTGACCGAGTGGGGCGAAGACGAAAACCGCAAGCGGAAACTGCAGGCGATCGAACTGGAGATCGTGAATCACGCGGTTCCGAACTATAAGCCAGAAGTAATCGGATGGGAGCGAGACTGACATGAGAATGGGTAGTTTGTACTTTGCATCCGACAAGGCGATCTACGATGCGCTCACGCAGCGAAGCCTGACAAGCGCTGAACTCCGGAGGGTCTTCCTCTCGAGGGGGATCGTTATTTCCAATGAGTCGGACAAAAAATTCCTGGCCAATCGATTCAGTGCCCTGTTCCACGACTACTACGACTATCGGAATCTGTCTCTCCTGGTGGGGGGGCGTGACAGTCGTGAAAAAACCACAAATGTGGTCGTCACGACAGCGGTCACTAAAGACCAACTGACCGAGGCTCTCACCTCTGTCAAGGAATGGCTGGAGGATGACCAGCACGAGCAGGCGGAGGTGGCCGTTCATGGTGATCATCTCAAGCTCACCGTCAAATACCAGAAGCTCGATCTGAGCCAGGCAGAGTTTCGCCAGGTTGTTGAGAAAACGGCGGAGGTGATCCTTGAGAAGCAGGGCAGTGGCTGGAAGATCACTGGCCCAATGAACGACAAGTTCAAGGACATCACTGATCAGTTGTATTCCCAAATCGAGATCGTCACCGATCAGGACGTGGCGACCCGAACCATCTCCTTGGAAGCGATCCCTGATGCGGGCACCAGAACGAATTTCCTTCGCAGCTTGATCCGCAATCTCAAGGACATGGAGGTGGTCGATGTGGTCGACGTCTCCACATTCAACCCCAAAGACCAAGAAGATGATGACTTGGATCTTAGTGACGACGCGCTAGTGATCGAGGACTCGATTGAAGTTGAGTCAGAGAATGAGGGCGAGGAGGGGGACCCTGAAGTCGAACTGGCCAAGCCGCAGCCAGAAGCCAGAGTTCACAAAATCATCCGCATCGACAAGGCGTCCCTGAAAGGTAAGGGTGTTTTGGAGTCGAAGCAGTTGCTTGAGCTTGAAGGTCATGGGTTCTATTTGTGGAAGATTCGGTGGAAAGCTCGTGAGAAACTCGTTGGAGCTGAGCTCGTTCTCTTTGAGGCTCAGTTTGGTAACCAGGCCAAGTACTGTGACTTCTCCTATATCGTCAAAGGTGTCTACAACTACAACAACGGGAAATACGCGAAGAACCTAGTACGTGCCGAGCCTGTGTTTGAGCAGAAGCTCAAGATCCGCTTGGAGGAAGCGGCGCAGAAGACCCTGGATGACATCGAAAGGAGTCTGACGACATGAAGTCAAAGCGGCTGAAAGTTTGGGTTCTGACCGCTCGCATTGACTTTCAGACCCTTGTGCATGGGCTTCGACAGCAGCCGTTCAACGACCAGAGCCGGGTCGGTGTCGAGGCTATTGAAATCCTGGATGACAAGGCCGCCTTTAGGTACCACGAGCAGCGGGATATCACCCAGTCGTTCACGAACCCTCTGGGCGAAACAGTCGAGTCTAGTTACTCGACTTTCATCAGCTTCGACATGGTGTTTGAAATGCTTGGGCCGAATCGGTATTCGATCTGCATGGGGGCGCCACCGAAGGATCTGAAGCCGTTCGTGGAGCTCATCCGAGTTGCAACCGGGACGAACTTCGCGCTGGAGATCGTGAAGCCGGACATCTCTGCGATCTATCAGCAACTCAAGGCTGACAAGCGCTTCACGAGAGTGATGGCTAAGCGGATCGTTTCTGGGGCGGTGACGTTTGATATCGAAAGCAGCTACCGAGTCGATATAGCATCCACGGGGAATGCGATGACGAAGTTGTTGGAGATCACGGGTGGCCGCACGGCGCCGATCGACAAGATCAAAATCGTCTACACGTACGACTCAAGGCCTATTCAGCTTGAGCTCTCGCGCTCAGGTTCGATTGCCGTGTCATGGAGTGATGAGGAGCACCTGCACCTACTGACAGGTCTCTTGATCCAGTAGATAGGTAGAGGCTACGAGAGGTCGAGCGGGATTGGTCAAGCCTTTCTCGGCTGGCTTGGCGCTTTGGGGGCATTCCCCGGCTCCGCCCATACATCCTTGACTGCCAGTAACCAGAAAGGGGGGCGGATTTATATTCTTTAGTGTCCCCTTTGGCTGTGGATTCATCCGGTGGATGCACACACTAGATTCTGGGTAACCAGGGGTTTCGGGTCTTTACCCAGGTCTAGACAGCAGGTGCAGTAGCTTAGGCGCCGCTTCTGCGCCACAGTTTGCCGATGCAACTCAGTGGTACTGAGCTAGAAGTCGGGTGGGTTATGGCGTGCCTCAAGCCCATCATAGGGCTGCGAAGGCCTGCCCCTGCTGTTCGCCGATAGATATGACACAGCTACAACCATTCGGAATGCTAATGGCCTCTTCTAAAAGCACATCAAAGTCGAAGGCGTCTCGCAGCAGCAGTGCGAAACGCGAGCACGCGACGCTGCGTTCGATGAGCGGCGCCGGGTTCGAGTTCGAGGATCTTATAAGTGCCTGGCAGTTAGTGAAGGCCCTGTCAGGGGAACGGGCACCGGGTATCGGCGGCGTGGTCACGCAGGTACAAGCCCAAGTCTCGACCTTGGGGTGGCGCATCGACGACCTGCTGCTGACGGCTCAGACGGCCGGTGCCCCGAGGCGGCTAGCGATCTCAGCGAAGGGAAATGTGCAGGTGACCGCGGCGGGCCTTCCCGCTGACTTTGTGACGCGCTCCTGGGATCAATGGCGTGACCCGCAGGGACCCTTCAGCCGAGTTGGTGATGGGCTCGCGTTGGTGACGATCGGAACCGACCCGGCGTTCGACCCGGCGTGGCGCGAGGTGAAAAACGCGTGCAGCGGTACGGATCCGGCACTCGCTTTGAGCCGCATCCGCAGTAATACGAGGCAGTCGCGCGTCTTCAACAGCGTCCAGAAGCCGGGTAGCGCATCCGATGAAGAGACCATTGAGCTCATTCGTAGCCTACACGTGCTGCCGACTGACTTTCAGTTCGCGCACTCTGAGACCGAGGCTCAGGCTATCACCCAATGCCGTCGCTTGCTCGCGTCTGGCAGTGACGACGAAGCGCAAACTCTCTGGAAGGAGCTCGTCAACGTCGCGAAAGAGGTGCGCCTTCGCAGCGGTACCATCACCGTCCCGGAGCTGTTGTCATTGCTCCGGGGCCAGTTTGGCCTCCGTCATCACCCAGACTTTGAGCGTGATTGGGAGACGCTCTCCAACATCACCGCGGATCAAAAGGCGCGGATAGAGACGGAGCTGCCATCAGGCTATGCCGTTTCCCGTACGGCGGAGAAAGCGTCGCTCCAGGCAGTGTTCGCCGAGAACCCGATCACGGTGGTATTCGGGGAGTCGGGCTCGGGCAAGTCAGCGCTGGTCAAGTCGGTGTTGGACGGCGCGTACTCATCTTGGAACCAGGTGTGGTTTGGTCCGGAAGATCTTAAGACGGCGCTCAGCGCGGCGCGCCGCAGCGCCCTTCCCCTGACGCACGAACTTTCGCTTGTGCTGAACGCCACGGTGAAGCCGCAGAACGTGCTGGTCATCGACTCTGCGGAACGCATCGAGGCCGGCGAGCTCGTCGTCATCCGCCAGTTGCTTCAAGCTATCCTACCGAATGACGGCGAAGAGACCGAGGCTGCGTGGCGGGTCGTCATCGTCACGCAGACGCAGAGTTGGATCGAAGGTGAAGAGACGATGCTCGGCGGGCGGAAAGCGCATTTGGTCGAGGTCGAGGCTCTCAAGAGCGATGCTGTGAAGTTGGCGCTTCTGCCGTCGCCCACCTTGGGCTGGTTGGTCGCTCATGACGACACCATTGCGGCGCTGACGAACCTGCGGACACTGGCCTGGGTCATCAAGGCGGGGGCGGCGCTGGGGGCGAGCGCCGGTGGACTGGCGTCTCACACCGCCATCGCCGACCGGCTTTGGAAGTATTGGACAAAGGACCGTGCCGACGTGGAGGCGCTGATGATGCGCCTCGCCCAGCGAGAAGCTTCGTTCGAGCGCAGCTTCGCGCTGAGCGACTTGGAGCCGGCGGACACGACGACGTTTGCGCATCGGCCCGACGAGCTTCCGCTGCGCCTGAACGAACGGACCAACCGCGTCGAGTTCGAGCATGATCTCGCGGCGGATTGGGCGCGTTTCCAGTTCCTGAAGCAGATTTGGACGGACACGGCGCAGTGGGCCGCCCTAGCGGGCAATCCGCTCTGGACTAACGCGCTCCGGATGTTGGGCCAGCTCTTGCTGCGGCAGCCGGCTGAGACTTGCACGGCCTGGGACGTCGCCTTCGGCTCCGCAGAGGCCGCCAAGAACGAACTGGCGGGGGATGTTCTCCTTGATGCGCTCTGCTTGGACCCCGACGCCGAACGCCTTCTGAATGAACGCGTCGACCTTCTGCTCGGCAACGGCGCGAAACACTTCACGCGACTGCTTCTACGCTTCCATCACATCGCAACGGTTCCAGTCGGCGGCGGAATGGGACTGAGCGCAGCGGTCGGCTTGTACATGGATGCGCAGTACCGCTCGATTGTCTTCGGCCGTTGGCCACCTGTTCTGCGCTTCCTCATCGCCCAGCGGGAGCGACTGGCTGGGCTGGTTTCATCTGCTCTCGCGAAGGTCATCGAGACCTGGCTGACGAAAACGCCACACACGCTGAGCAGCGGCAATCCGATGCCTTTCCGCCGGGAGATGGCGGAGATGGCGCTCGCCATGGCTCGGACTGTGCAAGTCGAGAAGGGCCACGGCGCAATGTACCTGACGCGTGAGCCATTGCTGTACACCGCACCACTGGCTGGCGTGGCCGACCTGCCGACCGAAGTCGGGAACTGGGCGCTCGAACTCGCGGGACGCCAAGAGGTGGACGCTGATGTTAAACGGCGCATTGCCGAAGTTCAGATAGAGAAGGCGAAGGTGCACTCAGAGCGTCTGAAGACCGATGCCAAATACAAGGCGTTGCACGAAGAGCGGAAGCGGATACCACCCTCCCTCGGATCTTTCCGAGAGAGATTGCCGCCTTGGCCGTTAGGAGCCAGAGAAAAGGTCGACATGGATTTTCGGATCGCGTGCATCAAGGAGAACGGCATCCAGCCTCTCATGCGTGCGCAGCCTGAGCTGGCCGCCGAAGTCCTACTCGCGCTCATCATAGAAGACCAGCCGGAACAGGAGTATGGGGCTGGCCGGCTCGAAATAGACCTCGGTCTCGAATACCCCGAGGATGCTTACCCGACGGCTTTCTGGAAGAGCCCGTTCTTCCCTTTTTTGCAGTTAGCCCCGGAAACGGCTCTCACCTCGCTCATCGCGCTAGTGAACTTCTGCACGGAGCGCTGGGTCGCCGAGGTGATGAAGGGACGCGCCGGTGAGGCACCCGGGGTAACACTGCAATACGCGGACGGGTCGGATAAGACCTTCCCCGGCTGGTGGCAGGTTTTCGGCTGGCCGCAGTCCAATGACTCGATGCGCAACGGGAATCTGTTCTGCGCTCTCGATGCATTGGAGCGCTGGCTTACGTTGCGGCTCGACGCGGATGAGGACATCACCGTGGATATCGAGAGGATACTTCGGGAGGGGAACTCCGCATCTCTCGTCAGCGTGCTCCTCAACGTCGCCAAGTATCGGCCGTCGTTGCTGACGGGGCCTCTCTCGGCCCTGATTACATTCCCGAACCTGTTCTATTGGGATAGCGCCCGCGTGGAGCAGGTTGGCTATAACTTCATCGGTTGGAGCTGGCTCCGAGGCGGCCAGGCGATGTTTGACTTCGCCCGTGATTGGGTCTTAGCGCCCCATCGCCAGCAGAAGTTCCTCCATGTCGTTGTCGAACTCCTCCTGACCGACGACGACGTTGCGCGGCGCCTTCAAGCCCTGCTTCCGACCTGGGCGCTGCCTGATGACCCGAAGGAGGCATTGGAGTTCAAGCTGTTATTCGCCGCGCTCGATCGAGCCAACTATCAGACCGTCACCGACCCAACGACGGGCGCGCAGACTCAAGGTCTTGTCTACCCAGATGAGCTGCGCCTTGAAGTGCAATCGTGGCAGACCGACAGCGCGCCAACCCTCGCGTACCTGCTCGTGCCGGACCGGTGCGACCAGCGGCTTCGGGGCGGCCAGCTGCTCAACGACGATGAGGCTGCGTACCTCTTCAATCTGCTCCAAGAGTGTGAGGCTGGAGCGGAAGGCGAAGATGAGGACGCAAAATCAAATTGCCGTTTCGCTGCGGCCGGCACGCTCGTCGCATTGGGAGGTGCTTGGCTTGTCCAGAACGCCGAAGCGCAGAAGCACGTGTTCCAAGTGGTGCGCGCCGGTGTGGCAGCGGTCGCGTCGACAGGAGAGGAGATTCGCGGACGACGCATGGGGAGCTTACGCAATGAGCTTAAGTTCGTCGCCTACGCGGTCATGCACTTGTGGCTCGCCGATGAAGATGGCGTTCAGGAGTGGGAGACCGCCGTCCTGCGCCTGCTGACGAGCGGCGACACGCGAGCGGCTGCAGTTGTGGTCGGCGTTGCTTATGCCAATCGAGAGCAGCTTGGTACCGCGTGGTGGCGACTGCTCCGTGCCGGGCTCTTCTGGTCAAGCCTCATCATGCTCGCTCCGCACCACGGCGATGACGACGCTGCGGAGCACGCCTGGAAGGTGTGGCTAGCGCGGTTGCGGCGCTTTCCGCTTCGCGGATCGAACTCAACGCCGGATGACCTCGACTTCAAGCGTGTCGTTGTGGGCCAAGAACGTCTGGACTACCTGCGAAGGATGCGGCTTTACAATGCCGGCAACAAGACTTGGCGCGGGAAACCGAAGCGCGAACGGGGCGGTTCGCTAGATAGTCACTTCCTTGGAGTCCTATTCAACTGGCTCATCGAAGGCGATGGCACTGGCAATCGCGACCTCGACACGCGCTTGGCGCTACGCATCTGGGACTACGACGCCAAGCGCGCCAAGGTGTGCGAAAAGAAGGAAGATGGCGAATACGACTTGCCGAGCCAGAACCTCGGCTACGACACCCTACAGAGGCTCGGAGCCCTGGCGATCGCGGCGCCCGAAGGGGAAGATCGAATGGTTTGGGAGCCTGTTCTCTCCCACGGCCCGGCCGCGCACTACGCGCTGCAGCACTTCATTCGCGGTTTATTCCTGCGTCTCGGGAAAGACGACGACCCGGTGGCATTCGAGCGCGTCTGGCGGGCCACTGCGGAGTACGGCCTCGCAGCCAATTGGTCTCAACCTGGCCTTTGGTTCTACGGCGAGCGCCTGATTTGCGACTTGCTTGGCTTCGGGAGCGAGGATGCATTGTCCCGCCTGCACCCAGGCGCGTCTTTGCGGATGAAGGATCTCTACAAACGTTGGGCCGCTGCGCACCTGGCTCACTACGAAGAATGCGTGACCCGTTTTTGCCACTTCCTGACGACAGAGTTCGGGGCACCACTTCGGTTAGACGGACTTTGCTGGCTCGCCGCTATGCTAAAAAAAGGCGAGCCTTCTCGCAGCTGGTATCGCGAGGGGACGCGCGACGCATTGGTGCATCTGGCGGCGTCGACATTAAGTTCCGACTCGCTAGTTTTGTCGCAACACGCTCAGGCGCGACAAGGGCTTGTCGAGATTGCAGCCGCACTTGCAGCGATGAATATACCGGCCGCCCTTGCTCTCCAAGAGCGCATTAAACAGCTGCGATAGCTGCCGAAGACAGGCTATCTTGGTCAGCGTCACGAGGAATTAAACAGTCGTCTGAGGTGGCAAAGCAGCATATGAATTGGGTGCCCGAGGGCTTGCAGGGGGCGGAGCCTCCACAGAAACTTCCTTCAACCTAGCTTTTGCTTTGTCGGCCTTGCGCTGATCGCGCTTCAGCGCTTCTTCAAATTCCTGCATCGGGTGCGTCACGAAATGTTGCCTGTACGCTTTTAACAGACCTACGTCATTGCTGGCCACAGCTTGGGCCAGGACATAGTCGGCATCACGCAGATGGATGTTCAGTTTTGGGCTCTTCGCCTGTGCAGCCCTGACCATTGCAATCGCATTTTCGGAGAACTTGCCGCTCGTCCAGAGCTCGTATTTTTGGGGGATGCCGGCCCACTCCGGGTGCGTTTTCACAAAGCCTCGGATGACAGGGATGCGTTTGTTGAGCCACTTCTCTACTTCGTTGTCACTCAGCGTGCTGATCGGGTGTATCCCTTTGCATTCGATGAATACGACCTCATGATTCGGTCGCTGAGCTAGGACATCGATCTCCGCTTCTGCACCAATCGAATCTTTGACGATCCGGTTCATCTCTTGGAAATATCCTAAAAACGTGGATTTCGCGATTTGGGCTACAGCGAACTCGAATAGGCTCCCGCGCAATGTTGATGCAGCGCCTTCGATCCGGGATAGGTCGTTGAAGATCTTATCGAGCGCTTCCGGGTTTTGGATGAGCTTCGCTGTGTCGGTCAGCACCGCACAGAGATTTTTCAGCGCCAGTGCCACGTCACGGCCAAAAAGGCTTTCAGTGGTTGCAGGGATGACGCCCTTCTCCTTGAGAAGGGCGAAGGCTTCGTTGTCATAGCTTTCAGCGACGAAAACCTGAAGGCATTTACCCACTTTCCTGATACTGCGGAGAGTGACGCATTTGTTGATGAATCCTGCCAGTTGATCAACGGTCACCCTGCCAGCTAGGGCTAGATCACAAACGAAGAAGCCGGGTTTCAGCGTAGTGTTAACGTACTCTCGCATCGGAAATAGATAAGAGGGACCCGCCAAGTCCCAATTGAAGGTCCCGACCTTGGGTAATGCCTCTAAATCCTCGTCCTCGCGGGTTTTCACTGAGTCGTAGCTGACCATCCCCAAATTGCGCGACCACTCCTTTACCGCCAACAGCGTGATCTTTTCGGCGATGAGACGGCCTTTCATCTTTGCCCACACAGAGGGCACGTCGAGCATCTGGTGATGATCGCATCTCACCACACATGATTCCCCGCCCGGCATTACCACCTCTTTCACGAGAGTCGCTTTCACAAGTCGCTCTAGGAGGCTTTCTGCTGAAACGTGCTTCTTCTGTGCAACGGGGGCGCCACAGGCGATAAGGAAATGCGCTCGGGGCATCAGATTGCCTCGAAGCGCAAGGGCCTGTAGCGCGGCAAAGTACGTGCTCCGCGTTTTCTTCAGGGCCGCAATCAGGTTATTGAAGAAGAACGGAGATCCATATTCTTCCTGAAGGTAAATGAAGCGTGCGCGATGTGGAAAAATAATGTGGTTTAGCCGGTTCACGCCAGGGCAACCCCGCTCGACACGCTTCCTAGCTGCCTCAGCACTCAAACCGTATTTTGTCTCTAGCAGCTTGGACAAATCGCTGCTGAGCATGGGGCCATTTTGCTTCAGGAGGTCAATAAGTGCGGTGTCAGCCATCGTCGTTCTCCTTGGATGTCACACAGCGCTATTTATACTCCTTGTAAACAAGGCACCGTACCCCTTTTCGAGCCATTCATTCGGCTTAGAAAAACCGGGCCTTCCGGAGGGGCGAAACAAGATTTTCGCTAAAAATGTCACAATGCTATTTCAGGCGGGAGGGAAACATACCGCCACGTCTTCGGCGTCGCCGATTGGATTTCGGCGGATAATCGGTTTAATCGCATTGCTCGAAACACCAAGAAAGCAGCGTGCGGGCGCCCTTGAAGAGGACGGTCTGCAGCCAAGAACTGTGTGGGGAAGAGTCTCGATACCCATCCTTAGTGAACTGATTGACGACCGGCCGCTTCTGCGCAGTTCTCGGTCTATTTCTGAACGTTCGAGCGGAGGGCGTTCCTATGGCAAGCTGGCATGTTACGGTTCGCGTGAGCCAGCAAGGCCGGCTCACGACCATCTGTTCTATAACATCAGGGAAAGGGATTTCTCCGAGTGGCTGCGGCATCTTTGAGTGCCTATACGCTGGTGGACGCGGCTGAGGAACCCTACTTCGAAGGCTCTCCGTTCTATTGCGCGTGGCAGCAGGTCTCGTTCGGCAATCATGACTGCCCAGAGCCAGCCGGTACGAGCATTATCAAGCCAGCTCTGGGCCAGTTTGGCCCCCTGGTTGAATGCTTCGCTGCAGTCCGACGCCCAGGTGATCTCCACGCCTGGGTGGCCGTCGTGAGGTGGAAGGCATGTCTTTACGCCTTTGCTCATCTCGCACCTCCTCGCGCCTCGGATAGGGCTCGGCGATAGAGCACGACCATCTCATCGAGCAGATCCAGAGCTGAGTAAGCAGCGATACGCACGCGCAGATCTTCCGGCTGCAGCCCGTCTGGCTCTGCCAGTTGATCCAGCAGATTACCAAGCATGACACCGCGAAGTTCAGCTGCTGCTTCGGAGGGTAGGGGAGAGCGTTCGGATTCATGCAGCGGGCTTCGCTGCAGTGGAAAAGGTACGACGCAGGATTCGAACTCAGCCATGGCGCACCTCAAGGTCAGAGGTGTGCAGCAGCACCAGAAGCCCAAGGCGGAGCTCTCGGGTAAAAAGGGGGTAGCGCATTTTCCTTATGCTCCTCGGTTTGATTAAGGAGCTGCCACCCACCGTTCTGACGCAGTATGGTGGCAGACCGTACGGGGGTCAGAAACCGGTAACCGAGGGAACCGGCCAGGCAAAAGCCTGCCCCGCACGGCCTGCCATAGAAAAGCGATAGCAAACACTGGAGTATTTGCCGCTTCGCCATGACGCAACCGCGCCCTCGATTAATCGGGTTCTGACGCCCGGTCGTGGGATTTACCACGACGGGCGCACTCTAGCCCGAGGGTTTCACGATGGCAACCAACTGTGGCGTAGGGGATATTTGTGAGGGGCTAAGTGCGGGCTTAGGCGATTCAGTGAGCTTCCGTCGGCGCACATTGCAAATCGAGACGAGAAACTGGTCGTCAGGTGCCTCGCAGCCGGTTTAGCCGCAGTCTTTGGCGATTTGGTGGTCGGTGGGGCACCACCTACTGTTCACGGACGAAGTGACTAGACGGCGACTAAAGGTCTTCTGGGCAATGCGCTGAGCGTCTTCCGTCGAGATTCCGCCTTGAGTCAGGCGTTTCACATAGTCCGCTTCCGACAGCGCTGGTGCATTCTGTGGACGCATGTGGCTCCCTGTCCGGCGAATGACAGCTCTCAACCAGCGCGATGGGGAAGTACGGATGGCTCCCTTGACCAGCGCGTTCAAAAGCTGGGAAGTGATCGCTTCCTGTTGATCAGCAGGAGCGGAGCTGATCAGCAGGGCGACCTGTTGACTCTCCGATGCACTCAGCCGCGTCAGTTTTGCCGTGCGGCTTACTGATGATTCATTTGAGGGTTCATATGGTGGTTCTAGGGGTGACATAGCTATGTCACCCTCCCCCTGACATAGCTGTGTCACCCCGGGGGTGACAGTGGTGTCACCCACCCTGGCGATGTCATCGGCCGGGGGTGACAATTTGTCGGGGTAGGTCAAAGCGAGTGTGTAGCCGTTAGAAACCTGCCGGCCGCTGGCATCGAATCGAGCGTCCTTCTTGAGCAGACCGGCAGCCAGCAGGGTTTTGATAGTGCGTTGGACGGTGCGCTCCGAAGTGCTGCACTTCGCTGCAATCGTCTTCATCTTCGGCCAGCAGTAGCCGTGATCATCTGCGTTATCAGCGAGCGCCATGAGGACTAGCTTCGGCACAGGCGGGAGCGGCTGCTCCCATGCCCAGTTCATGGCTTTGATGCTCATAGCTATCAGGCTTCTTCGATGACGCGAGCGACTGCAGAGGTTTTGAAATAGATCCGTCGGCCGATCTTGACCTTGCACGGGCGTAGCTTCGCGGACAGCTCGTTGTCGCCGCTCAGGGATATCCTCAGGCCGTTTTTACTGCGATGTAGCACCTCTGCGAGCTGCTCCAGGGAAAGCAGTGGTGAGCCTCCGTAGCGGTTCAGCAGGGTTTCTTCGACTGTCATCTTGCGACTCCTTGTATGGCTTGCGATACACTGCGCTCATTACGCGAAAAAGGCGTAAGAGTCCTAAAAAAATACTAAATGTCCATATTTTAGACATTTAGTCCTTTTTATGATCGAAGGCTTACGATGTCAAGCACGATTGAAGACCGCGTCATTCTGATTCTGAAGGAGCAGATGACTCCGGCTGACCTTGAGAGCCTGAAGGGGCACGAAGGGCCGTTCTCAGCGCTGCTCAGCCTGTGGAGTCAGCCGCCGTACGCTGGTCGCGGCTTCTGGGAAAAGCTCTCCCAGCTCACAGGCATTCCGTCTGCCCGGTGGCGTAGTGCGTTCTCGCGCAAGCAGAAACCGACCTCAGCCATGATCGAGTCGGTTGCCCACCTGTGGCCGAAATATGCGTTCTGGCTGGTTACTGGCGTGACCGATGCGGCCAATGGTCATGTGGCGCCATTAACGGCGCTGACCTTCCCTGAGTTTCTTCATGCGGAGCAGCCTGGTGCTGATGCGTATTTCAGCAAGGCCATTGCCCTGGCAAAGCGACTGTATGAAGAGGGTGAGGTCGATCTGGAGAGCGATGAAGCGCGTCTTGCGGCAGTTGAGAGGACGCTTCCCTTTTCGCATTGGGTTGGGAGTGATCTGGTTGACGTGGCTTATCGACTGGCGGCCAGCGATGAGTACCAGGAGCTTGTCAGGGCTTGGGAGGGCCGAGAAGAGTCTCGTGCTGAGTATGTTGGTCGGGTTCTAGGCACTGATCGCCCGTGGGAGCGGCAGTTGGAAGAGAGGAAATCTCTAGGCCTCACGTCGGCCCCAGTATACGGACAAGACCCTCGCGTCACGCACCAGAGCAGCTGGGATCTTTTCTACAAGCCAGACAACGACGATGCCTGAAGGCTGGTGACTGGAGCTGGGGCAGTTTCATGCTCTCAATGAGGTCGCTGAAAAACGCCCCGACTGCGTGGTTTTTGATCAGTTGTCAGAAGTTTGCTTACTGCGCCTGGTCGTTTTCCTCTCCAGCTTATCCAGCTTGCTGACAAGGTCCTCAGCGCGCAGGTGCGTGTAGCGCTTGAGCATCTGCATCGACTTGTGGCCGCTGATGGCCGAGACCTCCTGATCGGATAGGCCACCTTCGACCAGTCGGCTGACCGCCTCATGACGTAGATCGTGGAAGCGCAGATCGGGCATTCCAAGCTTCTTCTTCAGCAGTCCCCAGGTTTTGGTGAAGGCATAGGGGCGACGTTTATCGTCCTTACCTGGTTCACCGAAGAACACCAGATTGCAGTCTTTGGGGCGAACAGGGTTCTCCAAGGCGGCCCTGAATGTTTCGGTTGCCAGCTTGGTAAGGGGAACGGTGCGAGCACTGTCGTTCTTGGTGTCTGCGAGCCGCACCACGCGCTTTTTCAGGTCTACCTGATGGCAACGTAGGCCGGTTATCTCCGACGACCTCATGCCCGTTTCCAAGGCGATTTGGACGATCCAGCCTAGCATGGGGTTGCTGTGGCTGTTCACCGCAGCGAGCAGACGCTTTTCTTCCTCGGCGGACAGTCGGCGGTCTCGACCGTCTCCAGGGCTCGGCTTGCGGATATTCAGCACCGGGTTGAAGGTAAGGCCCAGGCCCCATTCCTGAATAGCTACCGTGAAAAGGTGGCTGAGAAGGGCTAGCTCAAGCCGCACGGTATTGTTGCTGGTGGGGAGGCCGCGCTTGCTCAGGGTGCCGAGCCTTGTGTCGCGGTACTTGGCGATGACTTCAGCGGAGAGGGCGGCCATGGAGTATTTGCCCAGGTGCTGGATCAGCTGCTTGGCTTTGGTGGCTTCGGCTTTGCGTGTAGTGGGCTTCTTGCTGGGCGTCACCTCGGACAGGTAGCGCTCTAGAGCTTTCTCCAGCGTCATGCGCTCGGAGCCGCTGCGCTGGATATACACGCCGCGCACCATTTCGTCTTCGGTGCGGCGTGCCCAGTCTTCGGCGTCGCGCTTGGTGCGGAAGGTTTTGGCGTTGGTCGGCCAGCCCGTTTTTCGGACTACGGCCTTCCATGTGCCGGCAGGGGTTTTGACGATTGTTGCCATCAGATAAGGACTCCAAAGGCAGACTGGCTAACCAGTACTGTACCGATTTTGTACCTTTGGACCATGGGCTGATCCAGATGCCACAACCCTGAAAAGCTTAAAGCCGCGCAGTGCGCGGCTTTGAAGGTGGTGGGCCCACACGGACTCGAACCGTGGACCAAAGGATTATGAGTCCTCTGCTCTAACCGACTGAGCTATAGGCCCCAGAAGGCCGGCGGATTATACAGGCGCCTTTTGTTGGGCGCCAACCGCGGGCAGGGGGCTGAGGAATTTTCGCTCGAAGGTGTCGGCGGGCAGGGGTGAGCTGACGATAAAGCCTTGAATCTGCTCGCATCCTTCGGCGGCCAGGAAGTATTCCTGAGCCTTGGTTTCGACGCCTTCGGCGATCACCGTGAGTTGCAGGCTACGGCCGAGGGCGATGATGGCGCGGCTGATGGCGGCGTCGTTGGGGTCGTCGGGCAGGCCCTGGACGAAGGACTTGTCGATCTTCAGCACGTCCAGCGGCAGGCGTTTGAGGTAGCTGAGGGAGGAGTAGCCGGTGCCGAAGTCGTCGATGGCCAGTTGCACGCCAAGGGCCTTGAGGCTGTGCAGTACGCAGAGCGCGTCTTCGGCCTGGCTCATGATGAAGCCTTCAGTGATTTCCAGCTGCAGGCGCTGGGGCTCCAGGCCAAGGTCCCGGAGCAGGCGTTGTAGGCGTTCCACCACGTGCGGTTGGCGCAGTTGGGCGCCGGCCAGGTTCACCGAGAGAGGGCCGAAGGGGGCGTGGCCTTCCTGCCAGCGCTGCATTTGCCGGCAGGCGTGTTCCAGCACCCAATCGCCGAGGGGGAGGATGAGCCCGGTCTCTTCGGCCAGTGGGATGAAGCGCTCCGGGGGGATTTCGCCGAGCCGTGGGTGAACCCAGCGCACCAGGGCTTCGGCGCCCACCAGGGTCTGTTGCGGCAGGCTGAGCTTGGGCTGGTAGCTCAGGGACAGTTCGTTGCGTTCCAGGGCGCGGCGCAGTTCGGTTTCCAGGGCCATGCGCTCGGTGGCCTGGCTGGTCAGGTCGTGGGTGTAGAACTCGAGGCGATTCCGGCCGCGCGCCTTGGCCCGGTACATGGCGGCGTCGGCGTTCTTCACCAGGGTGGCGACGTCCTGGCCATGTTCCGGGAACAGGCTGATGCCGATGCTGGCGCTCATGAAGAACTCGTGCGAGTCGGCGCGGAAGGGGGCTGCGAAGCAGGTCAGCAGCTTGTTGGCCACGGCTTGGGCATCGCTGGCGCTGTGCAGGCCGGGCAGCAGGATGATGAATTCGTCGCCGCCCAGTCGGGCCACGGTGTCGATGTCGCGCAGCTGTTCGCGCAGGCGGCTGGCGATGCCTTTGAGCAGCAGGTCGCCCACCGGGTGGCCGAGGCTGTCGTTGATGTGCTTGAAGCGGTCGAGGTCGATGAACAGGACGGCGCCGTGATGGTTGTCCTGGGTGGCGTCGGCCAGGGCCAGTTCCAGGCGGTTTTCGAACAGCAGGCGGTTGGGCAGCCCGGTGAGGGGGTCGTGGTGGGCCTGGTAGTCGAGGCGGGCCTGGGCGTGCTTGAGCGGCGAGATGTCGGCGAACACGCCGACATAGTGGGTGACTTGGTCGTGCCGGTCGCGCACGGCGCTGATGGTAAGCCACTCGGGGTAGGGATCGCCGTTCTTGCGGCGGTTCCAGATTTCGCCCTGCCAGTGCCCTTCGCGTTCCAACTGGTGCCACATGGCGGCATAGAAGGCGCTGTCGTGCTGGCCGGAGGCGAGCAGGCGCGGTGACTGGCCGAGTGCCTCGCTTTCGCTGTAACCGGTGATTTCGCTGAAGGCACGGTTGACGGCGGTGATGCGTTGTTCGGTGTCGGTAATCATTACGCCTTCGGCGGTGCTTTCGAACACGGTGGCCGCCTGGCGCAGTTTTTCCTGCATCTGCTGGCGTTCGGTGACATCGCGGGCGATGGTCAGCATGCAGGGTTCGCCGCCGATGGGGATCGGCTGGGCGGAGAGTTCGCAGATGCGCACTTGTCCGCTCTTGGTGCGGACGGCGGTGGTGAAGTGGTGCAGGCTGCCCTGGTCGCGGATCAGCTCGATCATGTGCCGGCGATCGGCCGGGTTGGCCCACAGGCCGAGGTCGAGGGTGGAGCGGGCGGCGATTTCCTGCTGGCTGTAGCCGGTGATGCGGCTGAAGCCCTCGTTGGCTTCCAGCAGCAGGCCGTCGCTGATGCGGGTGATGAGCAGGCCGTCGGGGGAGGCGTGGAAGGCCCGGGCGAACTTTTCTTCGGACACCTGCAGCAGTTGCTGGGTCTGCTTGACCAGGGTGACGTCGCGGACCACCACGACCAGCGCCGGAGTGTCGTCCAGGTCGATACTCTGGGCGGAGATGAGGCCCGTGAAGATTTCGCCGTTGGCGCGGCGGAAGGGCATTTCCAGGTTGTGCAGCGGGTTGCCTTGTTGCAGCCGTTGGAGGAGTTTCGGGCCGATACCGGGCGTGCCCCAGATGTCGAGCTCGGTGGCGGTGCGGCCGAGGGCCACATCGGCCGTGATGCCGATCTGCTGCTCGAAGGTGTGGTTGACCGCCAGCAGGCTGCCATCGGCGCGGCGGGCGATGACGATGATGTCCGGGCAGTTGTGGAAGACCGAGGCGAATTTCTCTTCGGACAGGCGCAGGGCCTGCTCGGTCTGTTTGGCCTCGGTGATGTCGATCATAAGGCCGCGCATCATCTGGGTCTCGCCGTGTGGCACGAGGGTGATGATGTCGCGCACCCAGAGCGCCCGGCCATCGGCCGCGATCATCCGGTAGTCGAGGCTGTGGTCGCGGCCGGCGGCGGTTTCCGCTTCGCAGAAGGCGCTGGCCCAGATGACGTCGTCGGGGTGCAGCGTGCGCTTCCAGAAGCCGGGTTCCAGCCAGTCGTTGAGGGGATAGCCGAGCAGGCGTTCGGCGTGGGGGGAGACATAGGTGAAGCAGTAGTCCTCGATGCGCATTTCCCAGGCGATGGCGTTGAGGCTTTCCACCATGCCGCGGTAGTGCTGTTCGCTGCTGCGCAGCTCTTCCTGCAGGGCAACGCGGCTGGCCATTTCGTTGCTCAGGCGGCGGTTGATGCGAATGACGACGGTCAGCACTCCGGCCACCAGCAGCAGCGCGGGCAGGCCATAGAGCAGGACGGGCTTCCAATCGGGGCGCCGATAGAGGGCGCCGCCTACCCAGCGTTCCTGAATGGCGTCGGCTTCTGCGGGGGTGATGTCGGCGAAGACCTTGTCGAGGATGCCGGCCAGGATCGGCTGATCCTTCGGCGTCGCCATTGCCAGTTGGTAGCGGTAGGGCGTTTCACCGCTGATGCTGACGCCGTCGAGTTTGAGCTGGCGCAGGCTCCAGACGCTGGAGGCGAGGTCGCCGACGAAGGCATCCACCTGGCCGGTGGCCAGGGCCTGGAGGGCGGCGGCGACGGAAGGGTAGGTCTGCAGGCTCAGGTCGGGGTGCCGGCTGCGCAGCAGTTCGTGGGGCGCGTAGTCGGTGACCACGCTGACGCGCAGGCCATAGAGGGCCTTGATGTTGCCGGGCTGCGGGCCGTGGGTCTGGGACAGGATGACGATGGGGAAGTCGAGGTAGGGGCGGGTGAAGTTCAGGTACTGCTGGCGCTCCGGGGTGGACATGACGCCGGGCAGCAGGTCCAGGTCGCCCGCGCGGGCTTGTTGCAGGACTTCGCTCCAACTGCTGGGTTCGACGGGGGTGAGTTTTACGCCCAGCCGCTGGCGCACCTGTTCGATGTAGTCGGCGGCCAGGCCCTGGTGCCGGCCCTGCTCGTCACGAAATTCGAAGGGCGGCCAGGAGGCGTCGATACCGAGGCGCAATTCGTTGTGCCGTTCGAGCCAGGCCTGTTCTTCCGGGGTGAGCGTCAGGGCGCCGGCCGGAAAGACCCAGAGTGCCAGCCAGAGCATCAGTAGGGCCCGCGCTCGCGCCATTGGCGGCCTCACACCATGAAGAAATGTAGACCGAAGTGTAGACGTGGCCGCTTGCCATCTGGAAGTGGCCGGCTCAAGGTCGCGGCTGTCGTGGGTGTGGAAAAGAAAAACCCCCGGCTGGCCGGGGGTTTTGCTATCGCTTACTCGTCGAGGAACGAGCGCAGGTGCTCGCTTCGCGACGGGTGGCGCAGCTTGCGCAGCGCCTTGGCTTCGATCTGGCGGATACGTTCGCGGGTCACATCGAACTGCTTGCCGACCTCCTCGAGGGTGTGGTCGGTGTTCATGTCGATGCCGAAACGCATGCGCAGGACCTTGGCTTCACGGGCGGTGAGGCCGGCCAGGACTTCGCGGGTGGCTTCCTTGAGGCTTTCCACGGTGGCTACGTCGATCGGGGACTGCATGGTGCTGTCCTCGATGAAGTCGCCCAGGTGCGAGTCCTCGTCGTCGCCGATCGGGGTTTCCATGGAGATCGGCTCCTTGGCGATCTTCAACACCTTGCGGATCTTGTCCTCAGGCATTTCCATGCGCTCGCCAAGCTCTTCCGGCGTGGGCTCGCGACCCATTTCCTGCAGCATCTGGCGGGAGATGCGGTTGAGCTTGTTGATGGTCTCGATCATGTGCACCGGGATACGGATGGTGCGCGCCTGGTCGGCGATCGAGCGGGTGATCGCCTGGCGGATCCACCAGGTGGCGTAGGTCGAGAACTTGTAGCCGCGACGGTATTCGAACTTGTCCACCGCCTTCATCAGGCCGATGTTGCCTTCCTGGATCAGGTCGAGGAACTGCAGGCCGCGGTTGGTGTACTTCTTGGCGATGGAGATCACGAGACGCAGGTTGGCCTCGACCATCTCCTTCTTCGCCCGGCGAGCCTTGGCTTCGCCGATGGACATGCGACGGTTGACGTCCTTGATCTCGTTGACGGTCAGTTCGACTTCCTGTTCGAGATCCACCAGCTTCTGCTGGTTGCGCTTGATGTCGTCCACCAGCTTGCCGATGGCCTCGGCGTACTTGGCCTTGCCCTTGGCCAGGCCGTCGGCCCAGGCGAGGTCGACTTCATTGCCCGGGAACAGGCGCAGGAAGTCGGCGCGCGGCATGCGGGCGTCACGTACGCAGAGCTGCATGATGGCGCGTTCCTGGGCGCGGACGCGGTCCAGGGCGCTGCGGACTTTCTCCACCAGGGCGTCGAATTGCTTCGGTACCAGCTTGATCGGCATGAACAGCTCGGCCAGGGCCAGCAGTTCTTCGGTCGCCTGCTTGCTGCTGCGGCCGTGCTTCTTCAGGGCCTTCTTGGCTTTCTCGAGCTGGTCGGAGACGGCGGTGAAACGGCGCAGGGCTTCTTCCGGGTCCGGACCGCCGTCGCCTTCTTCCTCGGCGTCGTCGCCGTCGCCTTCTTCGTCTTCTTCGTCGTCCTTGTCCTTGGCGGACGCGGTGTCGTCCTTCAGGTCCACGGGCTCGACTTCTTCGGCCGGCAGGGTGCCGTCATCCGGGTCGATGTAGCCGCTGAGAACGTCGGACAGGCGGCCACCTTCGCTGGTGATGCGCTGGTATTCGGCGAGGATGCCATCGACGGTACCGGGGAAGTGCGCGATGGCGCTCATCACCTCGCGGATGCCTTCCTCGATGCGCTTGGCGATTTCGATCTCGCCTTCGCGGGTCAGCAGTTCCACGGTGCCCATTTCACGCATGTACATGCGCACGGGGTCGGTAGTGCGGCCGATATCTGTCTCCACCGCGGCCAGGGCGGCGGCGGCTTCTTCAGCGGCGGCTTCGTCGGTATCGGCTTCGGCCAGCAACAGGGCATCCGCATCCGGGGCACTCTCGAATACGTTGATCCCCATGTCGTTGATCATGCGGATGATGTCTTCCACCTGTTCCGGATCGGAAATATCCTCCGGCAGGTGGTCGTTGACCTCCGCGTAAGTCAGGTATCCCTGCTCACGACCGCGGGCGATCAACTCTTTGAGGCGAGACTGCTGTTGCGCTTTTCCGGACATAGCACCCTATCCACTTAGGTCTTGGCGGGCTGAAAACAAGCCGAGGATTATACCTGATCCGGGGCCTTACGCGCCAGTTGAGGTCGGAGTCAGGGGAGACGTGTTGCGGCTGAGAAGGTCGCGCAGCTGATCTTTTTCCTCTGCGCTGAGTTCGCTTTGCCGTGCTTTCCGCAGCAGATTTTCCAGGCGGCGTTCCCGCTGGCGAGCCGACAACCTAGTTATAGTGTCGAAAAACTGTTGTTCAAGGTTGTCGTCGGAAATCAGCCATTCCTTTTCCGCCAGCGCCCGCAGTAGACGGCCCTGTTCGGTGCCGTGCCAGCGGGCGATCAATTGCAGCGAGCGCAGTTTCGGATTCTTCTGGACGGCCTCCACCAGCGACACCATGAGCTGGGCGTAGGTGTCGTCTTCAGCCGCGAAATGGCTGGCATCCTCCACTTTCTGCGCCAATGACGGATGGTGCAGCAGGGTGCGCAGCGCGGTCAGGGTGGGCGATTCCACCTTCACTTCGGTGCGCGGTGGGCGCTTGAAGTCGTCGCGGCCCTTGTTCCACTTTTTGCCGTCCTTCTTCCAGTCGTCCTTGCGCCGCTCCTCCTTCTGCCAGCTGCCCTGCGGAGCGGCCGACTGCTCGAAGTAGTGCGAGTGGTCCGGTTCGAACTGTTGGTTGTCGTAGCCGGAAAAGGACTCGTAATAGGAATCGTCCGAGTGGTCGGGGTTGCCGCTGCCGACGTTGGTCGACGCGCTTCGAGCGAATTGGCCGAGAGCTTCGCTATTGAGGCCGGTGATCTCGGCCAGGCGCTGGCGCATGAGAACCTTGAGGTTGGCGCCAGGTATGCGCTCGATCAGCGGTGCGGCCAAGGTCGCCAGGTGGGCCTTGCCCTCCAGGGAGGTCGGGTCGGCTTCCAGGGTTAATTGCTGGAAGAAGTAGTCGGCCAGCGGTTGGGCGTGCTGGGTGATGCGTGCGCGGAAGGCGTCGGTGCCTTCCTGGCGGACCAGGCTATCCGGGTCTTCGCCTTCGGGCAGGAACAGGAAGCGTGCGCGGCGGCCGTCTTCGAGGGCTGGCAGGGTGGCTTCCAGTGCGCGCCAGGCGGCCTTGCGACCGGCCTGGTCGCCATCGAAGCAGAACAGGATGTTCGGCACCAGGCGGAACAGGCGGCGGATATGTTCCTCGCTGGTGGCGGTGCCCAGGGTGGCGACGGCGTTGCGCAGGCCCTGCTGGGCCAGGGCGATGACGTCCATGTAGCCTTCGACGACCATGATCTCGTCGAGGTTGCGGTTGTGCTTGCGGGCCTCGAACAGCCCGTAGAGCTCCTGTCCCTTGTGGAATACCGGGGTCTCGGGAGAGTTCAGGTACTTGGGCTTGTCGTCGCCCAGCACCCGGCCGCCGAAGGCAATGATGCGGCCACGGCTGTCGCGGATCGGGAACATCACCCGGTCGCGGAAGCGGTCATAGCGCTTGCCGGTCTCGGCGTTTTCGATCAGCAGGCCCGCGTCGATCATGTGCTTCTGCTGCAGGCTGTCGCCGCCCATGTGCTTGAGCAGGTTGTCCCAGCCGGGCGGGGCGAAGCCCAGGGCGAAGTCGCGGGCAATCTCGCCGGACAGGCCGCGGCCTTTGAGATACTCCACCGCGGCTTTGCGGGTGGGGTGCTGTTTCAGGGCGTGGCGGTAGTAGTCCGATGCCGCCGTGAGCAGGGCGTAGAGCGGTGAATCCGTGGGTTGGCGTGGCCGGTTGCTGCGGCCGCCGTCTTCCCGCGGAACGTCCAGTCCGGCGCGCTTGGCCAGTTCCTCGACCGCCTGGGGGAAATCCAGGTGGTCGTGGTCCATGACGAAGCCAAGGGCATTGCCGCCGGCGCCGCAGCCGAAGCAGTAGTAGAACTGCTTGTCCGGGCTGACGCTGAAGGACGGGGTCTTCTCGTTATGGAAGGGGCAGCGCGCGGTGTAGTTCTTGCCGGCCTTTTTCAGCTGCACGCGCGCGCCCACCACTTCGACAATGTCGGTGCGGTTCAGCAGGTCGTCGATGAAGCCTTGGGGGATCAGGCCGGCCATAGGGTGCTCGGGGTGCGGGACGGTTCAAAGCATACGCGCGCCAGGTTGAAGGCGACAGGCGGGTGCTCGATGCCGGAATGCAAAAAACTCCGCCATTCGCCAAGGCGAAGCGGAGTTCTCATGTGCTCACTATGCACTCGCCCGGCCAAGGCCGGGCGATGCTTGAGCGTGCGGCGGAGCCTGTTAACTCAGTACAGGCGCTCGCGGCGGCGCTGCTCGCGCTGCACTTTCTTGGCGTGACGCTTGACCGCGGCGGCGGCTTTGCGCTTGCGCTCGGCGGTGGGCTTCTCGTAGAACTCACGGCTGCGGACTTCGGCCAGTACGCCGGCTTTTTCGCAGGAGCGCTTGAAGCGACGCAGGGCTACGTCGAAGGGTTCGTTCTCTTTAACTTTGACGGCTGGCATCCAGGTCGTACCTTCATCAATTACCGAATGGTCGACGCATTCCGGCAAAAGCTGGCTCGGTGGCGCGTCGGATTTCAAGGGCTGCGGATATTAACGCCTCAGTCCATGGAATGCAAAGCCTTCAGTCGAAAACCGCTGGTCGGCACGAGGGGCGGCGATTATGATTCGCGCCTTCTTCTTTGGCCAGGCCATAAAGGCTCATACCCATGCTAGTGCTGGGGTTGGAAACCTCCTGCGACGAAACCGGCGTCGCTCTATACGACAGTGAGAAAGGCCTGTTGGCCGACGCGCTGTTCAGTCAAATCGACCTGCATCGGGTGTACGGCGGTGTCGTGCCCGAACTGGCGTCCCGTGATCACGTCAAGCGCCTGCTGCCGCTTCTGCGCGAGGTGCTGGACGAGTCCGGCCGCACGCCGGAGGACATCGACGGTATCGCCTACACGGCCGGTCCCGGCCTGGTAGGGGCGCTGCTGGTGGGCGCTTCCTGCGCCCAGGCACTGGCCTTCGCCTGGGGAGTGCCGGCGCTCGGCGTGCACCATATGGAAGGGCATTTGCTGGCGCCCATGCTGGAAGAGCAGCCGCCGCAGTTCCCGTTCGTCGCCCTGCTGGTTTCCGGCGGTCATACGCAATTGGTGCGGGTCGATGGTATCGGCCGCTACCAGTTGCTTGGCGAGTCGGTGGATGACGCCGCCGGTGAGGCGTTCGACAAGACGGCCAAGCTGATCGGCCTCGGCTACCCCGGTGGTCCGGAGATCGCCCGCCTGGCGCAGAGCGGCACGCCCGGCCGCTTCAAGTTCCCCCGGCCGATGACCGACCGTCCTGGCCTGGATTTCTCCTTCAGCGGTCTCAAGACCTTCGCCCTCAATACCTGGCAGCAGTGCCGCGAGGCTGGGGACGACGGCGAGCAAACCCGTTGCGACATCGCTCTGGCCTTCGAGCAGGCGGTGGTGGAGACTCTCACCATCAAGTGCAAGCGCGCCCTCAAGCAGACCGGCCTCAAGCGCCTGGTGATCGCTGGCGGTGTCAGCGCCAACCACTCGCTGCGCCAGTCCCTGGGCAAGATGCTGGGCGAGTTGAAGGGTGAAGTGTTCTATGCGCGGCCGCGCTTCTGCACCGATAACGGCGCGATGATTGCCTACGCCGGGTGCCAGCGTCTGTTGGCCGGGCAGCAGGAGGGGCCGGCGATTGCCGTGCAGGCGCGTTGGCCGATGGAGCAGTTGCCCGCTGTCTGATGGCTGCCTGAGCTGTTTTCATCCAGCCATTCAGAAATGCCGTTCGCGTCCGGCGAAAAGGTCGCGTAGATTGCCGCGATGGCGCCAGACGATGAGTCCGGTCAGAACGGTCATCGGCAGGAGCGCCCCGGGCTGTTGCCAGGCCAGCAGCGGCAGGGTCAGCGGTGTGGCGATCAGGGCCGCCAGCGAGCTGGTGCGGGTCAGGTAGAAGGTCAGCAGCCAGGTGCAGATGGCCAGCAGGGCGGCCGGGGGATAGAGCCCCAGCAGCATGCCGGCAGCGGTGGCGACGCCCTTGCCGCCACGGAAACGGAAGTACAGCGGATACAGGTGACCGACTACCGCGGCGAGGCCGATCCAGGCCTGTTGCTGGGTGTCGAAACCGCAGAAGTGGGCGACCAGTACCGGCAGCAAGCCCTTGAACAGGTCGCCGAACAGGGTCAGAACCGCCAGTTTCTTGCCCGCCACCCGCAGCATGTTGGTGGCGCCAGGGTTGCCGGAGCCCTGGGCACGTGGGTCGCCCGTGCCGAACAGACGGCTGAGCAGAATGGCGAAGGACAACGATCCGAGCAGGTAGGCGAGAGTCGCCAGCAGCCAAAACATGGTATCCATTCCGGGGCGAGGAAGTCCCGATTCTAGCGGGGCAGCACTGACGTGGACACGGTTTTCATCGAGGGTCTGGAGGTTGACACCGTAATCGGTGCCTACGATTGGGAACGCAGCATTCGCCAGTGCCTGCGCTTGGACCTGCAGTTGGGCTGGGACAACCGTCCCGCCGCCGAGAGTGATGACCTCGACAAGGCGCTCGACTATGCCGCCGTTTCCCAGCGCATCCAGGCCTTTGCCGCCGAAGCCCAGTTCTTGCTGGTGGAAACCTTTGCCGAGCGTCTGGTCGCCGCATTGATGGCCGAGTTCGGCATCCCCTGGGTCCGCCTGAAACTGCACAAGCCCGGCGCCGTCCCAGCGGCCAGCAGCGTTGGCGTGGAGATCGAGCGCGGATGTCGCTGACACGCATCTATCTTGGCCTCGGCAGCAATATCGAGCGCGAGCGCAACCTGACCGCAGGGCTCGAAGCCCTGGCTGGCTTCCTGCGTGAGATCGAGTGCTCGCCGGTGTTCGAGAGCCTGCCCGTGGGCATCAAAAGCGGGAATTTCTTCAATTTCGTGGTGACCGCCCTCACCGATCTGCCTTTGCACGAGCTGGATCGCCGACTGAAGGTGATCGAAGCGGACAACGGCCGTTATGCGCCGGGACGCAAGGGCCTGCCGCTGGATATCGACGTGTTGCTGTATGGCGATCGCGTGGGCAATTTCGACGGCCTGGTGCTGCCGCGCCCGGAAATCCTGAAGAACGCCTTCGTGCTCTGGCCCCTCGCGCTGCTGGCGCCCGAGGTGCGGCATCCGGGTGAAGGGAGCACCTTCGCTGAGCTCTGGGAGCAGGCGGCCATCGCGCAGTCGCTCTGGCCGGCATCCTTCAGCTGGCGAGGCGCGGAGCTGACTCCGGCCGCCCTGCGTCAGGCCTTTCCGCTGGCTTCCTTGTAAGCCTTGAGGGCTTTGAGGCGCTCCAGCTTGAGTGCCTCGCCCAGTTCGGCGCCCTTCAATCCCTTTTCCAGCAACGGCTGCACCGCCACGGCGCGGGCGGTCGCTGCTGCGCCGAGCAGGTAGGCGGCCTGGGGATACTCGCGCTGTTCCAGACCGGTGCGGCCACGGGCGTCCATCTCACTGGCCGCGACGAACTCTTCGAAGCGCTGCGGCCGCCGGTAAACATCGAAGCTTTGCAGCAGCTCCAGGAGCGTCGAGGCGCGCAGTTCCAGGGCGCGATGGGCGTGGGTGTGGTACTCACCCACCAGTAGCGCCAGTTCCTGGCAGTCGCGCGGCGCCTTACAGCGTTCGTTGACCGCCTTGATCAGCTTCAGGCCGCGCTTTTCGTGGGCGATATGTTGCGGCCATTCCGTTTCCGGGGTCAGGCCCTTGCCCAGGTCGTGGAGCAGGCAGGCCCAGCGTACGGTCAGCGGCTGCCGGTGTTCGGCGCACTGGCGCAGCACGGCCAGTACGTGGATGCCGGAATCCACCTCGGGATGGTGCTTTACCGGTTGCGGCACGCCGAACAGGCGGTCCACTTCGGGCAGCCAGGCCGCGAGGGCGCCGCAGTCGCGCAGCACCTGGATGAAGACGTCCGGGCGCGGCTCCATCAAGGCGCGGGAGATTTCCTTCCAGCTGCGCTCGGGCGTCAGGGCATCCAGTTCGCCGGACTCGGCAATCTGGCGCATCAGTTCGAGGGTTTCCCCGGCCACCCTGAAACCCAGCGGCGCGTAACGCGCGGCGAAGCGCGCCACGCGCAGCACGCGCAACGGGTCTTCGGCGAAGGCGGGGGAAACATGGCGCAGCAGCCTGGCTTCGAGGTCCTTCTGGCCGCCATAGGGGTCGATCAGGTTGCCGTGGTCGTCCTCGGCCATGGCGTTGACAGTGAGGTCGCGGCGAATCAGGTCCTGTTCGAGGGTAACGTCCGGGCTGGCGTAGAAGGTGAAGCCGCCATAGCCGCGACCGCTCTTGCGTTCGGTGCGCGCGAGGGCATATTCCTCACCGCTCTGCGGGTGCAGGAAGACGGGGAAGTCCGCGCCCACCGGGCGAAACCCCTTCTCCAGCATGTCTTCGGCGGTGGCGCCGACCACGACCCAATCGTTCTCGGACGCATCGCGCCCCAACAAGCGGTCGCGTACCGCTCCGCCCACTCTGTATATCTGCATGGCTTGCCTCCGTGGCTGCGGAGGATAGCAGCCTAGCGGGCTGCGGGGACCTGTTCGACCAGTGCATGTACCGCGCGCTCCAGCAGTTCGGTGCTGTCCCACGCGGGGCTGAGTCCGGTGCTGGCCACGCCTTCCCAGAGCACCTGGCCGGTGGGGGCGGTGAGGCGCAGCCGCAGGGTGCCGGTTTCATCACGCAGGCGATGAATGGCCTGGTAAGGGCCCAGCGGGACAGGCGGCGCCTGGTCGACCTCGAATTCCAGTGGCTGGTCGGCCACTGCCAGCCAGTAATAGACCCGCACCTGGGCCTCGCGGGCGCTGTGATAGCCGCGTTCTTCCAGACCCTGGCGAATCAGCGGAGCGAGTTGGGCGTAGCGTTCCCGGTGAGGCAGTTCGCCGGCTACCGCCTGTTCCGGTGAGATCAGTTCGAAGCTGTTGCGGCCGGCCAGTTCGTGCCTGGCCGGTTGCAGGATGCGGATCTGCGGTACGGCAGTGGAGCAGGTGGCCAGGGCGAGGCACAGCAGCAGGACGAGGAACAGGCGCATTTGAGGGCGGCTCCCATCAGTGGGAACCGCATGCTCGGCGTCCGCCGAGCATGCGGTCAACCGATCAAATGGGTGGAATGATCAGGTCCAGGCGCGGGTATTCCCCGTCCTCAGTGCGTTCCCCCTTTGGGGGGACGTGGTGACTCCCGGTGATCTGTTCACCGTGGCGGGTTTCCAGGTGGATATCGAAGCCCCAGAGGCGGTGCAGGTGCTTGAGCACTTCCTGGGTGGACTCGCCCAGGGGTTTGCGGTCGTGCTGCTGGTGGCGCAGGGTCAGGGAACGGTCGCCACGGCGGTCGACGCTCCAGATCTGCACGTTGGGTTCGCGGTTGCCCAGGTTGTACTGGGCCGCCAGGGTCTCGCGGATCAGGCGGTAGCCCTGCTCGTCGTGGATGGCCGGTACCAGCAGTTCGTCCTTCTGGTCGTCGTCGAGGACGCTGAACAGCTTGAAGTCGCGGATCACCTTGGGCGAGAGGAACTGCAGGATGAAACTCTCGTCCTTGAAGCTCTTCATGGCGAACTTGAGGGTGGACAGCCAATCGCTGCCGGCGATGTCGGGGAACCAGTGGCGGTCTTCTTCCGTCGGCTCCTCGCAGATTCGGCGGATGTCGCGGTACATCGCAAAGCCCAGCGCGTAGGGGTTGATGCCGCTGTAATAGGGGCTGTCGAAGGGGGGTTGGTAGACCACGCTGGTGTGCGACTGCAGGAACTCCATCATGAAGCCGTCGGTGACCAGGCCTTCGTCGTAAAGGTCGTTGAGCAGGGTGTAGTGCCAGAAGGTGGCCCAGCCTTCGTTCATTACCTGGGTCTGGCGCTGTGGGTAGAAGTACTGGGCGATCTTGCGCACGATGCGCACTACCTCCCGCTGCCAGGGCTCCAGCAGCGGGGCATGTTTCTCGATGAAATAGAGGATGTTTTCCTGGGGTTCGGCCGGGAAGCGCTGGTTGTCCTTCTCGCCGCCTTTGCCGGCGCCCTTGGGAATGGTGCGCCAGAGGTCGTTGATCTGCTTCTGCAGGTGTTCTTCGCGCTCCTTCTGGCGGCGCCGTTCTTCTTCGGCCGAGATGGGATAGGGGCGCTTGTAGCGGTCGACGCCGTAGTTCATCAGGGCATGGCAGGAGTCCAGCAGGTCTTCCACGGCGTCGATGCCGTGGCGTTCCTCGCACTGGTTGATGTACTGCTTGGCGAACACCAGGTAGTCGATGATCGAACTGGCGTCGGTCCAGGTGCGGAACAGGTAGTTGCCCTTGAAGAAGCTGTTGTGGCCGTAGCAGGCGTGGGCAATGACCAGGGCCTGCATGGTGATGGTGTTCTCCTCCATCAGGTAGGCGATGCAGGGGTCGGAGTTGATCACGATTTCGTAGGCCAGGCCCATCTGGCCCCGCGAGTAGCCTTTTTCGGTGGCGAGGAAGTGCTTGCCGTAGGACCAGTGGTTGTAGCCGATGGGCATGCCGACTGACGCATAGGCGTCCATCATCTGTTCGGCACTGATCACTTCGATCTGGTTCGGGTAGGTGTCCAGCGCGTAGCGCTCGGCGATCCGGCTGATCTCGCGGTCATAGGTGCGGATCAGGTCGAAGGTCCACTCCGACCCGGTCGAGATGGGCTTGCGTTCCTTCTTGCTGGCAGTCATGTCACGCCTCCCTCAGGTCACGAGCCTGCGCTGGAACAGCTCGCGGAACACCGGATAGATATCTGACGCCGAGACGATCTGTTGCTGGGCGAAGGTATCGTCGAACGCTTCGCAGACCTGTTCGTACTCGTACCATAGCGCCTGGTGTTCGCGCGGGGTGATCTCGACATAGGTGTAGTACTGCACGAACGGCATGATCTGCTTGATCAGGATATCCCGACAGATGGGTGAGTCGTCGTTCCAGTTGTCGCCATCCGAGGCCTGGGCGGCATAGATGTTCCATTCGTTGATGGGATAGCGCTCGGCCATGATCTCCTGCATCAGCTTGAGCGCGCTGGAAACGATGGTCCCGCCGGTTTCCCGGGAGTAGAAGAACTCTTCTTCGTCCACTTCGCGGGCGCTGGTGTGGTGGCGAATGAATACGACCTCGATCTTGTCGTAGTTCCGCTTGAGGAAGAGGTAGAGGAGGATGAAGAAGCGCTTGGCGATGTCCTTGGTGGCCTGGGTCATGGAGCCTGAGACGTCCATCAGGCAGAACATCACGGCCTTGGAGGACGGGTTGGGCTGCTTGACCAGCAGGTTGTACTTGAGGTCGAAGGTGTCGAGGAAGGGAACCCGCTCGATCCGGGCGCGAAGCTTGGCGATTTCCGCCTCAAGCTCCTGAATATCGCCGAAGTTGTCCGGTTCTTCGCGCTTGAGGCGCTCAAGCTCCGCCTTCGCCTCCTTGAGCTTTCCGCGGCTGGAGCCGGACAGGGCGATGCGCCGGGCGTGGGCCGAGCGCAGGGTGCGGACGATATTGATGCGCGACGGGTTGCCTTCGTTGCTGATGCCGGCGCGCACGGTCTTGAAGGTGTCGGCGCCGCTGAGGTGGCGCTTGACCAGGTTGGGCAGTTCCAGGTCCTCGAACATGAAGTCGAGGAATTCCTCCTGGGTGATCTGGAAGACGAAGTCGTCCATTCCCTCGCCCTGGTTGCTCGCCTTGCCGCCACCACGACCGCCGCCGCCGCCCTGGGGGCGCGGGATGCGGTCACCGGTGGTGAATTCCTTGTTGCCGGGATGGACTATGGTCTGCCGGCCGCCACGGCCGTGGTGCAGGACAGGTTCGTCGATATCGCGGCCGGGAATGCTGATCTGCTCGCCATGCTCCATATCGGTGATGGAGCGGCGGCTGACCGCCTCCTCCACGGCCTTCTTGATGTGCTCGCGGTAGCGGCGCAGGAACCGCTGGCGGTTCACCGTGCTCTTGTTCTTGCCGTTCAAACGCCTGTCGATGACGTAGCTCATAGGCCCCTCCGGGGAGCTTCAGACTGCAAGGCGCGGAGGACACCGTACGGGACGGCGCCTCCGGGCGTGTTCCAGGCTTGCAGCTTGAGACTGTTTTACTGCGACTTGCGTACCCGCAGGTACCATTCGGACAGCAGGCGTACCTGTTTCTCCGTATAGCCGCGCTCGACCATGCGTTTGACGAAGTCGTTGTGTTTCTGTTGCTCCTCCTTGCTGCCCTTGGCATTGAAGCTGATGACCGGCAGAAGGTCCTCGGTGTTGGAGAACATCTTCTTCTCGATGACCACGCGTAGCTTTTCGTAGCTGAGCCAGCTGGGGTTCTTGCCGTTGTTGTTGGCCCGGGCGCGCAGCACGAAGTTGACGATCTCGTTGCGGAAATCCTTCGGGTTGCTGATGCCGGCCGGCTTCTCGATCTTCTCCAGTTCCTCGTTCAGGGCCACGCGGTTGAGGATCTCGCCGGTTTCCGGGTCGCGGTATTCCTGGTCCTGGATCCAGAAGTCCGCATACAGCACATAGCGGTCGAAGATGTTCTGGCCGTATTCGCTGTAGGACTCCAGGTAGGCGGTCTGGATTTCCTTGCCGATGAACTCGATGTAGCGCGGCGCCAGGTATTCCTTGATGTAGCGTAGGTAGCGCTCGCGCATCTCGGCCGGGAACTGTTCCTGCTCGATCTGCTGTTCCAGCACGTAGAGCAGGTGCACCGGGTTGGCTGCCACCTCATGGGGGTCGAAGTTGAACACCTTGGAAAGGATCTTGAAGGCGAAGCGTGTGGACAGGCCGTTCATGCCCTCGTCCACGCCGGCCGCGTCGCGGTACTCCTGGATCGACTTGGCCTTGGGATCGGTGTCCTTCAGGTTCTCGCCATCGTAGACGCGCATCTTCGAATAGATGTTGGAGTTTTCCGGCTCCTTCAGACGCGACAGCACGGAGAACTGCGCCAGCATGCGCAGGGTGTCGGGAGCGCAGTGGGCATGGGCCAGGGAGCTGCCGATGAGCAGCTTGTCGTAGATCTTGATTTCGTCGGCGACCCGCAGGCAGTACGGCACCTTGACGATGTAGATCCGGTCGATGAAGGCCTCGTTGTTCTTGTTGTTACGGAAGCTGTGCCATTCCGATTCGTTGGAGTGGGCCAGGATGATGCCGCTGAACGGCAGGCCGCCCAAGCCCTCGGTGCTGTTGTAGTTGCCTTCCTGGGTCGCGGTCAGCAAGGGGTGGAGCACCTTGATCGGTGCCTTGAACATCTCGACGAATTCCATCAGGCCCTGGTTGGCCCGGCAGAGCGCGCCTGAGTAGCTGTAGGCGTCGGCGTCGTTCTGCGGGAATTCTTCCAGCTTGCGGATATCCACCTTGCCCACCAGGGAGGAGATGTCCTGGTTGTTCTCGTCTCCGGGCTCGGTCTTGGCGATGGCGATCTGGTTGAGGATCGAGGGGTAGAGCTTGACCACGCGGAACTTGCTGATGTCGCCGCCGAACTCGTTGAGGCGCTTGGTGGCCCAGGGGGAGATCACGGTGCGCAGGTAGCGCCGCGGGATGCCGTACTCCTCTTCGAGAATGGCGCCATCCTCGTCGGCGTTGAACAGGCCGAGAGGCGATTCGAACACCGGGGAGCCCTTGATGGCATAGAACGGCACATGTTCCATCAGTTGCTTGAGCTTCTCCGCCAGGGACGACTTGCCGCCGCCTACCGGGCCCAGCAGATAGAGGATCTGTTTCTTCTCTTCAAGGCCCTGGGCGGCGTGGCGGTAGTAGGCAACGATCTGGTCGATGCATTCTTCCATGCCGTGGAAGTCGGCAAAGGCCGGATAGCGGCGGATCACCTTGTTGGAGAAGATCCGCGACAACCTCGGGTCCAGTGAGGTGTCGAGCAGTTCCGGGTCACCGATGGCCATGAGCATGCGTTCGGCGGCGGTGGCGTAGGCGCTGCGGTCCTGTTTGCACAGGTCCAGGTACTCCTGAAGGGAATATTCCTCTTGGCGAGTCGCTTCGAAGCGTTGTTGGAAGTGGCTGAAAATGCTCATGACGTCACCTCGCTGGAAACAGGAAGCCGGCGCGGGGTCGGTTGTGCGGGTGCGGGCAGTCAGCCGAAGAAGGTCTGCTGATGAAAGTCCCCCAGAACACCTGAATGGTCGCTGCCGATGGCCCGGAACCGGTGTGCCGGCTCTCCCCTTTTTTGGATGGCCTGAGCTAAGAGTAGTTCGTTATCGGCAAGGTCAAGCATGACGGAACCATAACAGGGGATTACCGTCCGTCGGGGAAGTGCGGCCAAGCCAGTGATGGCGCGGGGTTGCGCCTCACCGAAAAAATTTTACTCGACGCTGCCCTGGGCGACTTCCCCGGGATAGACGCTGCGCCACAGTTCGAAGCCGCCGTCGAGGCTGTAGACCTCGGCGAACCCCTGGTGCGCCAGGTAGGCGGCCGCGCCCTGGCTGGAGTTGCCGTGGTAGCAGGCGACGATCAGTGGCTTGTCGAAGTCGGCACGGGCGATGAAGTCGGCCAGGGAGTAGTTGTCCAGATGGTGCGAGCCGCTGATGTGGCCGAGGGCGAAGCTCTGCGGGTCGCGTATGTCCACGACCACGGCGCCCTGTTCGCGCAGGGTCTGGGCTCGTTCAGGGGCGATGCGCTGGAATTCACTCATGGCGGTTCTCCTCGCAGCTACAGCTGATGCGCCGGCCGCTGTCGATGTTCAGTAGGGTCATGGCGCCGCCCCAGACACAGCCGGTGTCGAGGGCGAACAGGCCGGGCTCGTTGCACTTGCCTTCCAGGGCTGCCCAGTGGCCGAAGATGATCTTCTGCCCGTGGGTCTTGCGTCCGGGGAAGCTGAACCAGGGGGCGAAGCCGGGCGGCGCGGTGTCCAGTCCCTCCTTGGACTTGAGGTCCAGGGTGCCGTCGGCCTTGCAGAAGCGCATGCGGGTGAAATAGTTGGTGATGACCCGCAGGCGCGTGACGCCGTGCAGGTCGCCGTCCCACTTGGCGGGTTCGTTGCCGTACATGCCGTCGAGGAACAGCGGCAGACGGGCATCATCCCGCAGGGCCTCTTCCACTTCCGCAGCGCGCTTGAGCGCTTTCTTCAGCGTCCACTGGGGCGGGATGCCGGCGTGGACCATGACAAGGTCCCGCTGCTCGTCGTAATGCAGCAGCTTCTGGTGACGCAGCCAGTCCAGCAGTTCGGCGCAGTCCGGGGCTTCGATTATCTCGCGCAGGGTGTCGGCCTTGCGCAGCCGCTCGATGTTGTTGGCCACCGCCAGCAGGTGCAGGTCGTGGTTGCCCAGGACACAGACGACCGACTCGCGTATGGAATAGAGGAAACGCAGGGTCTCCAGGGATTTCGGGCCGCGATTGACCAGGTCGCCTACCAGCCAGAGCTGGTCGCGCCGGGGGTCGAAGCGGACTTGCTCCAGCAGGCATTTCAACGGGTCCAGGCATCCCTGGAGATCGCCGACCGCATAAGCCGTCATGCGGGAGCCCTCAGTGCAGCGAGCCGGGAACGGCCAGGCGGAAGGGCGCGATGATGGCGTCGAAGCGTTTGCCGTCGTCGGCGACCATCTGATAGCTGCCTTGCATGCTGCCGACCCGCGTGGCCATCACGGTACCGCTGGTGTAGGTGTGGCTGGCGCCGGGTGCGATCAGCGGCTGCTGCCCTACCACGCCGGCACCGCGGACTTCCTGCACATGGCCGTCGCCATCGGTGATCACCCAGTGGCGGGTCAGCAGTTTGGCCGGCAACTCGCCGTTGTTCTGGATGGTCACGGTGTAGGCGAAGGCAAAGCGGTTCTCGTCCGGCTGCGACTGCTCCGGGAGGAAGCGGGTGGCGACGCTGACGTCGACCTTGTAACGGGGATCGGACACGCGAAAGCTCTCGAGTAGCTGGAAATGGAGTCTAGGGCTTGGGATCGGCGGCGGCCAGTTGATCGGCCAGGCGGACGAAGGCAGCCAGATCGAGCTGCTCCGGACGCAGACTGCCGTCGACGCCCGCCGCTTCGATGGCAGTGGCGTCCAGCAGGCCCTTGAGGGTGTTGCGCAGGGTCTTGCGGCGCTGGTTGAAGGCTTCGCGGACCACGCGCTCCAGCAGGGCGGCATCCTTGGCCGGATGCGGCAGGATCTCGTGTGGCACCAGGCGCACGATCGCGGAGTCCACCTTGGGCGGGGGGTTGAAGGCCCCCGGGCCGACGTTGAACAGGTGCTCCACGCGGCAGTGATACTGGACCATGATCGACAGCCGACCCCAGTCGCCACCGCCGGGTTCGGCGGCGAGGCGCTCGACCACTTCCTTCTGCAGCATGAAGTGCATGTCGCGGATCAGGTCCGCGTGGTCGAGCAGGTGGAAGATCAGCGGGGTGGAGATGTTGTACGGCAGGTTGCCCACCACCCGCAGGCTGTGGGGCTCGGCGTCGAGCTGGCGGAAGTCGAATTTCAGGGCATCGCCCTGGCTCAGGCGGAAGTTCGGCAACTGGCCGAACTTGTGCTGCAGGATGGGGATCAGGTCCAGGTCCAGTTCGATCACATCGAGCTGCGCGCCGCTGGCCAGCAGGCCTTCGGTGAGCGCGCCCTGACCCGGTCCGATCTCCAGCAGACGCTCGCCGGTGCGTGCATGGATGCTGCGCAGGATGCGGTGGATGATACCGGCGTCGTGCAGGAAGTTCTGGCCGAAACGCTTGCGCGCGCGGTGTTGGTAGTGTTCGGACATCGAAGGCTCCAGGCCTTGGGCCAGGCCGCGGAGCCTGGCGTGGAAACGTGAGTCGCGCAGTTTATCAGGCGCCGGCCCGCGCCGCCTAAGGCTGGGCCGCGAAAGCGGCGCGGCTCATTGGTTCCGCTGCTGCGCGGCGGCCATCTGGTAAGCGGTCTCCAGGGCGACTTCCAGGCTGCCGCAGTCAATGCGGCCGCTGCCGGCCAGGTCGAGGGCGGTGCCGTGGTCCACCGAGGTGCGGATGATCGGCAGGCCCAGGGTGACGTTCACTGCCGCGCCGAACCCCTTGTACTTGAGCACCGGCAGGCCCTGGTCGTGGTACATGGCGAGCACGGCGTCGCAACGATCCAGGTGCTTGGGGGTGAACAGGGTGTCCGCGGGCAGCGGGCCGATCAGGTCCAGACCCTCGGCGCGCAGCCTATCCAGGGTCGGCTCGATGACGTCCAGTTCCTCCCGGCCCAGATGGCCGCCTTCGCCCGCATGGGGGTTGAGGCCACAGACCAGAATGCGCGGACGGGCAATGCCGAATTTGTTCACCAGGTCTGCATGCAGGATGCGGGCGACTCGTTGCAGCCGCTCGGGCGTGATGGCGCTGGCGACATCCTTGAGCGGCAGGTGGGTCGTTACCAGCGCCACGCGCAGGCCGCGAGTGGCCAGCATCATCACCACCTGGCGAGCGGCGGTCAGCTCGGCGAGGAATTCGGTGTGGCCGGAGAAGGCGATGCCGGCTTCGTTGATCACGCCCTTGTGCACCGGCGCGGTGATCATCCCGGCGAAATGCCCGTCAAGACATCCCTGGCCGGCGCGGGTCAGGGTTTCCAGCACGTAGTCGGCGTTCTGCGGGTCGAGCTGGCCGGGCGTCGCTGCTGCGCGCAGGGGGGTGTCCCAGACATAGAGACTGCCGGCGGGCGCCGGAGCGTCCGGCAGGCTCGTCGGGGCCACTTCAATCAGTTGGATGGACAACCCCAGCTCGATGGCGCGCTGTTCGAGCAACGGGCGACTGGCGATGGCGATCAGGGCATGGGGCTGGGCGGAGCGGGAGAGCAGCAGGCAAAGGTCAGGGCCGATGCCGGCGGGTTCACCTGGGGTGAGGGCGAAGCGGAGAGGGGTCATGGCGAGTCCTGTACAGGGGCCGATACGCTGGCGGCGATTGTACCGCCAGCGCGTGGCCGAGACTCGCCGGGATTACAGCTTGGTTTCGACGTAGGCCTCGTCGCGGATCTGGCGCAGCCAGGCCTGCAGTTCTTCGTCGTACTTGCGGTTGCGCAGGATGTTCATGGCCTGCTGTTCGCGGAATTTTTCGCTGCTGTCGGTGGCGCGGCGGCCCAACACTTCCAGCACGTGCCAGCCATAGGGGCTCTTGAACGGCTTGGACAGTTTGCCGGCCGGGGTCTGCGCCATGACCTCGCGGAACTCCGGAACCAGGGCATTGGGGTCGATCCAGTTCAGGTCGCCGCCGTTGAGGGCCGAGCCGGGGTCTTCGGAGAAGCTCTTGGCCAGTTCGGCGAAGTCCTCGCCGGACTGGATGCGCTCGTAAAGGCGCTGGGCCAGGCGTTGGGTGTCGGCTTCGCTGCGGATCTCGCTCGGCTTGAGCAGGATGTGGCGGACGTGTACTTCGTCGCGAACCAGGGTGTCGCCACCGCGCTTGTCCAGCAGTTTGAGGATGATGAAGCCGCCCGGCGTGCGCACAGGCTCGGTCACCTGACCCGGCTGCAAGGCGCCAATCATGCCGTCGAAGGGGGGGGGCAGCTGGGCAGCCTTGCGCCAGCCGATCTCACCGCCTTCCAGGGCGGTTTCGCCGGCGGAGCGCGAAATGGCCAATTGGGCGAAGTCGGCGCCCTGCTGGAGCTGCTGGTACAGCTCCTGGGCCTGGCGCTCGGCGGCCTGAATGGTGCTGGGCGAAGACGCTTCCGGCACCGGGATCAGGATGTTGGCCAGGCGGAACTCTTCGGAGAGTTGGATCTTGCCCATGTCGGAGGCGAGGAAGTTCTGCACTTCCTGGTCAGTGACCTGGATTCGCTCGGCCACACGGCGCTGGCGCACGCGACTGATGACCATCTCGCGGCGGACCTGGTCGCGGGCGTCGTCGAAGGACAGGCCGTCACGGGCAAGGGCGCCGCGGAACTGCTCGACCGTCATGCCATTGCGCTGGGCGATGGCTTCGATGGCCTGGTTCAACTCTTCGTCGGCGATGCGGATGCCGGAACGGTCGCCGATCTGCAGCTGGATGTTCTCGATGATCAGGCGTTCCAGCACCTGTTGGCTGAGCACGTGTTCGGGTGGCAGCGAGGCACCGCGCTTGGCGATGGTCTGCTGCACTTCACGCAGGCGCTGGTCCAGCTGGCTCTGCATGATCACATCGTTGTCGACGATAGCGACCACGCGGTCGATGGAGCGAACCTCGGCGTGCGCGATGCCGCCGAGGAGAAGGGCACCCAACAGCAGCGGGCGCAGACAATCAGAGAGCTTGGTCTTCACGTTCACGGTAACCTTGAATGCCTTTTTCCAGGAAGCCTTCGGCCTTGTTGCCGACGATGCCGCCGAGGCCCTTGAGGACGATTTGCAGGAAGATCCCGCGGTCGCCGCTTTCGTTGGTCGGGTCAGGAGTCTGGTCGAACTCGTCGTAGTCGACCCAGTAGCGGTTGATCAGGCGCAGCTTCCAGCAGCAACTGTCGTACTCGAAGCCACCGAAGGCTTCCAGGGTACGATTGCGGCTGTAGTCATATTGCCAGCGGGCCAGTGCGCTCCATTGCGGGACGATCGGCCAGATGACCGAGAAGTCGTGCTGGCTGATCTTGTAGTAGTCCTTGATGAAACCCGGAGTGCCCGGGGTGCCGAAGTCGCTACCGCCCACAACCCAGTTACCGGTGGATTGGTCGTAGCGGACGGTGTCATTGCGGTAGCGATAGCCGGCGTTGACCACCTTGTTCGGGTTGTCCTCGGGCTGGTAGTGGAACATCGCGCTGCCGGAGCGGGTGCGGTGGGTATCCGGATCCCAGTTGAAGGTGGAGCTCAGGCGCCAGTCGCGATTGAAGCGATACAGGTAGTCAAGGGCGTAGGGGGAGACCGAGGCCTTGTAGTCCGCCCGGTCTTTCATCGGCGCGGTCCCCGGGCGTCCGCTGAAGCTGTCCGGCAGGGTCACTTCGCGGTCCTTGAAGTAGAAGGCTTGGCCAATGCTGAACCGCTGGCGCTCGAATCCGTTGGACTCGATCCAGCGGTTGGTCACGCCCAGGGACAGCTGATTGGTATCGCCAATGCGGTCGCGCCCGGAGAAGCGGTTATCCCTGAACAGCGATGCGTAGCTGAACGAAGGCTCGCCAGTGTCGAACACCGGAATATCGGTCTGGTCCTCTTCCGGAACGTAGAGGTAGTACAGGCGTGGTTCCAGGGTCTGGGTGTAGTTCTTGCCGAAGAACTGGGTCTTGCGGTCGAAGTAGAGGCCGCTGTCGACGCTGTAGATTGGTACCTGACGGTCCTGACTTCCGTGGAATGTCTGTTCTGCCAACAGGGTAGTCTTGCCGCGCTGGTCCAGGTCCAGGTCGTACTGGGTATAGGCATACTTGACCTGCGGCTTGAGGAAGCCCCAGGTCCAGTTCATCGGCAGGCTGACGCTCGGTTCCAGGTGGGTTCGATCGCCATTGGCGCGTGCCAGCCCGCGTAGGTTGTTGTCGTTCCAATTCGAGGTATTGCCGTCGATATCGGTGAACAGTCCATCGCGCAGGTTACGGTCGAAACGCACAAACTCGGTGCTGTAATCGAAATTCAGGCCGCCGGGTTGGAAGGGTAGCTTGCCATCCAGGGTGATCTGCGGCAGGCGATCGTACGGCGTGATGTCGGAAATGGTCGCCAGCTCATAGGCATGGGCGTTCAGACGGGCCGTATAGGTGTCGCCGCGATAGGTCAGGGTGCCGCGCTGGTTGACGTAGGTGGGGGTGTCCACACCCAGGTCGGTGTCCAGGTCGTCGAAATAGTACGGGTCGCTGATGTCGGTGTAGTCGACCTCGGCCAGCAGGCGCGAGTCCAGGCCGCCGGTGTGCTTCCAGGTGTACAGCCAGCGCTTCTTCTCGTACTCGGACATGAGCTTGCGCTCGTCCTCCTGGTCGTCGAGGTAGGCCGCGCCCAGTTGGCCCTCGCTGCTGCGGGTCAGGTAGCGGAACTCGCCTTCCATCATCAGGCCGCGCTTGGCCATGTAGCGCGGGTACAGGGTGGCGTCGTAGTTCGGCGCCAGGTTGAAGTAGTACGGCGTGACCAGCAGGAAGCCGGTGTCGGTGCTGCTGCCGATGGTCGGCGGCAGGAAGCCGGACTGGCGACGGTCGTCGATCGGGAAATAGATGTACGGGGTATAGAACACTGGAATGTCCTTGACCCGTAGGGTGACGTTGGTCGCGGTGCCGAAACCGGTGGCCGGGTTCAGCTTGATGTTGTTGCCCTTCAGGTGCCAGGCGTTGTCGCCCGGTTCGCAACGGGTGTAGGTGCCGTCCTTCAGGCGGATGATGGCGTCTTCCTGGCGCTTGGCGTAGAGCGCACTGCCACGGGTATGGGACTGGTGCAGCACGTACTCGGCGTTGTCGACCCTGGCTTCGCCGTTGTCCAGTTGCAGCTCGGCGTGATCGCCGACCACCAGGGCGCCTTTGTCGCGCAGCTTGACGTTGCCGACCAGCTCGCCACGGTTTTCCGCCTGGAGCAGGTTGGCCTCGTCGGCTTCCACCTGCATGCTGCCCTGGCGCAGGACCACATCGCCTGCGAGGGTGGCGATCTGCTTTTCCTGCTCGTAGCGCGAGGCCTTGGCGGAAATGTAGGTGGGGGCGTCTTCCAGTGGCGTGTCGTCTTCCATGCCCGGACGCGGCGGCTCGATATAGGCGCCGGCGCAGTACGGGCCGGCCTCGGCCAGTTGCGAGGGGGTGAGCTTATCGCGCGGGACCCAGTCGAGGTGGCTGTAGTCGGCACTGCGGGACGCCAGGCCCTTGCCTCCGGCTTCGGTGACCAGGGTGGTCTTGCCGCCTTCGGTGGCCTGGGGGGCAGTGCCGATGGTCGAGCTTACGGCGCTGTCGCTGTGCACCGGGCGCGGTGGCAGGCTGTCGGCGCTGGCCTTGGGCGAGCAGGCCCAGCCGCCGGTGGCGGAAGGCTGGCAATCGAATTGCTCTGCAGCGATGACGAATGAGGTGGCTACTGGCTGGAGGGCCAGCAGGCTGCCGGTCACCAGCAGGGGGAACTTTCTACGAAACGCGGGGGATCTTACTGCCATCTTGTTAGTCCGGGCTTCCTGCGCGCCTTCGGCCCGCTGGGGCCGCACGCCTCTCGATGGGCTGAAAAAGATGCTGGATAATAAAGCATGACCCGCACAACGGCTAGCGCCGCCGGAGACCACCCGATGCATCACGAAGACCTGCGCCTTCAGCAGCTGAGCCAATGGCTGGACCAGCAGTTGCCCACCCTGTTCACTGCCCAAGGCTGGGGCACCGTGCCTGCTGCCAGGCTGATTCCAGCCAGTAGCGACGCCAGCTTTCGCCGGTACTTTCGCTGGGAAGCCGAAGACCGCACCCTGATCCTGATGGACGCCCCGCCGCCCCGCGAAGACTGCCGCCCCTTCGTCAAGGTGGCGGGCATGCTCGCCGAAGCCGGCGTGCATGTGCCGCGCATCCTGGCGGCCGATGTGGAACAGGGCTTCCTGATTCTTGACGACCTGGGACGCCAGACTTACCTCGACGTCATCGATGCCGACAACGCCGACCCGCTGTTCGACGACGCCCTCAAGGCCCTGCTGACGTTCCAGAAGCGCAGCCTCGACGTACCCCTGCCGAGCTATGACGACGCCCTGCTGCGTCGCGAGTTGCAGCTCTTTCCCGAGTGGTACCTGCAGCGCCATCTCGGCATCGAGCTGGGGGGCGAGCGCCTGGCCGCCTGGCAGCGCATCTGCGACCTGCTGATCGGCAGCGCCCTGGCCCAGCCCCAGGTGCTGGTGCACCGCGACTACATGCCACGCAACCTGATGCTGAGTTCGCCGAACCCCGGCGTGCTGGATTTCCAGGATGCGGTTTACGGCCCGGTCACCTATGACGTGACCTGCCTGTTCAAGGACGCCTTCCTCAGTTGGCCCGAGGAGCGCGTGAGCGGTTGGCTGGAACGCTACTGGGGTTTGGCCCGCGAAGCCGGAATTCCGGTGCAGGCCGATTTCGCCGAATTCCGCCGCGCCAGCGATCTGATGGGGGTACAACGGCACCTCAAGGTCATCGGCATCTTCGCGCGCATCTGCCACCGCGACGGCAAGCCGAAGTACCTGGGCGATGTGCCGCGCTTCTTTGCCTATATAAAGGCAGTGATCGAGCGCCGGCCCGAGCTCGCCGAACTGGGTGAGTTGCTCGCCGGGCTGCCGCAGGACGAGGCCGCCCGCCCATGAAGGCCATGATCCTTGCCGCGGGCAAGGGCGAACGCATGCGCCCCCTGACCTTGCATACCCCCAAACCGCTGGTGCGCGCCGCCGGTACGCCGCTGATCGAGTTCCATCTCCGTGCCCTCGCGCGGGCCGGTTTCAGCGAGCTGGTGATCAACCACGCCTGGCTCGGCCAGCAGATCGAGGACTACCTGGGCGATGGCGCGCGATTCGGTCTGTCCATTCGTTACTCCGCCGAAGGTGAGCCGCTGGAAACCGGCGGCGGTATCTTCCGCGCCTTGCCGTTGCTGGGGGACGAGCCTTTCCTGGTGGTCAACGGCGATGTCTGGACCGACTTCGATTTCAGCCGACTGCGCCAGCCACTGGCGGGCCTCGCCCATCTGGTGCTGGTGGACAACCCGACGCATCATCCGCACGGCGACTTCCATCTGGCCGACGGCCGGGTCAGTGATGCGCACAAGGGTGAGCCATGCCTTACCTACAGCGGCATCGCCGTACTCCATCCGCGCCTGTTCGAGGGCTGTGAGGCGGGCGCCTTCAAGCTGGCGCCGTTGTTGCGCCAGGCCATGGCGGCGGGGCAGGTGAGTGGTGAGCACCATGCCGGGCGCTGGGTGGATGTCGGCACCCACGAACGCCTGGCGGACGTCGAGCGTCTGCTGGCGGTGGGGGCCTGAATTGGTCTGGCCGGCTACCCTGATCGGCGTCGCCGCGGGCTTCGCGCTGGCCAGCATTCCGGGTGCCTTGCTCGGCGGCTTGCTGGGGCACGTGCTTGACCGGCGCCTGCGGCTGGATTCCTGGAGCGCCCTGCGGGCCCATATGCGAGGCTCTTCCGCCATCGAACCGCAGGACCTGCTGTTCGTTCTTCTTGGCCGGCTGGCCAAGAGCGACGGTCGCGTGCAGGAGGCCCATATCCAGCAAGCGCGATCCGAGATGAAGCGCATGGGGCTGGATGAGGCCGGTACTCGTCGTGCCATTGCCGCCTTCCAGCGAGGCAAAGCCGGTGGCGACAACCTGCAGCCCTGCCTGCGCAGGCTGAGGGACGAGCGGCCGGCGGCTGAACGCCTGCTGCGCAGTTGCTGGCAGATGGCGGCAGCGGATGGCCGGATCGGTCCGCACGAACGCAAGCTCATCCTGCAATGGGGGCACTGGCTGGGGTTTGCCGCATCCCGGGTGGAGGCCCTTGGTGCTGGCTACGACACGCCTCGGGGGCTGCCGTCCAAACCGGGCAACAGCTACAAGGATGCGCTGACCCTGCTGGGCGTGACCGCCGATTGCGAGCCGGCGGTGATCAAGCGTGCCTACCGTCGCCTGCTCAGCCAGAACCACCCCGACAAGCTTGCGGGTTCAGGCGCCAGTCCGGCCGTGGTCCGCGCCGCCACCGACCGAACTCGCGAGTTGCACAGTGCCTACAACCTGATCCGCGAACGCCACGGCTTTCGCTGACGCTTCAATCGTCCTTCGGTGTCGCGCCGCCTTGCGCCTCCAGGTGCAGGCTGAGCCAGCCGCGTATGCGCCGGATCAACTGTTCCTGTTCGGTGGCGGGATCGGCCGGCAGGCCCTTCATGGCGATCTGGATGTAGGCCGGGTGCTTCTGGCGCTTGCTGGCATGCAGGCGGCGCAGGGCGGCGTCGCGGTCGGCCGGCTGGTCCTTGTAGTAGAAGTCGCCGGTGGCCAGCTTCAGCGCGGGCAGCGATTCCTCCAGCGGCGGTTCATAGCCGGCGGGCAACTCGGCGGCGACCAGCAGCAGGTTGCGCACGTCCTGCGGTTCCTGGGTGGCGAGGAACTGCGTCGCCCAGTAGGCGCCGGTGCCATGGCCCAGCAGCACAATGGATTTCGGTTGCTGCTCGCGGGCGAACGCCAGTGCCGCTTCGATGCGCGCGAACACCCGCTCGGTCTGGGTTTTCTGGATGGCGTCGCGGGACAGCGGCGGCGGCGCCGGGTCGGTACTGGGTTCGGCGCTGCCGGCCTGTTCGGTGGTGGACGGACCTTCTTCCTCGGCCTTTTCCGGGCTGACCGCGGGTTCGGCCTTGGTTGCTTCCTCGGCCTTCGGTGGCCGGGGCGGCGGCGGGTCGCCGCTTGGATCAGGCAAGGTCAGGGCCAGCGTGCTCCAGCCGGCGTTCGGCAAGCGTCGCCGCAGCGGGCCTACGGCTTCCGGCCAGTCGGCGGTTTCGCCGTCGCCGGGGAGGAGGATCACCAGGCCTTTGGGGGTGCCGACATTGGCGGGTTGCCAGAGCGCGAGGACAGGTTCCGTGCCGGCCTTGAGCTGCTGTTGTGCCCGCTGGGGGAGCTGACGCTCCAGGCCGCTGGCCTCCTCTCGGCTGCGTTCTTCCAGGGGCGCGCGTTCCACCAGCGGTGCGTGCTCCCCGGGGGCCGTGGCCCCTTCCTCCGCCAGCAGGGCAGGGGAGGCGAGCAGCGGGGTGAGGCAAAGGGCCGCAAGGATTGGGCGAAAGGCGCGAAGCATCGGTGCTGGTCCTGGTCGAGCTGGGAAGCTGGAGCCTAATGGCTCGCCGGGTTTTTGTCAGGCCGAGCCTTCGCATGGTGCGCCGTGGCTGGAGTAAGGTATGTCGGCTGTTTCCCTCCGTTGCGGTTGGCTTTCGATGATCCGAGTGCTGCTTTCCCTGTTGTTCGCCGGTTGCCTGGCGCTACCCGTGCTGGCGGCGCCGCGCTCGCTGTCCCTGGACGAGGGGCAGCGGCAATGGCTCGACGAGCATGGCCAGCTGCGCGCGGGGGCCGTCCTGCAGGCGCCTTATGTCCAGTTGGACCGGCGCCTCCAGCAGTTGTCGGGGGCCAATGTCGAGCTGATGAACTGGCTGGCCAAGGCCATGGGCGTGGAACTGGTCTGGCGCACCTACGACAGCCTGGGCGAGTTGGAGCAGGCGCTGCGTGCCGGGCAGATCGACCTCGCTCCAGGGCTGGTGCAGACGCCTGCCGGCCTGCGCCTGTGGCTGTTCTCCGATCCCTACCTGCGTGTTTCACAGTTGCTGGTGGGCGAGCGAGAGGGCAGCGCGGCGGTGGACCTGGAGCAACTGGACGCCACCTCCCCGGTCGCCCTGCGCCAGCCCAGCGCGGTGGCCGACTACCTGCGCTCGACCTACTCCAATCTCAACCTCAAGCCCATGGCCAGCGAGCGCCAGGCCCTGCAGGCGCTGCTCGCCGAGCAGGTGCGCTATGCCGTGCTGGACGAGGCACAACTCAGCCGCCTGTCCCGCGAGCAGGAGTTCGCCGGGCTGGCGGTGGTGGGCGACATCGGCTTTTCCCAGCTGTTGCGTGTGGCTTCGCGGCGTGACTGGCCGGAGCTGGCGGCGATCATCGACATCGCTCTGCTCAGCCTGCCGCCGAAGGACCTCGACCAGCTTCGCGAGCGCTGGCTGCAACCCAAGTATCCGCGCCTGCGCGATTCCGCCAGCTTCTGGCGGAGCTTCAGCCTGTTGCTCGGCATGTTGCTGCTGGCGGCGGCGGCCATCATCACCTGGCTGCGGCGGCAGCGGAGCCGGCTGGAGCGGCAACTGCTCGATGCCCGTCACGCGCTGCAGCTTCGCGACGCCGCCGAGGAGGCCTTGCGCCTCACCCAGTTCTCCATCGACCACAGCACCCTTGGCATTCTCTGGGTGAACTGGGACAGCCACGTGCGCTACGCCAACCGCGCCGCCGAACAGATGCTCGGTTATGCACCGGACGGCCTGGCGGATCGCCCCCTGGCGGATGTTCAGCCGGAACTGGACATGGACCGCTGGCTCAACCTCTGGCGCCGCGCGCGCAACAGTGACGAAGGGCCGCTGAGCTTCGAGACCCGCTGCCGGCGCCTCGACGGCCGCTGGCTGCCGGCGGATGTGTCGCTGAGCTTCCTGCGTTTCGGCACTTCCGAGTACCTGGTGGTGTTCCTGGCCGATGCCACCGAGCGGCGTCGCGCCCGCGAGGCCCTGGAGGAAAGCGAGGCGCGGCTCAAGGGCATCGCCTCCAACGTACCCGGGCTGGTATTTCGCCTGGAGCGGCCGAGGGCCGGCGCGCCGACCGATTTCGCCTTCATCGGCGAAGGCAGCGAGGGGCTGGTGGGCTACAGCGCCAGCGAGCTGCTGAGCACCGGGCGCGGCATTCGCGGCCTGGTGCATCCGGACGATCGCGACGAGTACTGGGCAAGCCAGCTGCAGGCACTGGACGGCGAGCGCGATTGGCATTGGCAGGGGCGCATCCTTACCCGTGACGGCCAACTGCGCTGGGCGGACATCAAGGCAAGCGCGCGGCTCTTCGAAGACGGCCGCGCGGTCTGGGACGGCGTGGTCTGGGATATCACCGACAACAAGCAGATCGAGCTGGAGCTGGCCGCTTCCCGCGCGCAGTTGCGCGAGCTGGCGGCGCACCTGGAAAGCGTGCGGGAAGAAGAAAAGGCGCGTATCGCCCGCGAGGTGCACGACGAACTGGGCCAGGTGCTCACCGTGCTCAAACTGGAGACTTCCATGTGCGAACTGGCCTTCGCCGGCCTCGATGTCGGCCTGCGCGAGCGGCTGGAGAGCATGAAACGTCTGATCGCCCAGCTCTTCCAACTGGTGCGCGATGTGGCCACCGCGCTGCGACCGCCGATCCTCGATGCCGGTATCGCCTCGGCCATCGAATGGCAGGCCCGACGCTTCGAAGCACGCACCCAGATCCCCTGCCTGGTGGAGGTGCCCGAACAGCTTCCGCCGCTGTCCGACGCCAAGGCCGTGGGCCTGTTCCGGGTGCTGCAGGAGGCGCTGACCAACGTCATGCGCCATGCCGAGGCGCATACTGTGGACGTTCGCCTCTATGAAGAAGACGGCATGCTTTGCCTGCGCATCAGCGACGATGGACGCGGTTTCGATACCGGCGCCGGGCGTGGCAGTTCGTTCGGCCTGGTGGGCATGCGCGAACGTGTGCTGATGCTGGGCGGCAGCCTGCAGATCGACAGCCAGCCGGGGGAGGGCACCAGCCTTTGCGTGCGCGTGGCATTGGATAAGGAGAAAGTGGCGTGATCCGAGTACTGGTGGCCGAAGACCACACCATTGTCCGCGAGGGCATCAAGCAGCTCATCGGCCTGGCCAAGGACCTTTGCGTGGTTGGCGAGGCGGCCAACGGCGAGCAACTCCTGGAAACCCTGCGCCAGACACCCTGTGAAGTGGTGCTGCTGGACATTTCCATGCCCGGCGTCAACGGCCTCGAAGCCATTCCGCGCATCCGTGCCCTGAGCAATCCGCCGGCGGTGCTGGTGCTTTCCATGCACGACGAAGCGCAGATGGCCGCGCGGGCGCTGAAGATCGGCGCCGCCGGCTACGCCACCAAGGACAGCGATCCGGCGCTGCTGCTCACTGCCATCCGCAAGGTGGCCGCGGGCGGCCGCTACATCGACCCGGAGCTGGCCGACCGCATGGTGTTCGAGGTGGGGCTGACCGATGCCCGCCCCGCCCATACCCTGCTTTCAGAGCGGGAGTTTTCGGTGTTCGAGCGACTGGTGCGTGGCGATGGAGTGAACGAAATCGCCCAGCAACTGGCTGTGAGCAGCAAGACCGTGAGTACCCACAAGGCGCGTCTGATGCAGAAGCTTGGCCTGCACTCGGTGGCCGACCTGGTGAAGTACGCCGTGGAGCACAAGCTGCTTTGAATGTCTGATTGTTTCGCTATTGTTTGTAGGGCAATCCCTACAATTAATAGTCTCTAAGCCTTATAGCAATCTCTCATACCGCCCGATTTGCGTGCCTTGCCGCCTTCTCTAGGCTTTTGCCTACGGCAGACACAAAAACAAAGGTGCGGTTATGGCCGAGACACAAGGCAGCGACATCCTGGTCAGCTTTCGCGGCGTACAGAAGAGCTACGACGGCGAGACCCTGATCGTCAAAGACCTCAACCTGGACATTCGCAAAGGCGAATTCCTCACCCTGCTCGGGCCGTCCGGCTCCGGCAAGACCACCAGCCTGATGATGCTCGCCGGGTTCGAAACCCCCACCAGTGGCGAGATCCTCCTGGCCGGCCGCTCCATCAACAACGTTCCCCCGCACAAGCGCGACATCGGCATGGTGTTCCAGAACTACGCGCTGTTTCCGCACATGACGGTGGCCGAGAACCTGGCCTTCCCGCTGTCGGTGCGCGGCATGAGCAAGACCGACGCCAGCGAGCGGGTCAAGCGCGCGCTGTCCATGGTCCAGCTGGACGCCTTCCGCAACCGCTACCCCGGCCAGCTTTCCGGTGGCCAGCAGCAGCGTGTCGCCCTGGCCCGCGCGCTGGTGTTCGAACCCCAGCTGGTGCTGATGGACGAACCTCTCGGCGCCCTCGACAAACAGTTGCGCGAGCACATGCAGATGGAGATCAAGCACATCCATCAGCGCCTGGGTGTCACCGTGGTCTACGTCACCCACGACCAGGGCGAGGCCCTGACCATGTCGGACCGCGTGGCGGTGTTCCACCAGGGCGAGATCCAACAGATCGCCCCGCCGCGCGAGCTCTACGAGCTGCCGAAGAACACCTTCGTGGCCAACTTCATCGGCGAGAACAATCGCCTGACGGGGCAACTGGAAAGCCGTGAAGGCGACAGGTGCGTCGTGCGCCTGGCCCGTGGCGAGAAGGTCGAGGCCCTGGCGATCAGGGTCGGTCAACCGGGCGAGCCGGTGACCCTGTCGATCCGCCCGGAACGCGTGCGCCTCAATGGCCACAGTGAAAACTGCGTGAACCGCTTCTCCGGGCGCGTCGCCGAGTTCATCTACCTGGGCGACCACGTGCGCATTCGCATGGAGGTCTGCGGCAAGCCCGATTTCTTCGTCAAGCAACCCATTGCCGAGCTCGACCCCGCATTGGCGGTGGGCGATGTGGTGCCGCTCGGCTGGCAAGTGGAGCACGTCCGCGCACTGGACCCGCTGTTGGCGGAATGACGCGGCGGCGCCAAGGCATTAGCAACCCTGCACTGTGGAGAAAATAAAAATGTCGAAATCCCTGAAACTCACCGCCATCGCCCTCGGCATGGCCTGCGCCGCTCAGGCCCTGGCGGCAGACCTGACGGTGGTGTCCTTTGGCGGCGCCAACAAGAATGCGCAGGTCAAGGCGTTCTACGAGCCCTACCAGCAGAGCACTGGCAACAAAATCATCGCTGGCGAGTACAACGGCGAGATGGCCAAGGTGAAGGCCATGGTCGACACCAACAGCGTCTCCTGGAACCTGGTGGAGGTGGAGTCCCCCGAGCTGTCCCGCGGTTGTGACGAAGGCATGTTCGAGGAACTCGACCCCGCCCTGTTCGGCAAGGCCGAGGATTTCGTGCCCGGTGCCATCCAGCCTTGCGGCGTCGGCTTCTTCGTGTGGTCCACGGTGCTGGCCTACAACGCCGACAAGCTGAAAACCGCTCCCACCAGTTGGGCCGATTTCTGGGACGTGAAGACGTTCCCCGGCAAGCGCGGCCTGCGCAAGGGCGCCAAGTACACCCTGGAATTCGCCCTGATGGCCGACGGCGTCAAGCCGGCCGATGTCTATACCGTGCTCGCCACCAAGGAAGGCCAGGACCGCGCCTTCAAGAAGCTGGACGAGATCAAGCCGAGCATCCAGTGGTGGGAAGCCGGCGCGCAGCCGCCGCAGTTCCTGGCCTCCGGCGACGTGGTCATGAGCTCCGCCTACAACGGTCGCATCGCCGCCGTGCAGAAGGAGAGCAACCTTCAGGTGGTGTGGAACGGTGGCATCTACGACTTCGACTCCTGGGCCATCCCGAAGGGCGCCAAGGATGTCGACAAGGCCATGGAGTTCATCGCCTTCTCGGTCAAGCCCGAGCAGCAGAAGATCTACTCCGAGAACATCGCCTACGGTCCGGCCAATACCCAGGCCGTGTCGCTGCTGGACAAGGGCCTGCTGAAAGACATGCCGACCACGCCGGAGAACATCAAGGACCAGGTCGCCATGAATGTCACCTTCTGGGCCGACTACGGCGAGCAGCTGGAACAGCGCTTCAACGCCTGGGCAGCCAAGTAAGGCTGCGTGAATCCCCCTCTCCTTCCAGGAGAGGGGCTTGGGGGGGAGGGGCCCGCTCCTCACCCCGGCCTTCGGGCCGCAAGTCCTATCCTGTTCCAACGGAGTTCGCCATGGCCACTGCAGTGCCCCTGAACGAGGTCGCCGGCCCCAGCCTTAAGCAGCGCCTCGCCAAAGCCGAGCGGATGAACCGCCTGAAGTCCCAGGCGTTGATCCTGCCGCTGCTGATCTTCCTCCTGCTGACCTTCCTGGTGCCCATCTGCGCGCTGCTCTACAGGAGTGTGAACAACCCGGAAGTGGTCGGCTCCATGCCGCGAACCGTCGACGCCATCGCCGCCTGGGACGGCAAGGCGCTGCCCGCCGAGCCGGTGTACAAGGCCCTGGCCGAGGACCTCGCCGCGGCGCGCAAGAACCAGACCATCGGCGACCTTTCCAAGCGCCTGAACATGGAGCTGGCCGGCTACCGCAGCCTGATGGCCAAGACCGCCCGCGCCCTGCCGTTCAAGACCGAGCCGGCCGCCTACAAGGACGCGCTGGAGTCCCTGGATGAGCGCTGGGGCGACCCGGCTTACTGGCAGGTCATTCGCCGCAATACCAGCCACGTCACCCCCTATTACCTGCTGGCCGCCCTCGACCATCGCATCGATGACCTCGGCGAGCTGGCGCCGGCCACCCCGGACCAGGCCATCTACCTGGACATCTTCGCCCGCACCTTCTGGATGAGCGCGGTGATCACGGTGATCTGCCTGCTCCTGGCCTACCCGCTGGCCTACCTGCTGGCCAACCTGCCGACCCGGCAGGGCAACCTGTTGATGATTCTGGTGCTGCTGCCGTTCTGGACCTCCATCCTGGTCCGGGTGGCGGCGTGGATCGTGCTGCTGCAGTCCGGCGGCCTGATCAACGGCGCCCTGATCAAACTGGGGCTGATCGACCAACCCCTGCAACTGGTGTTCAACCGTACCGGCGTCTACATCGCCATGGTGCACATCATGCTGCCGTTCATGATCCTGCCGATCTACAGCGTGATGAAGGGGATTTCCCCCAGCTACATGCGCGCGGCGATCTCCCTCGGCTGCCACCCGTTCGCCAGCTTCTGGAGGGTGTACTTCCCGCAGACCATGGCCGGCGTCGGCGCCGGTTGCCTGCTGGTGTTCATCCTGTCCATCGGCTACTACATCACCCCGGCGCTGCTGGGCAGCCCGAACGACCAGATGGTCAGTTACTTCGTCGCCTTCTTCACCAACACCACCATCAACTGGGGCATGGCCACGGCCCTGGGCGGCATGCTGCTGTTCGCCACCCTGGTGCTGTACGTCGTCTACACCTGGCTGGTGGGCGCCGGCCGCCTGCGTCTTGGCTGAGGAGAACAAGAAAATGCTGAGTCCCTACATGTCCCCGGTCGAACGCCTGTGGTTCTACAGCCTGCGCGGCCTCTGCGGCCTGGTGCTGCTGTTCCTGATCCTGCCGGTGCTGGTGATCATCCCGCTGTCGTTCAACTCCGGCACCTTCCTGGTTTACCCGCTGCAAGGCTTCTCCCTGCGCTGGTACGCCGACTTCTTCAATTCGGCGGAGTGGATGCGCTCGTTGACCAACAGCCTGATCGTCGCCCCGGCGGCTACCGTGCTGGCCATGGTCTTCGGCACCCTGGCGTCCATCGGCCTGACCCGTGGCGAGTTCCGCGGCAAGGCGCTGGTCATGAGCCTGCTGATCTCGCCGATGGTGGTGCCGGTGGTGATCATCGGTGTCGCCGCTTACCTGTTCTTCGCGCCGCTGGGCTTGGGCAACAGCTACATCTCGCTGATCCTGGTGCATGCCGTGCTCGGCGTGCCCTTCGTCATCATCACCGTGTCGGCGACCCTGCAGGGCTTCAACTACAACCTGGTGCGCGCCGCCGCCAGCCTGGGGGCGCCGCCGCTGACCGCGTTCTTCAAGGTGACCCTGCCGCTGATCGCGCCGGGGGTGATCTCGGGCGCGCTGTTCGCCTTTGCCACCTCGTTCGATGAGGTGGTGGTGACCCTATTCCTCGCCGGCCCCGAGCAGGCCACCCTGCCGCGGCAGATGTTCAGCGGTATCCGCGAGAACCTCAGCCCCACCATCGCCGCCGCCGCGACGTTGCTGATCGGCTTCTCGGTCGCCCTGCTGCTGGTGCTGGAGTGGCTGCGTGGCCGCAGCGAGCGCCTGCGCACGTCGATGCCCGAATAAGCCCCGCCCTTCCGCCCGCCCGCTCCCCGTGCGGGCGGGTTCTTTTTTCCCTTGCCCTCAGTCATCGGTCGAATCGCCGCGCGCTATCCATCCCGGCTACAATTCGCGCCACCGTGATTCTGCCCTGAGGTCAGCCATGCAGCCCTTCGCCATCGCACCGTCGATCCTTTCCGCCGATTTCGCCCGCCTGGGTGAGGAGGTGGAGAACGTTCTCGCCGCCGGCGCCGACATCGTTCACTTCGACGTGATGGACAACCACTACGTGCCCAACCTGACCATCGGCCCCATGGTCTGTTCGGCCTTGCGCAAGTACGGCATCACCGCGCCCATCGACGCGCACCTGATGGTCAAGCCGGTGGACCGCATCATCGGCGACTTCATCGAGGCTGGCGCCACCTACATCACCTTCCACCCGGAAGCCTCCGAGCACGTCGACCGCTCCCTGCAACTGATCCGCGACGGCGGCGCCAAGTCGGGCCTGGTGTTCAACCCGGCGACCCCGCTGGACGTGCTCAAGTACGTGATGGACAAGGTCGACATGATCCTGCTGATGAGCGTCAACCCCGGCTTCGGCGGGCAGAAGTTCATTCCAGGGACCCTCGACAAGCTGCGTGAGGCCCGTGCATTGATCGACGCCTCGGGCCGTGACATCCGTCTGGAGATCGATGGCGGCGTCAACGTGAAGAACATCCGCGAGATCGCCGCAGCCGGGGCCGACACCTTCGTCGCCGGGTCCGCCATCTTCAACGCGCCCGACTACGCCGAAGTCATCGCCGCCATGCGTGCCGAACTGGCCCTGGCCTGATATGAGCGCCTTGCAGCAACTCTTCGAGGGACAACTGCCACGCCTGGTGATGTTCGACCTGGATGGCACCCTGGTGGACTCGGTCCCGGATCTGGCGGCCGCTGTCGATCGCATGCTGGGCGCCCTCGGCCGTCCGGCGGCGGGTGTCGAGCGGGTCCGCGAGTGGGTCGGCAACGGCGCCCGGGTGCTGGTGCGTCGCGCCCTGGCCGGTGATATCGACCATGCCGCCGTGCACGACAGCGATGCCGAGCGCGGACTTGAACTGTTCATGGAGGCGTACGCGGACAGTCACGCCCTCACGACGGTCTACCCGGGAGTGACGGAAACTCTCAAGTGGCTGAAGAACAAGGGCGTGGAGCTGGCGCTGGTCACCAACAAACCCGAGCGCTTCGTCGCACCGCTGCTGGACGAAATGAAGCTGGGCCGTTACTTCCCGCTGATCATTGCCGGCGACACCCTGCCGCAGCAGAAGCCCGATCCGGCCGCGCTGCTCCATGTGATGCACATGACCGGGGTCGGTCGCGCCGAGGCGCTGTTTGTCGGCGACTCGCGCAACGACGTGCTCGCGGCCAAGGCCGCCGGGGTGAAATGCGTGGCCCTGAGCTACGGTTACAACCACGGTCGGCCCATCGCCGAAGAGGCGCCGGCCCTGGTGGTGGATGACCTGCGTGAGCTGCTTCCTGGCGGTTGCGCCGCTTACGACGCTGCGCTAATGTCGCCGGACTCCTCCGACAATCCGCCTCAACGAGACGCAAACGTGGTGGTTCCCAGCAAGCATTGGCTCGAACGAGCAGGAATGAAGATCATCAAGGCTGTCGCCCGTTGGCGCTGGCGCGCCTGAATTCATTCTGGCCGGATGCTCCGGCGCGCTTGCACACCGATGTTTTCATCTCAAGGAGTCCCCAGCGGACTCCCCGCCCACGAGGCTGATCATGACCCGCGAAGAATTCCTGCGTTTGGCCGCCGAAGGCTATAACCGCATTCCGCTTGCGTTCGAGACCCTGGCGGACTTCGACACCCCGCTGTCCCTCTACCTGAAGCTCGCCGACACCCCCTACTCCTACCTGCTGGAGTCCGTGCAGGGCGGCGAGAAATGGGGCCGTTATTCCATCATCGGCCTGCAGAGCCGTACCGTCCTGCGGGCCCATGGCCTGAAAGTCGGCGTCAGCGTTGATGACGTCGAGGTCGAGTCCCACGACTGCGAAGACCCGCTGGCCTTCGTCGAGGCATTCAAGGAGCGCTACCAGGTGGCGCCGATCGCCGGCCTGCCGCGTTTCAATGGCGGTCTGGTGGGCTACTTTGGCTACGACTGCGTGCGTTACGTGGAAAAACGCCTGGCCAACTGCCCGAATCCCGATCCGCTGGGCACCCCGGATATCCTGCTGATGGTGTCCGATGCGGTGATCGTGTTCGACAACCTGGCCGGCAAGCTGCACGCCATCGTACTGGCCGACCCGAATCAGCCCGATGCGTTCGAACAGGGACAGGCGCGTCTCGCCGAGCTGCGCCAGAAGCTGCGCCAGCCGGTGGTGCCGCGCCTGGGCGTGGACCCGAGCCAGCCGGTGGGCGGCGAGCCGGACTTCCGCTCCAGCTTCACCCGTGAGGACTACGAGCAAGCGGTGCGGGAAATCAAGGAATACATCCTGGCCGGCGACTGCATGCAGGTGGTGATCTCCCAGCGCATGTCGATTCCCTTCAAGGCCGCGCCCATCGATCTCTATCGCGCCCTGCGCTGCTTCAACCCCACCCCCTACATGTACTTCTTCAACTTCGGCGATTTCCACGTGGTGGGGAGTTCGCCGGAGGTGCTGGTGCGGGTCGAGGATGGCCTGGTCACCGTACGCCCCATCGCCGGCACCCGCCCGCGTGGCGCCACCGAGGAGGCCGACCGGGCCCTGGAAGCAGACCTGCTGTCCGATGCCAAGGAACTCGCCGAACACCTGATGCTGATCGACCTCGGCCGCAACGACGTCGGCCGTGTCTCCAGCACCGGCTCGGTGAAAGTCACCGAGAAGATGGTGATCGAGCGTTACTCGAACGTGATGCACATCGTTTCCAACGTCACCGGCCAGCTCAAGGACGGCGTTTCCGCCATGGCGGCACTGCGCGCCATCCTGCCGGCCGGCACCCTCTCCGGTGCGCCGAAGATCCGCGCCATGGAGATCATCGACCAACTCGAACCGGTCAAGCGCGGCGTCTACGGTGGCGCCGTGGGCTACCTGGCCTGGAACGGCAACATGGACACCGCCATCGCGATCCGCACCGCGGTCATCAAGGACGGCGAACTGCACGTGCAAGCCGGCGCCGGCATCGTCGCCGACTCGGTCCCGGCACTGGAATGGGAGGAGACGCTGAACAAGCGCCGCGCCATGTTCCGTGCCGTGGCCCTCGCCGAACAGCCCGCCAAGACCGACGCTTGAGGATTGCACCATGCTGCTGATGATCGATAAGCAGCATTGGCTTCTATTGATGTCCGTAAGAGTCTATTCGCCTTCGTAAGGCCCAGCAAAACCAGTAGCTTAACGTCCCTTGTCGTCCATGGCGTTCGTTGGCATCTACGAATAATGCGGGTATCGTTGCGGGTATCGAAATTCGGATACCCGCAGATATGCCCCTGACAGATGCCAAGGTTCGCAACGCCAAGCCTGCCGAGAAACCGCTCAAGCTGACCGACGGTGGCGGGTTGTATCTTGAGGTGCGTCCTACCGGTGCCAAACTCTGGCGACTCCGCTATCGCATAGATGGCAAGGAGAATGTGTTTGCCATTGGCAGCTACCCGGAGTTCGGACTGGCTGATGCGCGCAGCGAGAGGGAAAAGACCAGGCCACTGATTCGCCAGGGTATCCATCCGTCACACAACAGGCAGGCCGAACGGCTGGCTATCAGCGCTGCGAACGCGAACACCTTCGAGGCGGTTGCACGCGAGTGGATCAAAAAGAAGGCGCCAGGCTGGACGCCTTACTACTTGCGCCAGGTTGAGCGATTCATGGCGGCAGATGTTTTCCCCTTCGTGGGGAGGCTGCCGATACGCAATGTATCTGCCGCGCATCTGTTGGAGATTCTCGATCGAATTGAAGCCCGAGGCGCTTCAACGGTGGCGCTGCTCGTAAGGCAGTGGTCGTCGGCGGTCTTTCGATACGCCGTCGCGACATTACGCGCCGACGCCGATCCGGCGGCAGCCCTGAAAGGCGCTATCCACCGGCCCAAGGTGCAGCATCACAAGCCGCTCAGTCGTGAGCAGGTAGTCGACTTCTCCAGGGCATTGGAACAATACGGCGGCTACAGGACTACAGTGATCGCGCTGCGCCTTATGCTGCTCACCTTTGTTCGCACCGTAGAGCTCCGCAAGGCGGAGTGGAGTGAATTCGATCTGGATCGGGCTGAGTGGCGTATTCCTGCGGAGCGCATGAAGATGCGAGAGCCGCACATCGTTCCGCTATCCAGGCAGGCGGTCGATCTGCTGCGTGAACTGCACACCCACACGGGCGGTCGTCGGCTTCTATTTCCCAACTATCGCAGGCCGAACGAGTGCATGACTGCCACGACGCTGAACCGGGCGCTTGAGCGCATGGGATTCAATGGCAAGGACAGCATCGGCTTTTCGGCGCATGGCTTTCGTGCGACAGCCTCGACCATGCTGAACGAAATGGGATATCGCTCAGACGTGATCGAGCGTCAGTTGGCACATGCCGAGAGAAACAAGGTGCGCGCAAGCTACAACCAGGCTGAGTATCTGGAAGAACGACGCCAGATGATGCAGGCGTGGGCCGACGAAGTTGATGCTCAAGTTGTGGCGAAGGGGTGCTCCTGAGTTTTTCTTAATTCGCTGGTTGTGCTCGAAAATTTATTGCTCTCGCATGGGTATTTGGTAAACCTCTGGCAGCCTTGCTAATAATCTGGATGCCTCTGTGGAATATTTTTGGCGCGGCTATGGATGTATCTTTCTGTCCGCGAAGTGTTTAGCTGTCGATCAGCGGTTTTAGTCTTTCTGGGATGTAAATTCCTTTTTCTTCCTCCATTTGTAGCAATATATCTAGGACTTGAGTTCGCTTCAGGTTATGTTTATCGGCTAGATTGTCAAGTCGCTTGATGGTCTTGTCGGATAGGATGAAATTGTATTGCTTCTTGCCTGTCATTTTGGCGCGGTATTTGTTTTGGCTCCATCGTTTCTTGATGGATTCCATAAGCAGGGTTTTGTCTGATGCTGTGAGGAATTGCGAGTCAAAAAAAATAATAAAGTCGTTTTTTTCTTGAAATGGGGTTTGCTGGAAAAGCAAGGATGAATATTTGTTTTTGGCCATTTCCCATGCGGTATTCAGTTTTTCGCGCTCATCTGCATCATCGAACCATTTGAACATATGGTCTGAGCTTGTATGGAGCTCCCATTCCCATTTTATCTGGCTTACTAGCGCTGACTTTTGAGTCTGATCCGTTTGCCAGGTGTCAATTGTCGCAATGGTTAGATCTCTTCCGGTTAGATTGGCGGGGCTGACTAAGTAGTTATTTCCATTCTTCTCGGCAAGCTTCCTGATTAGAAAAATATTTTGTCTTTTGTCATTTGTTATCCACTGCAGGCTTTGCGCGGGTAGGAGGGAAATAGCACTTTGCGCTTCTATAAAGTCGGCGCGATGGGGGTCCTGGTTGATTACCTCTGCCATTCGGTCACGCATGCCGGGGCTTCTGAATTCTCCTAAGTAGGCTTGCGGGGAGTGGAACTTTATAAAGAACCATAGCCAGGTGGTGAATCGGCTGTCGGCATTTAAGCCGCGAAATGTTCTTTGGAGTTTGTCGTTTATGTGGATTGCCATGTCTGCGGCTCTTACTGGTAGTGATGCAAGTGATGGAATGGGAGTATTTGACCAATCTCTAGTAGATTAATAGATGATAAATAGTCGTTTTCCAGATGTTTTATAGATGTTTTCTAGTGTAATCCTAGCGCTTTCCTAGAATGTCAAAGGTAGCTCTAATGCTAGTATACACGGGGCTTTCATGAGGTAAAACTTGTGCTCAGGGCATGGTGGGATCTGTCACCGGTGCTCCCTGCGAGTGGAAAGGCCTGTGTCTGGTGTCCAAATGAGGTGATCGGCAGGCGACAAGTTGTGACTACGGCTGAGGAGGGTGAGCGTCGAGTGCTCGGTCGTTCATTTATCTGCGAAATGTCCCCTCTTCAGTTGGAGTCGCATGTTGGGTGGTGCGTCTGCATTTCTGCTGTCAGTGCGGGGCGGAGTTGCTGTGAGTGTGCTGGATTGAAGTTTCTGCCCTGTATTCTGGGGTGGACGCTGCTCGCTGAATGTAAAGAATTACGCGCAAGCCAGATCTGATGAGTCAAATTAGGAGCTCATCATGAAAGTAATTCGACTGCAGCAGGTGATGGAAATGACTGGTCTGGGGCGCTCGACGGTTTACAAATATGTCTCCGAAAACTGGTTCCCGAAGCCGATTTCCTTGGGAGGGCGGAGTGTGGGCTGGCTAGAGAGTGAGGTCAAAGAGTGGATCCTAGATCGAATTGAAGAGCGCGACACGCAAAGGGCTGTTTCGGTTTGACTTTAAAGTTTGCTTTGGCTTTGAGGACGGAGGTTGTCACGGTCAGGTTAGCTGGCTGTGGCAATTTTTTTCCAGAGTTTATTTTTGACGTTTTGCATGGTTATTTTTAGGCGTCTACCTGATGGCTCTGGGTGCTTTAATTGTTTGGTCTTTCGGTATTGGTAGTATGCTTTATTGTTGATATATCAAGTGTCGTTAGGAGTGGGTGTGTATAGGTGATGGATTTCAGGCATTCACAGATGCCTGAGTGATGTGTTCGATGGTGTGCTGTTAAAAAGTACTCATCGCTAGAAGGATATGAAACTAGCACTGGAGTATTTGGAAATGCAGCGTCATCCTCAAAACAAAAATCTGATGATTCATGATGCAAGCAGCTATTGTGGAATGCCTATTCAGGTCGATAAAGGGCCTTTTATTCGGCAGTATCTAGAAAGACTCCGCAGCACTACGGAGCGGGCTGTTCAGCAGTATTCTCGTGTGTTCGCATTTAGGGTTGATCTGAGGTTCCCTGCGGGCGTTGATCTACCTGAAAGCCATTGCACGAATCAGGTAATTGATCGATTTGTCGAGTCGTTCAAGGCCAAGATACGGCACAATCGTCGAATGGCGCGCATGCAGAACAAGAATGCGCATGACAGTAACGTCCGGTGCGTCTGGGCTAGGGAGACTGGGCAGCATGGAAGGCCTCACTATCACGTGGCTTTCCTGCTGAACTTCGACGCCTTCAATGCCCTTGGCAAGTTCGAGGCCGGAAGGGACAACATGTTCAACCGTCTTGAGGGGGCATGGGCCAGTGCCTTGGGGCTGTCAGTCGAAGCGGTCAGGGGGCTGGTCGAGATACCGACCAATTCAGCCTACTGTCTGCGTCGCAATGACCCGCAGAGTCAGGCCGACTTTTTCTACAGGGCCAGCTACCTCTGCAAGGCAGCCACCAAGGTTTATGGGGATGGCCAGCATGGCTTCGGTGCGAGCCGGCTCTGACAGCCCTTCGCAATGTCTTACGTGCTGCCCCTCCAGCAGAGTGGTTGTCAGCAAAACGGAACGGGCGGCGGCAGGGGCACCATTGGCTCAGAGAGCGTGGAGACTTCGCTGCTCGTCCCAGCTGGAAGGGGCTATACCACAGAGGTTTTGCTGGGCGACAGCTTTGCTCCCGCAGAACAGGTGGGCATGATGCAGTCATTGAAAATGGAAGCCCTCCTGATCGGGACAAGGAGTGCGGTGTGCTGGATCTGAAGAATGGCGATGGCTTGAAGGAAGCCTGTGAGCATGCAATGGACGCCAAGTACCGTAGCAGTCGGAGTGCGGTGCTGGATGCCATGGCTTCCGCCCACTTATACGGACGATGCCGGGGAGCCTGGTGTCGGAGGAGCTCGTGCGCATGGACGGCAAGTTGAAAGCTGCTCAGTATTTTCTCGGAGGGTAGGTTTTTGGACAGTCCGTCGGGTAATCCACTGGGACTGTCCAAAAGAATGTCCGAAACGCCTGAGAAGGTAGGCAGGCGAAGGAAGTTTTTGGCCAGCAGGCATTGCGCTGGCCATATCGGGGAAGGGAAATGGCTAAAAAGAGTACTCCGAGGATCAACTTATCCAGGCGCCTACCGTCGAACTGCTACAGAAGCAGCTCGGCTGGCAGGGGCTGTCCGCCCAGGACGAGGAAGGCTTTGGATAGGACGGCCTGCTGGGGCGCCGCAGCGACAGCGAGGTGGTGTTCACCCGCGAGGTGCAGGCCGCGCTCAAACGCCTGAACCCCGGTTTGCCGGAAGATGCGTACAGCCAGGCGCTGAGGCAGGTGGTGCAGGACGACATCACCAAGACGCTGCTGCAGCTGGCCGTGACTTGCTGGGACGACAAAAAAATAAGGAGAGGACATGACCAGCGTGAGCAGCTTGGCGTGCTGCTCACGCTGGTCCATGCCATTTTGTCAGTGGGGTGGTTCGTCTGCAGTCTGTTGTAATCGGCTGAAGATCCAGCAGGTCAGCAGCACGGCAATCAGCAGCGGTGGAAAACGGACCATCATAATCACCAGCAGCAGAAGGCCCAGGCAGCCCGCGAGGATGCCGGCGAACATGAACACGGCAGCCAAGGTCCGCAGTAGCTTTTTCATGGCTTTTTCCTCACAGGTAGCCTTGTTCTGCCAGCGACACGCAGCTCTCGTGGCCCACCACGATATGGTCCAGGGTTCGCACACCGACCAGATTCAGGGCCTCTCGCACTTTGTGCGTCAGGTTGAGATCCGCTTGGCTGGGTTCTGGATCACCGGATGGGTGGTTATGAACCAACACGGCTGCTGCGGTGTTGTGTTCCAGCGCGACCTTGACGATTTCTCGAGGATAGACGCTGGCGCCATCGAGCGTGCCTCTGAACATCTCCTGGAAGGTAATCACCCGATGCCGGCTGTCGAGCAGAAGCAGGGCGAATACCTCATGCTCATGGTCGGCGAGCAGCGCCTGCAGGTGGCTGAACACCTCCTTCGGTGAGGTCAGTGCTCGTCCTCGGCGCAGACGCAAATTGGCCAACTGGCGGGCCATCAACAGGATGTCGGTTTCGGTGACCGGTGACTCGACCAGGTAGGTGCCGGTCGATTCACCGGCCTTCAGCTTGTGCAGGCGCATGCTGGGCTCCTTGATGGTCATCAGTCGGTGGGGTATGGCGCTGGGCTTGGGCCTCCAGCTTCTCGGCCAGTCTGGCTTTCGAAGCCCCCTGGATTGTCTGGGGGAATGCCGATGGGCTTTCCTCGGCGGGGTAGAACTCCTCGGCGACGGCACCAGCATCTTCCTCGCTGTCCTCGAACGCGCCATTGCCAAAGCCACGCTGCGCCGCTTCATCCAAGGCGGTCTGGTCGAAGCCTGCGGCCTGTCGCTGCACATCGAGCTCATTGGCCGATAACAGAGCCTCCGTCATGTCCATACCGGCGCGTACCGTCAGATCGACGTAGAAGATCGGTGTGCCATGGCTTTGCCGGGTGGACTTGCCGCGCAGCCGCAGCTCCAGCGGCAGGCACGCCAGGCGGTTGCCGGAGATGGCCTGGAAGTAATGCAGGCGAGCCGCCAGGGTGCGGATGCTGTTGAAACCGGTGGTGCGGAACACGAAGCTGCCCAGCGGATCGTCGTCGCCAATGACCACATTCAGCCGGCCGTAGGGCTTACACAAGCCGCCCCTGGCCAGCGGGCAGGCATCCGGCGAAGGGCAGGACAGCGACTGCATGCCGTCCTGGGTGATGCGCTTGCAGGTCTCGCCATTGCCCACGCAAAGCGGGCGTCCGGACTGCCGGTCGAATAGGGTGTAGTCGGCGCGAAAATTCAGCTCTGGCTCGTTGAACAGCAGGCGCACCGGTATGCTGCGCAGCTTGTCGTCCTTGCCCTGGCGCAATTCGTCGTTGAGTGGGTGCAGCAGCCAGCCGTCCTTGCCTTGTACCTGGGAGGTGATGGTGAACTGGTCATCCTTCTCCGGCAGACGCTTGCCGTTTTTCTCGATGACCTTGCCGATGGAGATGCGCCCGAGCACCGGCGGGGTGATAGCCAAACCTTTGAGCATGGTGGTTCTCCTGGAAATGAAAAAAGCCAGCCACACAGCGCTAACTGCATGGACTGGCCAAGGGGAGGGAGGGGTGAAAGAGATGGAAATCAGCCGACCAGGAAACGCCGCGCACCGGGTTTCAGCAGTGGGTACTTGGCCTGCAGGTAAGGCTTGTCCTGGAGCAGCTGAGCGACATCGAGGCCGACGCTGTCCTTGGCTTTGCGCCAACTGACGTAGCCGCTGGAGAACTCTGCCCGGCTGGCATCGCCCATGGCCTGTTGCAGCATCTGCTTGAGCTCGGCCTCGCGCTTTTCCTTGTCGGCAATCGACTGGCGAACGGCCTTGAGCTCAATGAAGGCAGCGGTCAGTCCGGCGTGGTGGCTGAAGTCGACGACCTGGCCGTTGTCCTCCGGATAGAGGCAACGCAGGGCCGTTTCGGCGGAAGCGGTGCCATCGGCCGGCGGTGGCGTATCGGCCTCCACGTAGTGCCAGAACTTGCGTTCCAACTCGATCAGGCGCGCGATCATCTGCTCGTCCCGTTCGATGCGGTGGATCTCCAGCGTCTGGCCGCCGAGCAGCACGGCCACATCCGCGGCCTGCTTGCCGGTGACCGCTAGCTGGTGCATGACCTGCAACTGCACATACTCAGGCACGCCTTCCTTCCAGAGGCGTGCGCCGTTTATGCCGGCGGTCTTGCATTCGAGGATCTGCACATCGTCGGCCCCGATCACCTCGCGGTCGATGTTGGCCAGCATCCAGGGCAGCGCCGGATCGGGATGCTGCAGCACGGCGTTGATGCGCCGCACCTTGTTCTTCGTGCGCTTGCTGTAATGCCAGGCCACGATGGGCTCCAGGACGTTGCCCCAGTACATCGGGCTTTCCTCATCCTGGGGATCGGCCTTCGGCAGCGTGGTATCCCGGCCGGTCTTCTCCAGCCACAGTTCCAGCTGCGACTTGTAGGGATTCAGGCCGACCGCCGATGCAGCATCCGAACTGCCGATGCCTTGCTTGCGGATCTGCAGCCAGTCCTCGCGCGGCAGCTCCTTGGTGCTGACCAGACGCAGGGCAGGGCGTTTCTTGCTGGTGCTGCCGTTCAATGACGTTGCTTTCATGGTATTCACCTGCAGACATAAAAACGCCCGACCAGCACAAGGCTGACCGGGCGCGAGGGTTGAGGTAATTGAGGGTTAAGCGGCGAGTTGCAGCGCGGCATCCAGGGCGCGTTGCTTGATCTGCGCACCCTGGCCGAACCAGGCCGAGTCCATGCGGTACTCGTTGCTGCGCGCACGGCGCTCGTGGTCGACGTACTCGGTCACGGCATTGAGCAGGCCCCAGGCGGTGCCGCGTGCCGAGTCCAGCTGGCTACCGCGACCACGACCTTCGTACAGCTCCTGGACCTTACGCAGGGCGCGCTCGTTGGGTAGTTGCTCGGGTAGAGCGCCGGTCGGGCTGGTCTCGCACATCACGTTCATGAAGAAGCCCAGCGCCTCATGCCATTGCACCTTGCGTTCGGCCAGCGCACGCATGCGGTACATAAACTCATCCCACTGGGATACCGCGATACCGAGTTGCTTCTTCACCACCTTGGGATCGAAGCGGGTGTTGTGCGGCACCTTGATCGCCCGGCTGGTGCCGTCCAGGGCGATGGTCAGGGTGTTGTTGCAGACCACGCGCACCGTGGTCGGCGTTGCCGTGGTGGCCAGGGTGCCGTCGCAGGAGGTCGCCAGCAGCAGGTAGCCGTTGACCTGGTCGTTGCCCTTGAGCGCTGCGCCTTGCCCGGTACGCGCCAGCGCCCAGAACTTGCGGCCACCCTTGAGTACGCCGGCGGTTTCCAGCTCGTAGCCGGACACCTCGGTAAGGTCTCGGTAAAACTCCAGCACTTCCCTTGGCTGTACGGTGTGGTAGCGCTGCGAGACCACCGACAGCGGGGCCTTGGTGTCCGAACGGAATAGCACCTTTTGCTCGGGGAAGGAATGAATCGCGCCCAGGTGGCCGACGGCATCGGATTTGAAATGGACGGGGCTCTCCAAAATTTGCCAATCCATGCCGGCTTCGTGTTGCCAGACCTCGATGGGCTGTTTCTGAGTGAGCTGGTTGCCCAGGCCGTGCCAGGGGGTGGCGCCGGCGTAGGCCATAGTTTCGATGAAATGAGCCATTGATAACTCCTTGCCCACAGGCAATATGTGACGCCGGCCAACTGATGGTGGCCAGTTCTCGGCGCGTAGAAGATGTAGAGAGGAGAGCTTCAGGGAAGCGGGCTTTGAGCCCAGAATCTGCGACTGCTGGGTGGGGTCAGTCGCGGTTGTGCGAAAACGCTAATCCGCAGTCCTGGCACTCGTAGTTGTCGAGCACACGGGTATCAAACTCTTCACCCATTTTGGCGCCAGCCAGGCCACCGGCTACTCCGCCGGCCAGGCCACCCAAGATCGCACCGGCGAGGCCGCCGAGTGTCATTCCAACTGGACCCGCGAAGGCCCCCAACGCGGCGCCACTTTGCGCGCCAGCCATGGCGCTGGCAGCACCGCTGGCCGTTCCGCCGACGGCCCCGACGACGCCTCCAATCTTGCGGGCATGGTTGCGGGTTGCGATGCGAAGGGAACCACAAGAAGGGCAGCAAACTGTCATCTTTCAGACTCCTGTTCCAAGGGAAGGGCTGAAGAGGGCGATACCTGCCCATCTTCCCTTGAGTAATACAGGTCTGAAATTTTTTTGGATCCGATGTTCTATAGAATTACTACTGTGGTGAGCACGGCAGCTGCGGGGCGTCGACCCGAGCCTGAAGGCCTTTGCCAGCTATGCCCGCCTGAACGTCGGTATAGCAGCTAGGGATTCGGGGTTTGGAGTAGGAGTGGCGTTGGCCTGCCACGAGAGATCCTCCGCAAGGGGCTTTAAATGGTGTCCACCCAGCAGGTGGACACCATACCGCCAGTTGGAGGGACTGGTAGGTGCGTCGGCCGGAGACATACTTACTGTTATTTTTGAAGCATCACACGAGGGAGGGAGTGGCGAATACCTACTAAGAGGCATTCTCTCTACTACGTTGTGACTGCGAATCTGGCGTCTCCGAGGGGCATCCCCTTCACAGGAGGCGCTATGAGATTAAGAACAATAAAGACAATACGGCGACAACCCATATTGCTGTCGCTGATTTCTCTGACCCTGGGCACTCAGGCACAGGCTCTGAACTTTGATGTCGGGGCGATCCAGGGGAGCTTCGACAGCACCCTTTCCGTCGGTGCGAGCTGGGCCCTGCGTGATCCGGATCGGGACTTCGTTGGCGTCGGTAACGGCGGGACGGCATCGACCCTGTCGTCCGACGACGGTCGCTTGAACTTCAAGAAACACGACCTGATCTCCAATACCTTCAAGGGCGTTCACGATCTGGAGCTGAAGTACGGCGACAGCGGTGTATTTCTGCGGGGCAAGTACTGGTACGACTTCGAGCTGAAGGATGGTCACCAGCGGCTTTACGACATTGACGACAGCGGCCGGGCCCGCAGCGCCAAAGCCTCGGGTGCGGAGATTCTCGACGCCTTCGTCTATACCGGCTACGAAATCAACGAGCTGGCCGGCACAGCGCGCCTCGGCAAACAGGTGGTCAGCTGGGGCGAGAACCTGTTCATCCGCGGCGTCAACCAGATCAACCCCATCGACGTGGCCGCCTTCCGCCGCCCAGGCGCGGAGATCAAGGAGGGCCTGATCCCGGTCAACATGTTCTATCTCGGCCAAGACTTGGCCAACAATCTGTCCATGGAGGCCTTCTACCAGCTCGAATGGGACAAGACCGTGGTCGACAACTGCGGCACTTTCTTCTCGGGTACAGATGTGGTGGCCGATGGCTGCAATGATCGCAATCTGATCTTCGGCAGCGACTTCAACCCGAACAATGCCGGCAACCTGTTCATCCCGCGCCTTAAGGACCGTGATGCTCGCGATGGTGGGCAGTACGGTGTGGCGCTGCGCTGGTTCGTGCCTGAGCTGAACGACACCGAAATCGGCCTCTATGCCATGAACCTGCATAGCCGGATGCCCGTTTACAGCGTCGCGAGCAGTTCGGTGCTGGATGTGACCGATCCGGGCTTTGATCCCAACCTGGTCGGCAACTCGCCCAAGGCCGGTTACCTCATCGAGTACCCCGAGGACATGCGCCTGTATGGACTGAGCTTCCAGACCACCCTCGGGAGCACTTCGGTTAGCGGGGAGTTCAGCTACCGGCCGAACATGCCGCTGCAGCTCAATAGCACAGACCTCACATTCGCCGCACTCGGGCTCGACTCGGTGACCGGCCTTCCGCCGGCCTGGGGTGGGGTAGGGCAGCCAATCAGCCCCTCGGTGATCCAGAACGGTCCTCTGCGACCCGGCGCCTACATGGCGGGCTACAAGCGTATGCCGGTCAGCCAGGTGCAACTGGCAGCGATCCACTTCATTGATCAGATCGCGGGTGCGGAGCGTATGTCGCTCCTGGGAGAGGTGGCTTACAACCGCATCAGTGGCCTGAAGAGCGGGCCCGGAGAACTGCGCTTTGGCCGCGACTCCATTTACGGCTACGGGGAAGTGGGTGTCCCGGGTCTCTGCGAGGGGCTTCTGAATACCGACAACTCCGACAACTGTAATGGCCACGGTTTCTATACCAGTGGCTCCTGGGGGTACCGCCTGGCTACCAGCCTGGAATACAGCAACGTCATTGCCGGCATCAACCTCACGCCTGAGATTGCCTGGTCCCACGACGTAGATGGCTATGGCCCCAACTTCAACGAGGGCGCCAAATCGGTGTACCTGGCGCTCAACGCCAGCTACCAGAACCGCTACAGCGCCACGCTTTCCTACACCGATTTCTTCGGTGGCGAGTTCAATCCGACTACTGACCGCGACTATGTCGCAGCCAGCGTCAGTGTCAGCTTCTAACTAGAGGAAAACGCCATGAGAATGCATTTATGGTTGCCTTTCGCCTGGCTGGTCATGGGCGGCTCCAGCCTGCCAGTGGTTGCGGCTGATTTCACTGGCCTCACTCCCCTGGGGGCCGAGAAGGCCGGCAACAAAGAGGGGACTATTCCCGCATGGACCGGAGGTTTGCCAATCGACGCGGCCAGTGTCGATGGCAAGGGCTTTCTTTCCAACCCTTTTGCCGGCGAGAAGCCGCTGTTCGTGATCACTGCACAGAACGCCGATCGATACAGCGAGCACCTCAGCGAAGGGCAGTTGGCGATGCTGCGCCGCTATCCGGAAACCTATCGCCTGCCCGTGTATCCGACCCACCGCACGCTCGCCTTGCCTGAGCGTCTTTATAGGGCTGCCGCCACCAATGCCGAGGTCACCAAACTTGGTTCGAACGGACTGAGCATCGAAAACTTCACCACCAGCTACTACCCGTTCCCGCTACCTAAGACGGGTACCGAGGTGATATGGAACCACCAGGCCCGCTATCACGGAGGCAATTTCCGGCGCTGGATCACCCAGGTAACGCCCCAGGTGAATGGCGACTTCACCACCGTGCATTTCGAGGAGGAAATTGTCGAACCGGCTCAGGCCGAGGGCATCGAGCCTGCGCGAGCACAAAACCTGCTGCAACTGTTCAAGCAGAAGGTGACTGCCCCAGCGCGCCTGGCCGGAAACGTGCTGCTGGTGTACGAGACACTCGACCAGTTGAAGGAGCCGCGTCTTGCCTGGGTCTACAACTCTGGCCAGCGCCGCGTCCGGCGAGCCCCGCAGGTGGCGTACGACGGTCCCGGTACCGCCTCGGATGGACTGCGCACCACCGACAACTTCGACATGTTCGGCGGGGCAATGGATCGTTACGACTGGAAGCTGCTGGGTAAGCGCGAGGTTTACATCCCCTACAACAGCTATGAGTTGGACTCTCCCGCGCTCAAGTACGAGCAGGTCATCAAGGCTGGCCACATCAACCAGGATCTGGCGCGCTACGAGCTGCATCGGGTCTGGGTGGTCGAGGCGACTCTCAAGGAAGGCCAGCGCAATATCTACGCCAAGCGAGTGTTCTACGTCGACGAGGACAGCTGGCAGATCGCTTTGGCCGATCACTTCGACGGGCGGGGGCAACTGTGGCGCGTAGGTGAAGGGCATGCCCAGCAGTACTTCGACCATCAGCACATGGGTTACACCCTCGAAGCCCTCTACGACCTGCAGGCAGGCCGCTATCTGGCGCTGGGCATGAAGAACGAGGAGGCGCGCAACTTCGAATATGGCTTCAAAGCGCGGATGAGCGACTACACCCCTTCGGCGCTGCGCAAGAGCGGCGTGCGCTGAAATCACTCCATCAGGCCGGAGCACTTCGCTTCGGCCAACCAATCGCAATCAGGCAGGAGAGGCCTAATGAAAGTTTTGTCCATCGGTGGCGGCGGCGGCATGGGAAGAACCACGGCCCGCACCGCACTGGGATTCCCGTTCGTCGAGGAGATCGTCCTGGCCGGCATCGACCATGAGCGTGCCGACCGCTTCGCCCGGTCGTTGAACGACCCGCGCATCCGCGCAATCTACCTGGACATCACCGACGAGAACGCCCTGCGCCAGGCGATCCGCCAGTGCGACGTGGTCCTCAACTCCGCCGGCCCGTTCTTCCGGTTTGGCCTGCCGGTGCTGCGTGCAGCCATCGCCGAAGGCAAGAACTACTGCGACATCTGCGATGACTGGGAGCCGACCCTGGACATGCTCGCCCTCGACGAGGAGGCGAGGCGCCAGGGCGTCACAGCGGTCATCGGGCTCGGTGCCAGCCCTGGCATCGCCAACCTGCTGGCAGTCAAGGCTGCCGAGCAACTGGACGAAGTGCACGAACTGTACTCGGCCTGGCGCCTGTCCAATGCCCACAACGAGGATGATGGTTTCTTCGACGAGAACGAGGCCAATACCGACGCGGCGGCAGTGCACCTGGTGCACTGCCTCACCGAGAGGATTCCGCTGGTGCGCGACGGTCGCGTCGAGGACCGCTTGCCGCTGGAGCATTGCGGCTTCGACTACCCGGGCGTCGGCAAACTGGATATCTGGACCATCGGCCACCCGGAGGCGGTCACCCTGCCGCGCCACTACACCGGTCTGCACCACTGCCTGAACGGCATGCTCGGTGTCGAAACCATCATCGACGACCTGCGCCAGTTGGCGGAACAAGTACGCGCCGGCGCGATGAGCTTGGAGCAGGCCGCTGCCCTGCTGACCAGCGACGGTGGCCGCGAGAAGCGCCGACAGCGCCTGCAGGAGCATGAAGGTCCCGACGCGCCGGGCATCCTGGCTTATGCCAGCGGCCTCAAGGACGGCCGGCCGGCGCGCGCCGGAGCGCGCCTGAAGCATGTGCCAAGCGGAGGCATGAGCGCGGTCACCGGTATCCCCCATGCGTTGTTCCTGCCGCTGCTGCATCAGGGAGCGGTGAAGGGAGCTGGGGTATTCTCCCCCGAGCAGGTCGTCGATGCCGATGCCTTCTTCGCCTTGTTGAACGGCTTCGTCGAAGGGCAGGACTGCGGCCTGACCGTGACATTCGCCCACTGACCCCGCGACCGGAGGACGAGCAGTATGACCACGTCAAGCGACACCTCGAGAATGCCGGGCCTGGTCGTGCGCACTCGTCTGCTGGAACGGCTCGAGCCCGAACGTTGTCGGCGCATCCGCCTACTGCATGCGCCGGCCGGCTTCGGCAAGAGCGAACTGGCCCGCCAGTTCGCCGAGAGGGCCCGGCAGCCGCTACTGTGGCTGGACCTGCACAGTTCGACGGACGGGCTCGGGCACCTCTGCAGTCGGCTCGCCGAGCTGCTCGGCCTCGCCGCCGGGGTCTCCCCCGGCCAGGTGGAGGAGGCCCTGCAACGGCATGCCGATGCCCTCGTCGTGCTGGACGGTTACAGCGCCGAGGCCGCTGCGGACAAATGGCTCGAACGCCTGGTCGAGACCTCCCCGCTCAACCTGCAGTGGCTGGTCTGCGCCCGCCGCCGACCCGCCTGGCAGATCGGCCGCTGGCTGCTGGCCGACGACCTGCTCATGCTGGATGGCGATGAGCTGGCTTTTACCGGCGGCGAGACCGAATTGCTGCTGTCGCGGTTGAACATGACCCGCAGCATTTCCGCCGAGGGCCTGCAGCGGCAGAGCGACGGCTGGGTTGCCGGTATCCGTCTGCACCTGCTCTCGTTGCAATCGGCCGGCCAGCGTGCCAGCGGCCTGCTGCACCGAAATGCGCTGATCCAGGACTACCTCGACCACGAAGTGCTGGACGGCCTGTCGGCGCGGGCGCTCGACCTGCTGCGGGTCATCGCCCAGGCACCCTTCGTCGACGGCCCGCTCTGCGCCTTCCTCGCCGACGACCCGCTGGCGCTCAACCGGCTGCTCGAACAGCAGCTGTTCCTGCGCCGCCTGCCCGGCTCCGAGGACCGCTTCACGCTGTACGCGCCACTCAGGCGGATCCTCCGGGAGCGCTACCCGGACCAGGCCGCTCAATTGCTCGCCGCCAGCCACTGGCTGCATCTTGCCGGCGCTCACGTCGAGGCCTTCCGCTATGCGCTGGCCGCTGCGGACACCGCGCGGGCGCTGATTTCCCTGGGGCAGGCCGCCCCGCGCGAGTTGTATACCGGGCAGAACCTCAACTACCTCCTGGAGGGCATCGATCAACTGGGCCCGGACTGGCTCGAACAACACCCGCAGGCCCTGGAGATCATCGCCAGGTCCCTGCTGCTGGGGGGGCGCCTGGATCAGGCCGGAGCCGTCGTCGAACTGCTCGGGCAGCGAGACGGCGACCTATGCCTGGCCCTGGGCGCCGAACTGGCGCTGCAACGTGGCCAGGCGCAGAAGGCCTGCAGCCTGGGCTTGCAGACGCTCGACGGGCTGGCTCAAGACGGCCGCTGGGCGCAGATGATCCTCTGCCTGTCATGTCTGGTCCGCGCCAGCCTTGCCCTCGGCGACATCGTCACGGCCAGGCGGCTGCAGCAGCAGGGGCTCGAATTGTCGCGGCGCAAGGGCGAGGCGCTGTTCGAGTGCCTGCTGATGCTCGACCAGGCGCAGATCGACGAACTCGCCGGCGACCTGCCCCAGGCGCTCAGGGTGCTCGACCAGATCGACCTGCTGCTGGCCCAGAACCCGGGTTCCGCGCTGCTCAAGGGCGGCAAGTCGATCCGCCGCGGCTGGCTGCTGATCCTCACCGGTCAGGAGCAGCAGGCACGCCTGGTGCTCGAGGAGGGACTGCTGCTGACCCAGGCCTGCCGCAGCCCGGTGAGCCTCTACGGCCATGCCCTGCTGGCCCAGCTCGATGGCAACGCCGGCGACTTCGTTGCGGCGCAGCAGCGCCTGGCCAGCGCGCAGCGCCAGATGCATGCGTGGAACGTCGCCGAAGTCATCTACCGTGGCGTCCTGAGCATGAGCACTGCCAGGCTCTGGCTGCGCAGCAACCATTCCGGCCCGGCAGGCCAGCTGCTGTCGCGGCTGCGCGAGCAGTACGAGGGCGAGCGCGCCCTCACGCCGCCCAGTTCGTTCCCCGAGCTGCACGCCCTGCTGGGCTTCCTGCAGGCCGAGGTGCTGTGCTCCAGGGGCTCCTTCGGGGATGCGGGGCGCCTGCTCGATGCGGTTCTGAAGTGGGCCGAGGGAAATGCTTTCGACATCCTCGTCTGTCAGGCCCGCTACGCCCTGGGAGAGGTGCGCCGGATGAAGGGCGACATGCTCCAGGCGGAGCGTCTGCTCGCCTCGGCGGCGGCCATGGCCCTGCATCAGGGGCAGCACAGCCTGCTCACGGGCATTCAGTCCGCAGCGGCCGAGCCCAGGGCTGAAACCGACCCCGACAGCGCACCTGCCGGCATGCCGGCACAGGAAGGGGAGTTGCTCAGTCAGCGCGAACTGGTGGTACTCGGCCTGATAGCCAAGGGTTACTCCAACAGCGAGATTGCCTCAATCCTTTCGCTGTCCCTGCACACCGTGAAAACCCACGCCAAGCACATCAACGCGAAGCTGAAGGTCGGCAACCGGACGATGGCGGCGGCTCGAGCCAAAGCCCTTGGCTTGCTGTTGTGACTCTTTAAGGAAACGCCATGCCCAGCACTTCTGATCTCCCGTCGCGCTACTTCGCCCCAGCCTATGGCCTGGGTAGTTTCGGCCCGGCCATCTTCATCCTGACGCCCCAGGTACTGCTGCTGTTCTTCATGACCGAAACCCTGGGCATTCCCGCCGGCATGGCGGGCGGGGGGCTGTTGATACCCAAGCTGTGGGAGCTGCTCAGCGATCCGCTGATCGGTCGCTGGTCCGATCGCCTGCATACTCGCTGGGGGCGCCGCCGGCCGCTGATGGCCGTCGGCAGCCTGATGTTCCTGGCCGCCTTTGCCCTTACGTTTGCCCCGCCGAGTTTCAATGACTGGCGGTATTCGCTGGCCTGGGTGATCGCCTTCTATACCCTGACCTCCACCGCCTACTCGCTGTTCACCGTGCCCTATGCGACGCTGCTGGCCGAGGCAACCGAAGACCCGCACGCCAGAACCCGGGTCGCCGCCTGGCGCAGTGGCTTCCTGGCCGTCGGCTTCGTGCTCGCGGGGAGCCTGGCGCCCTGGCTGGTGGGAGCGAGCGGAGGCGGGGAGCAGGGCTATGCACAGATGGGAGTCCTGATCGGCCTGATCGCGTTCGCCGGCATGGCCGGGGCGGTCGCCGGCACCGGCGGCGTCCCCACTCATCGCCCAGTCGCCCATCCGCCGAGGAACATGCTGGCGCCGTTTCGCAACCGGGCATTCACCTGGCTGTGGCTGGGCTTCATCGTCCAGATGGTCTCCGTGAGTATTGCCACGGCGATGTTGCCGTTCTACGACAAGTACTGGCTGGGCAATAAGGACAGCACCATTCCCAGCATCTTCGCCGGCATGGCCCTGCTCACGGTCGCCACCACCTGGTGCTGGACCCTGCTGTCCAGGCGCGTAGGCAAGCATCGCGCCTTCGTCCTGGCGACCGTGCTCTACGCGGTGGCCACCGCCTCCCTGTGGCTGGTGATGTACGGCCCCCTCGGCCTGGCCGTCGCCATCATCCTGTTCGGCATCGCCAATGCCGGCCAGCAACTGTTCTGCTTCGCCATAGTCCCCGACATCATCGCCCTGCAACGCGCGGAGACCGGGATCGCCGAGGAAGGTGCCTTCACCGGGCTGTGGATCTGGGGCGAAAAGATCGGCCTGGCTATCGGTGCCGGGCTCAGCGGCCTCGTCCTGCAACTGGCCGGGTTCCGCCAGGGGGCGGGCACCCAACTGCTGGAGCAAAGCGATAGCGCGCTGCAGAGCGTGCTGCTGATGGCGACACTGGTGCCCGCGCTGGTCTGCCTCCTGTCGATTCCGGCGCTGCTGCGCTCGGCCAGGGCCATGGCCAGACGGAGCCAGCCCGGGCACCCTTTGGGGGCGGCAACGAACACCTCGGTGGCGAATAGCTAACCGGGTACGGCAGTCGTCATCTGCGGCGCGGGCAGCGCGTGCCGCGCAAGGCCTGCACGAAGCGCCGCAGGCGTAGCCGTCGCGGCAGAGGCGTGCTCAAGCCTGCAACGCCGCCTCGATGGTCAGGTTTTCCAGATCCCGTCCAACCGAGGCTGCCGCGACTAGTACTCCTGCACGGAAGTAGCGGGCGGTGAAATCCCGCTGCGTCAGCGTACCGTCGATGCGGACTTCGTCCCAGCCGTGCGCGTATCCGCTGTAACGAAGGTCCAGTCCGTAGTGGTGAGTCCAGAAGTACGGCACATCCGTGAACGCCTGTGCGGCTCCCAGCATGTTGGCTGCGGCAGCCTGGCCCTGGCGCTGGGCATGGACCCAGTGCTCGACCCGGATCAGGTCGGCGCCGTACCGATAGCGCGCGACATCGCCCGCGGCGAAGTGGCCGGCAACCGAGGTCTGCAGGTAGGTGTCGACGAGGATGCCGTCCTGCACTGCCAATCCGGCTGTAGCGGCGAGCTCGGTACGCGGCACGACACCCGCGCCGACGATCAGCAGGTCCGCTGATATCCGCGCCCCGTCGGCCAGGGTGAGCGTCTTGCCGTCGAAGCCTTTGGCCGCCGCGCGAAGGTGGAACAGCACGCCCTGCTCTTGGTGCAGGCCGGTGATGAAGCCCCCCACTTCTCGACCCAGCACACGCTCCAGCGGCACTTCCTCGGGTGCCACCACATGTACCCGGAGACCACGAGCACGCAGGGCTGCAGCCACCTCCATACCAATGAATCCGGCACCCACCAGGGCCACCGACGTCGCGCCCTGGCTAGCGTCGATGATTGACCGGGCATCGGCCAGCGAGCGGAGCACGAATACGTTGGGCAGCTCGAATCCGGGGATGGGCAGCCGCCGCGGCTCCGCGCCGGTGGCGATGAGCAGAGCGTCATAAGCCAACTGTTCGCCTGATCGGGTTAGCACCCTTCGTGCGCCGGTATCAATCGCACTGACGTCGCAGCCGAGGCGCAGGTCAATCTCACGATCGGCATAGAACTTCGGATCTCTCAGCGGAATCCAGTCTTCCGGGGCTGTTCCGGCCAAATAGTCCTTAGACAGATTGGGCCGGTCATAGGGCGCCGAAGCGTCGGCGCTCAGCATCGACAATGCGCCGCAGTAGCCCAGTTCGCGCAGCCGCTCGGCGGCCGCGAACCCTGCGGCGCCGCCACCGATAATCAGGATGCGCCCGGGCTGGTTGGATGCTGCATGGGGTCGCGCGGGGCGCACGGTCGTTTCCTCCTCTCGCACGAAGGCAGATTCGCCGACGATCTCCACTCGCCACCTCGCCAGTGCCGCGAAGGCGGGCGCCCGCAGCGCGGCCCCCGTACGCAGGCTGAAACAGGCGTGGTGCCACGGGCAGCGAATCTCGTCATTGACCACCAGGCCATCGGCCAATGGCGCGCCGTAATGAGTGCAGAGTCCGCTGACTGCATGCAGGCCATCGTCCAGTCGCACTAGCAAGACGGGACTGCCTTCGACGTGGCCGACAAGCACGCCGTCGGCCGGCACCCTCGACAAGGGCACGCCCTTTGTCAGGTCGGGGCCGGCGGGTCGAATATCGCTTTGAGCCATGATGCGACTCCTCTGGTGTGGGCTATCTGCCTGGGCGCAACCATTTGGCAAGGGGGCAACCTGAAGATCTCGGCTCTCGGCAGGTTGTGCGGGAGACCCCGCATGCCACGCACCGGCTACCTCGAGTCGCTCGCCCCTGCCTTGGAGGCGCGAGGCGTCCGCCTTAACGAGGCCGCTGCTCGGGCAGATCCAAACTTCATTGGCGTTGTCCGCTGCGGATCATGGCGGTGCGGCCCCAGATTTTTCCAGTTCCCGCGCGGTCAGCCCGCGAACGCCGCGACGACGATCAAGACGGCTACAACCAACAGGAAGCCTATCAACACGATCGCAATGCTGCGCAGGGATTGTCGATCTTCGGAACTCAGTAGATGCATTTTGACCTCCTCGGCCGGGGCCGTTTTTGGCTGTCACTTCCGACGTTACGCCGCCCCAATGAATTTGAATAACGATAAAAAATGGCCATAAATATCGAAGATACCGAATCTATTTGGTAAACGATGGCACGCCGCCCGGTGGGGGCTGGGGCGAGCCAAAAGGCCGGTGTGACGGTCTGGCCCCCGACGGGAGGTATAGGTCTGATGGATACGGAACTTGCCCGAACCTTTCTAACGGTCATTGCGGCAGGCAACTTTCGCAACGCCGCCGCGCGGCTGTTCGTTACGCAATCGACCGTTAGTGCCAGAATTGCCGCCCTGGAGGAGCAGCTCGGCTGCCGCCTGTTTGTGCGCAATAAGGCCGGCACTGTGCTGACCCCGGCAGGTCGCAACTTTCAACCTTACGCAACCACGCTCGTACGTACCGTCGAACGTGCCCGCCAGGACATTGGGGTAGCCTTGGGTTTTCGGGCATCGGTGACAATCGGCGGACGTTTCGGGCTGTGGGATGAACTGCTGTTTGCTTGTCTGCCGCGGATTCGAAGGGCGGTGCCTGACATTGCCATCCGCGCCGAGATGGGTTTTGAAGATGAACTCATCCAAGGTCTGATCGAGGGGCGCACCAGCCTCGCGGTGATGTACACGCCGCAAAGCCGGCCGGGCCTGATAATTGAGGCGCTGCTCGAAGAGCAACTGGTTTACGTGAGCACGAGCGACGAGATGCTCACCCCGCCAGATGAGAGCTATGTGTATGTCGACTGGGGGCCGGAGTTCGCCAGCAGGCACAGTGCCGCGTTCCCCGACTTCCTCGGGGCGGGGTTAAGCGCCAATATCGGCTGGCTGGGGCTGACGCATATCCTGGCTTATGGCGGCTCCGGGTATTTCCCATTGCGCCTGGTCAGGCGTGAGCTGGACGCAAGGCGACTGCATCGGCACCCGGGTGCGCCGGACTTCCGGCTGCCAGCCTATCTGGTGTATCCAGCCGATCCGCCATCGGAGGAGCTGAGCCTGGTACTGCAAGTCGTACGTGAGGTCACGGCAGAAATACTGGGTCAGCATGTGTAACACGTCGATGCCAGGACGCGATCCAGATGGCATTGCGGCGGCGCAACCCATGACGGTCGCGCTGCCTATCCCGTCCCGATGGCTCAACTCACCCGCTGATAGCCTCCAATTACTCCTTGCTTGGCCAACACCCACTGCCAGAGTTGAATATCCCGGGCACGGAAGGCTCCGGCGCAGGACAACAGGTAGTAGCGCCACATGCGTCGGAAGCGCTCACCCAGCTCCACTGCGAAGCGCGGCCAGGCTTCTTCGAAGTGCCGGTGCCAGGCCATCAGTGTCTTGTCGTAGTCGGCGCCGAAATTGTGCAGATCCTCGACCACGAAGAGTCCGTCTACGGCGTCTCCGATCTGGCCGATGGACGGCAGGTCCCCATTGGGGAATATGTACTTGTCGATCCAGCGGTCGGGTGTGCTGTGCCGGTTGTTCTTGCCAATGGTGTGGAGCAGGAACAGGCCCTCGTCATCCAGGCACCGCTCGACAGTTTCCATGTAGACGCGATGATTCTTGCGTCCGACGTGTTCGAACATGCCGATGCTGACGATTCGCTCGAAGCGCTCGTCGAGCTCGCGATAGTCCTGTAGGCGGAACTCCAGCGGTAATCCGGCATGACGTGTCTTCGCCCACTCGCATTGCTCCCGCGAGATGGTCACGCCCACGCACTCGACCTCGTAATGTTTCGCCGCGTAGGCCATGAAACTGCCCCAGCCGCAGCCGATGTCCAGCACGCGCATTCCGGGCCGCAGATTAAGCTTGCGACAGACAAGGTCGAGTTTGGCCTCCTGAGCCTGGGCAAGATTCTCGGCGTCTTTCCAGTATCCGCAGGTGTAGGTCATGAGCGGATCCAGCATGGCCGCATAGAAGTCGTTGCCCAGATCGTAGTGCCGCGTGCCAACGTCCCAGGCCCGCCGCCCGGTTTGTCGGTTGAGCAGGCGTGCCTGCAGGGCATGGAAGATCAGCGCGGCGGGGCTGACCCGATCGGCTACGCCCGAGCGAAGCAGGCGGGAGAAGAATTCGTCGAGTTGATCGCAATCCCAGTCACCATCCATGTAGGCTTCGCCCAGGCCGAGGTTGCCTTCGGCTAGAGCTCGCTGCGGAACATCCGGGTTGTTCAGGCGCATATCCCAGTGCGCCTGTCCCTCTAGGCTGAGGCCGGCCTGATTGAGCAGGGTTTCAGCGAAGCGGTGCGCGCGGCTCACTCCCATTGCAGAACCGGACGGCGTGGAAAGTTCGGAAGGCATGGTAATCCCTTTGTTGTCGTCAGAAACTCGGTGTGCTCAGGCGTCGTCGGTACCCTGATGCAGGCGCAGTACGAGCTGCAGCTCTTGGCGCAACCAGGGTTGACGGATGTGCGGCAGGCGTTCGGTCAGTTGGCGTGCAACCCAGCGTTGGCCGCGAGCGATAAAGCGCAGGCGTTCGGCGAGATCATCGATGGCCATGGCCTTTTGGTAGAAGTCTCCCACCCCGTTGCCTGGCTCTGCGCCCAAGCCCTGCAGGCAAATGCGCAAGCGCCGGCAGCTTTCCGCCTCGTCACGGTGCAATTCGTTCAAGCGCTGCAGCAGGGTTGGATCAAGGGTCTGGCGAGCGCTATCGAGCATCAGGCGAGCGCCGGCCCGCTCGGCCCGTAGCAGTTCTTGCAGCCATTCGATCAGACCGGGGGCGGTAGTGGTCGAGGGGCGCGTCTCACGCTGCAGGCGTTGCAGGCACTCCTGGGCCTCGTCGACCAGCTGTGCGACACGTTCTCCTGCGGTACAGATGTCGTTGATCTGTCCGCAGGATTGCCCAGCATAGATCGGCATGTCGCCCAGCGCGCCGTGCGCATCGCGCAGGGGCGAGTCAGTGGAGAACAGGTAAATCGGCCCGCCATCCTGCTCGCCAATCACGGGGGTGCTGCGCGAGGCCTGCAACTCGGCGTATTCGCCGCGTGTTACCGCGTTGGGTAATACGCGTGCCGGAGCTGCCATCGGCCAGTTGCGGAAGAACGCGACGCTCAGCACGGGGTCGTCGGCGTGCGCCGTGACCACCTGTGCCTTGTGAAAGTCGTGGGCATAGGACTCGTGGGTTGCGAGGAACGCCGAGCCACAGGCGACGCCCTGGGCTCCCAAGGCCAGGGCCGCCACGAGCGCCTGGCCACTGGCGATACCTCCGCAAGCCACCACCGGAACCGCGGATAGCGCGACCAGCTCCGGGACCAGCGTCAGTGTCGAGACCTCGCCCCAGACATGTCCGCCCGCTTCGATGCCCTGGGCAACCAGTACATCGGCTCCAGCCTCCAGGGCTTCCTCCGCATGGCTGCGCCGACCGACCTGCTGCAGGACAAGCACCCCGGCATCCTTCAGGCGCCGGATGAGATCTTGTTGCACATCCCAGAACAGCGCTATTGCCGGTACCTGCAGTTGCAGGCAGACGCGCACCTGTTCGGTGAGCAATTCGGTTGGAGTGGCAGCGGGAATCAGATTGACCGCGAAAGGTCGCTCACTCAAGGCGCGGTAAGCCCGCACCTCGTGCCGAATCAGCGCCACCGGTTCACGCACCATTCCCAGGCAACCGAAGCCGCCAGCGTTGCTCACCGCGGCAGCCAGTTCATGGCGGGCGACACCGCCCATTCCGGCGGAGATGATCGGGACACTGCAACCCAGCAGGTCGACCAGTGGAGTGTGCAGGGCAGCATGCATGGCGTTCTCCTCGGCGCCGCGATGCGATGTGCACGACAGCGACAGGGGAAATACTAGGCATGCCCGCCAATTGAAATTAAATGAATTTTAATGGCCGAATGGCTCATTATTTTTTATCTAAAAGCCACTCTCAGCCAACTGATCGGAGCGATCAAGGCTCGAAAACTCTGGTGGTGATATCAGGGCATCAGCCATGCGGTCAGAGTGTTCGACCATTTTGTATAAAAATAAATGCACTGATGCTTCATTATTATTAGTTTGTTGCATTCATTCCGGCTCTGCAGACTGTTACGGCTCCCTTCGATGCCGTCGTGATTCTCACTCCTCACGGTGCTCGTTCCTGTCGCCACCTTTCACGGCGACGGGAGGGGGCTGTTCGCAAACCAGGAGTACGACGGAACCAAGATGGCCAGTGCGATTCCCCCTGCAACTTCCGACCTCTACAACTACGAGATCGTTCGCCGCTTTACGCTCACCACCCTGTTCTGGGGCATTTTCGGTATGGGCATGGGTGTATTCATCGCAGCCCAACTGGTCTGGCCCGAACTGAACTTTGGCGTTCCCTGGCTCAGTTTCGGGCGTATCCGCCCCGTGCATACCAACCTGGTGATCTTCGCCTTCGGCGGCGGTGCGCTGTTCGCCACCTCCTTCTACGTGGTGCAACGGACTTGCCGGGTCAGGGTAATCTCGGACGGGTTGGCGAACTTCGTGTTTTGGGGGTGGCAGGCGAGTGTGGTGGCTATGATCGTCAGCTATCCGCTGGGCATCACCACCTCGAAAGAGTACGCCGAGATGGAGTGGCCAATCGCCCTCTGGGTGACCCTGGTCTGGTTGGTCTACTCCTACCTGTTCTTCGGCACCATCGCCCGGCGCAAGGTCAAGCACATCTACGTCGGCAACTGGTTCTACGGGGCCTTCATCATCGTCACCGGGATGGTTCACGTGATCAATCACGTCTCGGTCCCGGTCAGCTTGCTCAAGTCCTACTCGGCATATTCCGGCGCCACCGACGCCATGATCCAGTGGTGGTACGGCCACAGTGTGGTGGGATTCATCCTCTCCGTGGGCTTTCTCGGGATGATGTATTACTACGTGCCCAAGCAGGCGGAGAAGCCCATTTACTCCTACCGCCTGTCCATCGTGCATTTCTGGGCCATCATCAGCCTCTACATCTGGGCCGGTCCGCACCATCTGCACTACACCGCCCTGCCGGACTGGGCCCAGTCGCTCGGCATGGCCATGTCGGTCATCCTCCTGGCTCCGAGCTGGGGCGGCATGATCAACGGCATGATGACCCTGTCCGGCGCCTGGCATAAGCTGCGCTCTGACCCCATCCTGCGCTTTCTGGTGGTGTCCCTGGCCTTCTACGGCATGTCCACCTTCGAAGGTCCGATGATGGCCATCAAGACGGTCAACTCGCTGTCGCACTACACCGACTGGACCATCGGTCATGTTCATGCCGGCGCGCTAGGTTGGGTGGCGATGATCTCCATCGGAGCCCTGTACCACATGATTCCCAAGCTCTATGGGCGCAGTCAGATGCACAGCGTCGGGCTGATCAATGCGCACTTTTGGATGGCCACCATCGGCACGGTGCTCTATATCGCTGCCATGTGGGTCAACGGCATTACCCAGGGACTGATGTGGCGTGCGGTGAACGAGGACGGCACGCTGACCTACTCCTTCGTTGAGGCGCTGGAGGCCAGTCATCCGGGCTATCTGGTACGCCTACTTGGCGGCGCGACCTTTGCTTTCGGCATGCTGTTGATGGCCTGGAATGCCTGGTTGACCATCCGTGCCGGTGAGCGTGTCAACGAGCTTCACGTCGCTGCCGAGGCCTGAGGAGTTGCCGATGTCCATCTTCCCTATTCTGGCTGCTCTCGCCAGCCTCGTTTGTATCCTCGGTTGCTGGTGGTGCTGCAGGCAACCGCGGAACCTGGAGCAGGCGGCGCTGCTGCCGTTCGCCGACGACCCGGAGGCCGCCGCCCGGATGACGGCGGCTACCGGCCGGCGCTGCGAGAGTGTGATTAGGCCGATACCCGAAGCACTCGAAGAGTCGCCGCTGGACCGCTTCGAGGCCTGAGTGCTCCTCATCCAGGGATGGATGCTCCCGCGTGCCGTTAGCGGCACCTTGCTGGGCTCTTCAGACAATGTCGAGCCCGCTTTTTTTGCCGGATCCTTATGACGCTTCTAATTCACCTGCCACGACGGATCGTCGCGCTTCTTCCGGAAGCCCCACATACCCGGCCGCGCGAATGGTTACGTGCCGCGCTTGGCGCCTCTCTGGGTTTCCTGTTCAGTACCTGGCTGTGCGTCCAGTTTTTCGGGCCGCAAACGGCGCTCCATTTCGCCGGCCCTCTGGCTGCTTCTGCCATCCTCCTGTTTGCCGTATCGTCCGGCGCCCTGGCGCAGCCCTGGTCGATACTCGGCAGCTATCTGTGCGCATCACTCGTGGCGCTCCCGGTCAGTCAGCTGCTTGGCCACAACCTGAGCGGGGCGGGACTGGCCCTCGGCCTGAGCCTGTTGCTGATGTACCCGCTACGCTGCCTTCATCCGCCTGGCGGGGCCCTCGCTTTCTGTATGGTGTTCGCCGCCCCGCAACCGGGAGATCCGGCCTGGTTGTCTGTACTGCCGGCACTGGCGGGAAGCACTGGCCTGCTGGGCTGCGCGCTGCTGTACAACAATCTGACGCGGGTTCGTTATCCTCGCCAGCGCACCGTTTCGGCGGTTCCGGAACCCTACTAACTATTAGCTGAGATTTATCTGTTATAAATTAACCACTTACCTAATTTAACTTTTTTCCGTTTTTTTGTGCGGAGCGGATGAGTGGCAGTCAACCTGGCCAGTTGCGATCCGGCCACGAGAAGCTGTCGCTTGAAGTGCTGGATAACGACCCCAAGAGCCGGGCTTTTGCGCTAGTGATTTTGAAGATGCTAACGATGGCCACCCTGGCCAGGGTCGTGTACGTAGCTGAGTTGAGGATCTCGAATTTCCGAGAACCGGAGGGTCTTAGAGGGGCTGGCCATACAGTCAGCTGGCTGTGCCGAGCTTGCGGCCGGCTCGACCCCATGAAATTCTCCCCACATCCCTCTGCGGTGGAGGTCGCTCATGCAACCTAAGGATCGTCACGCTCTACCCTTGGCAATCGAGCTGTATGAAGCTGAAGCCCGCCGTTTGGCCGGACAAGTTTCCGCCAATCAGCGTCGTTTCCTTAAGGTCGGTTTGGAGAAGGGCAAGGAGTGTGAACCCACTGGGCGGTTGGCTGGCCCATACGCCTAAACGTCTACTCAAAAGGGCTTCTTGAGCACCGCTCTCGATCAGATGCTGGGCTACAGCTCTGACATTTGAGGCAGAAGGCAGGACGGTTCGCAGGCGAGCTGGCTTGCGATCAGATACAGTTTCTCGACGGTGATGCTGACTTCACCACGCTCGATCCGGCCCATGTAGCTGCGGTCGATACTGCAGGCCAGCGCTAGAGCTTCTTGCGAAATCCGGCAGGCCTTCCTCTGCGTTCGGATGCGTTTCCCTAACGCCTTCGCCAAGTTATCCATGACCGTCTCAATTTCACTTGAGGCGGCACTATCGTGCGTTTGCGGACGCACAGACCACGGATTATAATCCGCATTTCTTCCGCGTTAACTCTTCTGGTGCCGCAATGAAATCGGCCTCGTTTATCTTCGACAGGCGACTGTATGAGCTGCTTCAGGAGGAAGGGCGCGTACGGTTCACGACTCGTGAACTGCGTGATGCCTATGCCAAGCGCCTGGAAGGCATGACTTTCCGTATCGGCGATGTGCGTCGCTACGTGTATGACCAGATTCGCCGAATGCTGCGCACGGGGTGGGTTGTACTCGATGACGAGCGACGTTCGCGGGGACAGGTCTACCGCCTGCAACCCACACCGGCTCATCTGCAACTGGAGCTGATCGATAACGGGTTCGAGAACAGTTTCCAAACTGCATCCGAGCCAAAGCAGCAGTCTTCAGTTCTGGATGATGCGACCGTGCCGCTCGAACCGTCATCCGATGCGGAGCAGCACTTGGAAGCGCTCCATAACGAAGTCCGGTTGGACTTCCTGTCGTCGATGGGCGAGGCGGAGCGATACAAGCTGCTCCTGGATGATATGCCGCATCTGCGTGACAAGGTCGAAGCCGAGTATCTGGAGGCTAGAGACCGCAGTTCACGCCTGCTGGGACATCTCCGCGCTATCGAGAAGACCCTCAAGACGCTTGCCGCTGCACGATGACCCGATCGCTACGAGACTGGCAATTCAGCTGCATCAACATGGCGTTGGAGCACTTTACCGTCACGCCGCACTTCTTTTGTCAGGCAACGCCAGGGGCCGGCAAGACGCGTATGGCGGCAGAGCTGGCCCGCAGACTGCTTGAGCAGGACAAGATCGATCTGGTGTTGTGCTTTGCACCATCTTGCCAGGTTGTTGAGGGCTTTCGCTCGACCTTTGCGGCGGTGCTCGGCAGACGTCTGGACGGCCAAATAGGCGCAGTGGGAGCGGCGTTCACCTACCAGGCCATGGAATACCGAGATGAGGGGTTCTGGCAGCTTCTCGATGACTATCGAGTGCTCGTGGTCTTCGACGAAATTCACCACTGCGCCGGTCATGACCTACTGCTCAGCAACGCCTGGGGTCAACAGATACTGCACCGAATTCAAGACCGGGCTGCCTTCACCTTGGCGCTCTCCGGCACACCTTGGCGTTCGGACGACAGGGCCATTGCCTTGGCACGTTATTCAATGCCCGAGAGGCAGCTGATCTGCGACTACCGTTACGGCCTGAAAGAATCCATTGCCGACGGCGTGTGCCGTTCTCCTCGCATTGTCCTGCTCGACAATCAGAAGGTGAAACTCACCGAGGAGCTGGGCACTGATAGCACCGTGACGATGTTTCCCAGCATTGCGAAGCTGTTGGGGGAGTCCCCCGTCACCTACGAAGAACTGCTGAGGCACGACGAGGTGATCGATCAACTGCTCGACCTCAGTTGCAGCAAACTGGATGAGCTTCGCCAGATCAAACCTGATGCGGCTGGCTTGGTGGTTGCCACCGACATTGAGCACGCCCAACAAATTGCTCAAGCCCTGGGCGTCAGGGGGGAGGCTTGCCGCATCGTGACCAACAAAACCCCCGATGCGCAGCAGGTGATCAATGCATTCAGACATGGCGTCTGCCGGTGGATTGTGGCGGTTGGAATGATCAGCGAAGGCACGGACATCCCCCGGCTGCAAGTGTGCTGCTACCTCAGCCGCATCCGCACCGAATTGCATTACCGGCAAGTGCTGGGACGAGTGCTCCGACGCACCGGCGAATCCGATGATCAGGCATGGTTGTTCATGCTGGCGGAACTGACCTTACAGGGTTTTGCCGAGCGCATTGCGGATGACCTGCCGGATGACCTGGCGGTACTAAACGCGGTACAGGCCCCAGCCTTCACTGCCGATGCCAAGCCTGGTTTGGTTGATCCTGTCGGCAATCTCAATGGGCTGGATTTCAATCCTGGAAGTAACACGGATCAGACGATTGCAGCAGTCGCTACCAGCATGATTTCGCTTGGGGGCGTTACAACCGAGCCAAGTTATCAGGTGAGCTTTTCCCAGCATTACAGGCAGCAGTTACTAGCTTGTTTTTAACGCTGCGACGCCATGCTCACTTCCCGTCCTGTTCACATTGCGATCGGACAGGATCGACTGCTTCATTGGCTAGTACACCAGGGGCAATGCATGGAAATCAAAATTCAGGCGTCGTCAGCCGTTGAGCCAGGAGATAACTGAATTGACCGTTTCATGATGCCTGCCCTCCGACGATTGCGTGGTGTGTTGTGGAGTATGGAAGTACGACGGTATCGACCGCGGGCTTCCGCGCGGAGAGTCAGCCGAATTAGCGCTTGAGAAGCGGGCATTCTCAAACCTCAGCGTCAGTGGCGCCCAAAATGGGCGGTTTTTCCGGTACGCCGGAGGGCAGTGCGATGACAGAGAAGGTGGATCACTATCGGCAGGCCGCCCGGCGCGCGAGTACCCAGCGTCGCTATCAGCAGGCGCTCGAGCATTTCGAGGGCACCTGGGGCGGCTTCTTGCCCTCCTACAGTGCCGGCGGGATCGCGCTCTGATCCTGCTGGGCTTCTGGCGCGCCTTTCGCAGCGATGACCTGTGCCGGCTCCGGGTGGAGTTTGTCCAGGCGCGGCCGGGGGAGGGGATGGAGCTGTTCCTACCCAGTGGCAAGGGCGACCGTGACAACCGCGGTCGTTCGTTCTCGGTGCCGGCGTTAACGCGGCTGTGCCCGGTGGAGGCGTACCTCGACTGGATCGCCGCGTCGGGCTTGCGCCAGGGCCCGGTGTTTCGCGCGGTGGATCGCTGGGGCAACCTGGCGGAGGAGGGGCTGCACGCGTACAGCGTCTCGCGCATCCTCCGTCGGGTCATGTTGTGCAGTGGCTTGGAAAGCGAGCGGTTCAGCAGCCACTCATTGCGCCGGGGGTTTGCGACCTGGGCCAGTCGCAACCAGTGGAGTGCCAAGGCCTTGATGAGTTATGTCGGCTGGCGCGATGCCAAGGCCGCCCTGCGCTATATCGAACCGGACATGCCGTTCGGCGAACTGCGCCGCTCCTAGCGACGCAGTTCGCCTCGGCCCACATGTCCTGCCTCACTGCCTCAGCGGCTTCGGATGGGCGGGGGCTAGGTTGGACTCACGAGGAGAGAAGACCACCATGACTAGCAGCTACGACGTGCAATACGCCCACATCTTGGAACATGCAGAGCGGGTCTTTGGGAGTCGGGAGAAAGCTGAGCGCTGGATGACCACGCCGGCGCTCGGGCTGGATGGGCGGCGACCCGTCGACCTGCTTGCCAACGCAGATGACCTGGAACTGCTCGAGGTGTTTCTCACGCGTATCGAGTATGGGGTCTACCACTGACGTGGGCGATTGGTGTCCCCTCCACGCCCACGCGTGGAGGGCCCCAAATTTGCGGCCGATTGGCCGACCTGGACGCGTACCGAACGAATAGGGGCTTCGACTGCCCTGAGGAGGTATCAGGATGCGTGAACGTTCCGATCCATCGTCATCCGTACTGCTAGTCCGTCCAGTCGATCGCGCGCTGCTCGATGCGGTGACCGCTTTGGTGCTGGAGGCGGGACACCGGATCGTTGCGGAACTGCTGCGACCGGGTGGGCCGAGGGGGGCCGGGGACAAGGCCGAGATCGACGTCGAGGTTGAGGTCATGCTGCGCCAGGGACTGACCCGGTTGCTGGCCTGCGACTTTGTCGGTGAGGAAACTGGCGTCCTTCTGACGGGCCATCGTTATTGCTGGGTGGTGGATCCCAATGATGGCACCCGCGACTTCCTGCAAGGGCACCCGGGCTCGGCAATCTCGGTGGGGCTGCTGGATGACTGTGTGCCGGTACTGGGTGTGGTCTATGCCCCCAGGACGGACCGCGGACCGGATTGCATCGCCTGGTCCCGGGGGCTGCCCTCCCTGCTGCGCAATGGCGCATTGACTGCGCCGAACGCATCAGCAGGCGGCTTGAAGGAGGGGGGCCAGGTCTTTGTCAGCCTCGCGGCGCGTGCTCGACCGATCGAGAACGCCGCGCTCTGTGCGCCTGCGACTTTCCACCCGATGCCGAGCATTGCTTATCGCCTCGCCCGCGTGGCCGCTGGGGATGGGATAGCCGCGGTGTCCTTGTACGCGGTGTCGCCCCACGACGTGGTGGCGGGCCACGCGCTGCTGCGGGCCTGTGGAGGCGGTCTGTGGAACGAACAGGGACAGGCCGTGGGTTACGCAACACCCACCGCATTCAATCAACCAGTCAGGTTTTGCTTCGGCGGCACAGAGGCTGCTTGCCGGGAGCTGGTCGCGCGCCCGTGGCAGCTCGCTCTTCGTGCCTGCGATTGACTGCGACCAAGCCCTCTCTTTCCTTCCGTTGGTAGTTGGGGCCAATCGTACTGCTGGATTTGTAAGGGGTGGCAGGGGGCGGTGAAGCGCCTCGATCGGGGCTGCATCACCTGACCGGAGCTTGAACACTTAACTCCTCGCGGAGCAGTTCCACTGATCTTTCGGCGACTCCGCTTGAGATGACGAGGAATGGAATTCGTCTTCCTTCAGCGCACCCTATCCAGGCGAAATGCAGGCAGGTTAGAGTCAATTCAATGTTGTAGTGATATCAACTTTGGGCGACGTGCGCGCGAGGTTCCTTTCCTCGGTGATGAGTACCGCACGTTCCGGCTGTGCGTCAGGTCAGTAGCAAGGAGGCAGGGTGAGCGATTACCAGGGCATGCGTTGGTTCAAAACGGATTTTCAGGTCCAAACGCCCGAGGACAACAAGCATTGGGCGGATGATGATCTGCGCCTGTTGAGCCCTCGACATCCAATAGTCAACGGCGAGCCTGACGAAGCGGATATCCAGGGCAAAGCCAAGTGTTTTCTACGCCGCTGCCATGAGCTGGAGCTGGAAGTCATTGGTATCACCGATCACAACTTCTCCGAGAAAACGGAGCCGCGTGATTGGTTCCTCACCCATCTCGTTGAGCAGAACAAGACTGTTGCCCGGGAGCTTGGACGCCCCCCGCTGTACATCTTGCCGGGCTTTGAAGTGGATATTGGCTACCACGTTCTCTGCCTGTTTGATCCTGCCACCAAGGTGAGTCACCTGCGGCGCGTCAACATGATCTTGATCAAGCTGGGCTTGGCAGAGAATCAGCGTTTTCGTGGTGGGATACCCACCGCACTTCGTCGCGGCGACGAGTCGATCAGCCTGAAGACGTTGTTGGACACGGTGCAGAAGGAGCATGGCGGTATCGTAATCGCTGCGCATGCCGACCAACAGGATGGTTTGCTGTCGGCTCCACGCAACATTGACGATTACAAGTTGCCGGGTCTGTTGGCCCTGGAGCTGACTGGCTATCCGATGTCAGAGAAGTATCGCGCCATCCTGGAAGGGCGTAACAAGGACTGGTCGCGTGTTGGACGACAACCGGCCTATGTGCAGTCATCGGATGCGAAGTCGTTAAAAACTGATGCAGAGGGCCGCCCGTTGCAAAATGCGCTGGGCTACCGACACACCTGGGTCAAATCGTCGAAGCCTTCGATCACATCACTCCGGCAGGCTTTCCTTGATGGCAAGTCTCGCCTTCGGCTGCAGACCGTCCGACCTTCGGACGAGCAGACACATCCTCGGATCGTCTTTCTGAGGTGTCGCGGACTCAAGTTCCTCGACGACCAGGAAATTCACTTCTCGCCCAACCTCAATACGCTGATCGGCGGGCGGGGTACGGGTAAATCCACAGCGTTGGAACTGCTGCGGTTTGCGTTCAGTCGCGATCACGGCGACGCGATTTCCGACTCAACCCGGTCGAAGTTCGATCGGGTGAAGGCCACCTATACCGACAATGCGGAGATACAGGTCGGGTGGGAGAGTCTGCCGGGTCAGGTAGATATCATTTCGCTGAAGCCACACGAGGGCCATGCCCTGCTGCAAGGAGAGGTACACGACCTTGCCGTCTATCTCCGACAGCTACCAGTGCAGTTCTACAGTCAACAGCAGCTCAGTGAACTTACCGACGCGCATGGCGGTGGCCGACTTCTGGCCATGATCGACGAATCGTGTGCGGCAGAACTGCAGGGACTGAAGGGACAAGAAGACACACTGCGGGCCGAGATCCAGCAACTGTTTGCGGCCATGGATCAGCTCGGAGCTCTACACGAGGAAGTCACGGTTCTGAAGCAGGAGATCCAGGAGCTGGATCGACAGTGGCAGGCGCGAAGTGAGGTTCAGGATGAGGCCCAGCGATATCAGCGTGCAGAGGGGGCCCGGCGGTACTTTGATCAGGTTCAGACTCAAGTATCGGAGGACATCAATCGGCTGATCAAGGTGGTCGGTGAACTGTCGTCGCAGGGCGTGCTCAACGATGGAAAAGTTGAGGTGTGGCCTAGGGCTTCTTGGTTCAACGAGTTGACGCTAGGGGCGTCGCAGCTGCGAGACGTTTACAAAACCAAGGTCGAGGCGTTGGTGGTTGAAATGCGCCAGGATGCGGCGGAGCTTCTGGCACAAGGCGATGGTTGGGAACAGGTACTGAAGGATCTGGAAGGTACCAAAGAGGCGTTTCTCGTGGCCTGCCGTGAGCGTGGTCTACAGCCACAGGATGTCACGCGCCTCCAAGAGATCGACAAGGTACGCCAGACAAAGCTCCATTCGCTCAAGGAAAAAGAAGCGCGGCTGAACGTTCTCAGGCCGCAGCGTGATCGCTTGAATACAGCTTTGAATGACATGAACCTGTTGTGGGAACAGCAGTGTGCGGTTCGGCAGCTTGCTGCGGCAGAAATCAGTGAAAAGGCTGACGGTTCTATTCGAGTGTTGGTCCAACCTATGGCTGAAGGTCGGGACTATTTCAACGCTTGGGACGAGATGATTCCTGATGGACGCAGTCGATTGGGGCGAGCGTGGGATCACATTGGCAAGCTGCTGTTCGCGGATTTTCTTCGGTACCAGCACGAGGTTCAACCAAAGGCGGACTCACCTTGGCTTCACATCCAACATGTGGTGGCTGGCACCCGTGAGTTGCCATTGGCACTTCTGGAATACAAGGCTGAGCTGGTCACCTACTTCAACGAGCAGAAGGCAGCGTGGCGGGTAGCAAGGTTGACCCGAGTGGAAGAGCGCGTAGACATTGAATTGTACCGGGCGGACCGGACTCTGGTCGGGAGCGTGCTGAGCAATGCTCTGTCGGAAGGACAGCGCAATACAGCGGTGTTGAATTTGCTGCTGGCCAAGGGAGAGGGGCCCATTATCATCGACCAGCCGGAAGATGAACTGGATTCGAACTTCATCTATCGCGAGTTGGTACCCCTGCTGCGGAAGGTGAAGAACCAGCGACAGCTAATTCTTGCCACGCACAATGCCAACCTTCCTGTAAACGCCGATACTGACCTGGTATATGCCCTGGAGGTAGCTCAGGGCCGAGGCGTGAAACTTGCGGTAGGGGGGCTCGATCGGGCAGACACGTCGACTGCTGTACTGGATATCATGGAAGGATCCGCCGAAGCCTTTAAGCGTCGATTCGACAAGTACCATTTTTAACATCCCAGACCGGCGACTTAGGAGGGGCGAGTAGTACCCGATCACGTCAGGCAGAAGCTTCGTGATAGGGTTACTTGGAAGGCCCCACCAAGGTCGACGAGATCACTGGAGCCAGGACTTAACTGCCTCAGCGCCGTATTCGGCTTTCCAGGCGTTCAGAACCTTGTTGTTGCCACCTTTGGTCTCGACCACTTCGTTGGTGTGTGGATTCTTGTAGACCTTGACAGTGCGCTCGCGCCGTCGGCCTTTCTGAGCAGGCATTGGCGCTCGTGCACGACCTGGATCAAGGATATTGATTACCACCTTGAGCCCGAAGCCGTACTCATTCAGCAGTGCTCTGAGTTTGGTTTCGAACTCAATTTCGCGCTTGAGTTCTGCATCGTTCTTGAGGCTGTTCAGCGCGGCCAGTTGTTCCGCGAGCTGCGCTTCAAGACGTTTGAATTCCGCTAGTTTGCTCATCGTGTTCTCCGTGATGTCATGTAGGGCAGCCGTACGGTTTACCAATAGTGCTTGGTTACCATTGCGCTCGTCATTTATGAGGATAGCCTTATCCCCGACCTGCTCAGTCCAGGTTCTCCGCTATGTACCTGACAAGCTGGAGTGGCTCTGAGCTGTCGATGATCGAGAACATCAAATCTCGCTTGCTGCGGGGCAGGCGCTTGGCGCAGCGTTTGGCAGTGGCCTTGATGGCGCTATCCGAACAGTGAATCTGGGCAGCGAGCAACAGGGCGAGTGTGGCGTCCAATAAAGTCAAACTGCAGTGCCTTGTATCAGTAAGCACTCCAGTATTCGGCATTAAGTGAATGGGTTCAAGTCCGTCAGTTGGACCACAAAAGCAATCTCGTTTCACTATTCTGCCCACATGCCTCCCCGCGTCTACCGAACGTTTCGGTTGCCCAGTGATGGCGATATGATTCTGCTTCGGTTATTCGGACACGAGCGACTGATAGGGAATCGACAAGGGGGTCAAAATCATGGGCTGGAAGGGAACATTGCGCTCCATGCAGGCTGCATCTCGCCGAGCAGAACGGAATGCGCAGCGTAAGCAGAGAGAGTTGGAGAAGCGCGGCAAGGAATACGCCAAGATGGAGGCGCTTGAGCAGGCGGCTTACGAAGTGGAGGTCTACGACAACTACATCGAAGTCCTGCAGTCGGTCCACAAGGAATGCTCTGAGCAGGTCGATTGGGCTAGTTATCTGGCACGACCTGAACCACGAGAACCAGAGCGGGTTGCCTCTTCGGAAGTGGCGGCACAATCGCGCTTGGACAGCTACCAGCCTGGCTTCTTTGCGCGCTTGTTCGGCTTACAGCAGCGCCAGCTAGCGTCGCTGCGAAATGCCGTCGATAAGGGCCGTGCGGAAGACTCCGATCGCTTCAAGAAGGAGAGGGAGGCCTGGCACACCGAATACTCAGAATGGCAAACGGATTACGCATTGGCCCAGCGATTGTTGAGAGGGGAGGGCCAAGCCAAGTTGGATGCGATCGAACTGCTGAACCCGTTCGAAGACATTTCCATGCTGGGCACCTCAGTCAAATTTGTCATCCAGGAGGGCGGGCTGGTTGAGGTTTTCCTCAGTGTCCACGGGGATCGCGTCATCCCGGCAGAGAGCAAGAGCCTGCTGCAGAGTGGCAAGCTATCCACGAAGAAGCTCCCGGCGGGGAAATACAACGAGTTGCTGCAGGACTACGTCTGCAGTTGCGTATTGCGGGTTGGTCGAGAACTCCTGGCGATACTCACTGATGAGCTGGTCATCGTCACCGCTACCGACCGGCTCCTCAACACGTCCTCGGGGCATCTGGAAGAGTTGCCCTTGCTCAGTGTGGCGATCTCCCGGCGGACGATCGTGTCGCTCAATCTTGATGCGATTGACCCGTCGGACTCGATGAGGAATTTCGTTCACAACATGTCGTTCAAGAAGACCGCGGGATTCGCGCCGGTTAAGGCTCTTCAGGCGAAGGATTTTCTCACCGCGACACTTTAACGGCGAATCAGCACGCGGATTTCTCTAGTTGTGCTTAGCCGGCCTTCGCTGGTAAGCAAGGACCTTCTCCTGGGGCTTGGTCCCTGCAGTTTGGATACGCATGGCACTGAGGCGGCGGAGGGAACTCCCTCCGCCTCGATTCCTACAGAGCGGCGGCCTGGTTCACGTTGGCAATGACCTGTTCAAGTCGCTGCTTGCTCTGAGCAGAGACTTTCTGCAGCCCTATAGCACGTGCCATGGCGTAAAGCAGATTGTCGGCGAGTTCGCCTCGAGCCAAGACCTCACGCGCCAGAGCCTCAAGCTCTTTCTGGCTGATCTCATCCACGCCGCGCAGGCTGTCACTATCGGCCGCCTTTCGGAACGATACTGCGCTGTCATCTTCGAGATGGGATGGCCAATAGAAGTCGCCGACATCTTCTGCCGTCTTGCGGTGGGTCTGCTCCGCCAGTCGGCTGACGCGATCACGAATGCGGTTGCCGGTGCGTACCCAGCCATGCGCTCGCGCAATTCGCTGGGCCAGGATAACGTCGAGCACCGGGCCTTCGTGAACCACGACGTGAGCAATCATGGAGGTCAGGACGTTGTTGTAATGGTCCTCGAAGAACGCCTCTGGGTCGACGGTCTCAACCGCGGCAAGCGGGTCCACCTTACGGTACACAGCCGACTGCTGTTCGGGGACGGCAGTAGCCTCTGGCGTGAATGCCCTCGCGTACTGGCCGCTGACCTGTGGGGCGTCAGTCATACGGCCAACAGGTAAGGCAATTTCCTCCATCGGTTGCACGTCGTCGCTGGCGACTTCTACTGCTTCTTTCACCTCTTCAACCGGGTAGGTCAAATCGGCTTGCGCACTGGCTTGGCGGGCACGGCTTTCAGCCAGCAGCGTTTCCAGGCGTTCGTGAAGTTTTTCGGCGGTTCCGATGGGGTTGATCCACCAGTCGGTTGACCAAACGCGCAGAATCTCCCAGCCGAGGCCACGCAGCACCTGTTCGCGGAGCTTGTCGCGGTCTCGGGCAGTGGCGCTGCGATGGTAAGTGGCGCCGTCACATTCAACGCCCGCGAGGTAGCGGCCCGGAGCGTCCGGGTGAACCACGGCAAGGTCGATCCGAAACGCAGAGACGCCAATCTGCGTCGCGACATGCCAGCCCTTGCGACCCAACGCTTTGGCGACCTGTTCCTCGAAGGGGCTGTCGAAGCTCCCAAGGCTGTTAGCAGTTGCCTCGACGATTGCCCGCGGTCCGCGCTCGGCGAACTCGAGGAAGTGCTTCATGTCTCGCACGCCAATGGACTGGGTGCGGGCCAGATCGATGAGGTCCGGACTCATGGTGGAGAAAACCAGTAGCTCATGGCGAGCACGGGTAACCGCTACGTTCAAGCGACGTTCACCGCCTGGACGGTTCATCGGCCCGAAGCTCATCGTCATATGGCCTGCGGCATCTCGGCCATAGGTGATGGAGAAGTAGATGATGTCCCGCTCGTCGCCCTGGACGCTTTCCAGGTTCTTAACGAAGACCGGTTCCAACTGCGTGTCAGCGAAGTAGCTTTCGAGTGACGGGTCGTTGCGGCGCTCGGCATCGAGCAAGTCTTCAATGAGGCGTTGCTGTTCGCCGTTGAAAGTAACGACGCCGAAGGTCAGCTTGTTCTCCTTCACCTCGCGGGTGCGCAGGCGCGCCACGAGATGTGCCACAAGGGCTTTGGCTTCGCCCAGGTTGGTGCGCGAGCCACCCCTGTCGTAGACGCCTTGAACGAGGTTCAGGCTTACCGCGCGATCGGATGTGACCGGTGCCGGGAAGGTAACCAGATTGCCTTTGTAGTAACGATGGTTGGAGAAAGTGATCAGGCTCTCGTGCCGACTGCGGTAGTGCCAATTCAGGTCGAGGGTAGGCAGGTTGGCACTCAGGCACTCGTCCAGGATGCTCTCCAGATCCGGCTCGACATCATCGTCTTCGTTCGTCGTTTCGGCGCGGTCGAAGAAGGAGGTGGGCGGCATCTGTTTCGGGTCGCCAACCATGATCACCTGGCGCCCCCGTGCGATGGCGCCAATGGCATCCCACACGGGGATTTGCGAGGACTCGTCAAAGATGACCACGTCGAACACGGTCGATGTTGTCGACAAATACTGGGCGATGGACAGCGGACTCATCAGCATGCACGGCGTGAGCTTTGCCAAGGCTGCCGGAATGGTCGACATCAATTCGCGAAGTGGCTTGTGTCGGGTTTTCTTCGAAAGCTCGTGGCGCAGCACGCCCCACTCCGAGGCTTGAGTGACACTGTCGGGCGTCGGCAGGCCTGCACACAAACGGGCCCGCAGCAAATCTCGGGTGAGGGCAGTGAGCTTCTCATCGAGGGCGCGGAAATCCCGGATACGTTGCTCATGCTCGACGCTGACGAAGTTGCGAATAGTCGGCTCCTGATCGACCGTTGCGTTCAACCACCAGCGAGCGTAATTGGCTTGGAACACCTTCTTGATCGTGCCCTGAGCCAGGAGCCCATTCTCAAGAGCTTGAATGAGAGGCCGGAGTCCGAGGCCGGATGCCTCGTCACGGACTTTGCACCATGCGCTCCAATCATGCAGGTTGTGTTCAGCCTGAATGATGCCTTCACACTGCTGACGTTGCTCATCAAGGGACAGGCCGCCAACACGTTCGCTGCCGTCGTTGCTGAAGTGTCCCGTAGAGGCCAGCCGGTCCAAGCTGTTTTTGAGTTGGGCCACGGACGCCAGGTACTGCCGACCATATTGGTTCACCAGACCTTGTGACTCGAGGAGGGCGTTGCCATCACCCAGTAGCTGCGTCAGCGCCGACTTGAGTGAGGTGATTTCATCCGGAGTACGTGCCAACTGGGAGACGGCAGTAGCGATGTGTCCTTGGAAATTCACTGCGGCCAAAGCCACGTCGGTCTTGGTGTGTAAACCTGTCCAGAGCCCGGCGGCGAGGTCGCGTAGGTCAGCGAACTCCTTCAGCGTCCGCTCGTTGTTTGCCCGCTGTTCGAGCAGGTTGTGCTCTGCCCGCAGGGTCGGTCCACATTTGCCGGTGGCGATCAGTTCATGGTCTTGCTCGAGGCGGCCTTCCTCGACTATTGCACGACGTTCTTTCTGAAACGCAATCGCGGCAGCAAGGTTGGTTTTGCTTGTGCTGAGATCCTGCCACAGGCCAGCAGCGGCTGATTTCAGAGGCTCACCGTGGGCAGTAATCTTCCGATGAAGCACACGTTGTTCACGCATGGCGTCAAGCGTGCCTTTCAATGCGGAGCCGGCCGCGCCCTGAGCGATCAGTTCAAAACCTTCATCCTCCCAGCCACGGTTCTCCTTGGCTGCTTGAATGGCGACTTGGAGTGTTTTCACCTGGAGCAGTACGGCAGGATCCGAGTTCGCTCCTCGCCAGAATTCGGCGGTGTCGGAACCGAGTCCCAAGCCCTCTATGTGCTGACGCACGGTTCGAATCGAAACCAGATTCTGGAGGTCGACGGGGATGTTGGGTTCGGCGTTGCCGTCGATGAGCTGACTCAGTTGCTGCCTGATTCGTCGTTTCCCCAGCCAGGACTTAGGCCAAAACGACTGCTCGGCCCGGTCCCACTCTCCAAGCAAGGCGGCGACATCCAGATCTTCAATGCCAGGGGTGTAGGAAACCGATAGGCATTGGCGCAAGGCTGCAATTTCGTCAAACAGCTTGATTGCTTGCGACAGCACGACCATGTTCGACACCGCGAGTGGCTCCGGTAACGACTGCGTCAGCTGGGCGTGCTGTTCGAGTAGCTCCAAGCCATCCTGGCAGGCAGTGATTGTGGTTTGCGACCAAGGCGCGGGAAGCTTGCCGTTGATCTCGCGATGCACCTTAACCAGTTCACAGCCTTGTTGTAGGCGTTGCGCGATGAGGCGGGCATCTGGCCGAAGGACGAATCTCCAATCCTGGCCGGCCGCCTGGGGCAGGGTTGCGGCAAGCGTCGAGAGACCCTCGCGCGTCGTACGAGTGAGCTCGATATTGGGGAGGTTAGCCGCTTCGATGAAGTGCGCTGCGTCTTTCCCCATCGAATTGATTGCTGGGATAACGTCGCGCGCGGCCTGGATCACCTGTTGCTGCCAAGTTGGCGACCAGTCGTGCTGACTAATCGCGCCTAGGGGGTGTTCGGTAAGCTTGGAATACCCAACTGATTGCGCATTGACTTCCAGGCGATCCGTGAGCTCCAGCAGGCGATGCAACGCCTCACGGTCGTGCATCAGTGGTGTCGGCCATGACAACGAGACGACAGGCAAGTCTTGGCCGGCGATGGTGGCGCCGATCGCATCGTAGATGCTCAGCCCATTTGGATAACGGTGGTGCAGTCGATCGACGTAGACGTTAAGGCTCTTGCGCAGTGACTCAAGGCGCTCGGCTTCAGTTTTCCAGGTTTCTGCGTCCACCTCGCCACGAGCTTGCCAAGCGGCATTGAGTTGCGACAGCACATCCGTCTTGCTCGCCTTGTTGGAGTGGACTTCCAGGCAGAACTCGCCCAGGCCCACTTCCCGTAGGCGGCGGTACACGACATTGAGCGCCGCGATTTTCTCCGAGACGAAAAGCACGCGCTTATCCTCGGCGATGAACTGGGCGATCATGTTCACGATGGTTTGGCTCTTGCCAGTCCCCGGCGGACCGATCAGCACGAAGTCCTTCTGCTGTGAGGCAGCTAGCACCGCCGACAGCTGTGAAGAGTCATAGGGGAGGGGGCAGAACACCTGCTTCGGGCTGTACTCAGCGTCGAGTTTGTTGCTGGCGGGGAATGGGGTATTAGTGGCCGAGCTGTACGCATCGCGGGGCGTGTCCAGCAGATGACGCACTACGGGGTTATCCCGCAGGGCATCGGTGCGCTCGCTGAGATCCTTCCACATCAGGTATTTGGCGAAGGAGAACATTGAGAGGACAACGTCCTCACTCACTTCCCAGCCTTTGATGTCCTTCACCGCGTGCGCGACATTGCGCCAGATCGCGTCGATGTCCAGGCCCGATTCGTCCCGCGGCAACTCACCTTCCGCCACGCCAAGGTTCAGTTCGTAGTCCTGGCGCAGCATCTCAATGAGTGTCGGGTTAAAGCGTGGCTCGTCATCATGCAGGAGGATCGTAAAGCCCGAGCGCGCACTCTTACGCTCCAGGGTTACCGGAACCAGGATCAGCGGTGCACGATAGCGTTGGTTGTCACGGTCTTCCCGTGTCCACGAAAGGAATCCAAGGGCGAGGAACAGGGTGTTGGCACCCCCTTCCTGGAGGTTGGTTCTGGCGCCGCGGTACAACTCGATCAGGCGGCTGTCGAGTTCTGTTTGCGACAGGGCGATGAACACCTCGTTGCGCTTGAGCGCATCGAGGGCATGCTGTCGCCGGACGTTTTCGCGTTCGCGGGATTCGTAGAGCTCCTTGTCGCGCGGATCAGCACCATCCATCAGATCCGGCCGTGTCATCAGCTTGATTTGCTTGCCGGTGGCCAGCAGATCTTCGAGCGCACTGGGATTAGGCGCCTCGAGTTTCAGCGCTTTCTTGCCCGTCTTGAAGTTGAGCAGGTTGTTGCGCAGGGACAGGTCCAGCAGCTTGCGCTGCCAGCGGCCTAGGCGATCCTTGGGATCAAGGCTCGCGACATCGACTGTGTCCGCGACATCGCTCGGCAACGCCATCGGCGCTTCGATCTCGGGTGCAAGCGCTGCGGAGGCTTCTTCTTGAGCTGTACCGCTGCCAACTGCCTGGGCTTCCCCGCTGGCCATCGGCTTGATTCGCTGAAGGCGTGCCCGACGGATATCCAGCGCCATTTCGAACGTGGCTTCCTTACCTTCGGCAAGGTGTTCCGCACCGCGCTCGATGGCGTAGCGCAAACCCACGGATGGGCGCTGGGTGACAAGTGTGGTTTCGAACAGCACGAGTTCGTTGAGCTTCATGCGCTTCCGCAGCGCAGTGATATCGTCGACGACCGTTGTCGTGAACTCTTCGTTTTTTAGCCATAGGCCAACAAATGCGTGGCCACGGGTAAAGATGATCAGCGGATTAAGGCCTGCTTGCTCAAGCAGTGCACAGAACAGCATGGTGGTGTCGAAGCAGGTTGCAAGGCCGTGTTCAGCCAGGTGGCTGGGGCTGCGCACCTTCTGACCATCTCGCTCGAAACTTGCCGGCGGCAGGGCATAGTCCAGCCCCATGGACACCACCGTACTCCAGATGGCGGAAACGATTTCCCAGGCATGCTCGGAGCCACTGGAGTAACCGTCCAGAGCTGCATTTTTCCCATGCTTGCGCAGCAGTTCGGCCGCTTTCTTAAGCAGGGTCTCCACGGCTAGATCATTGGGCTGTACGAACGCAGCCGTTAACTCCGGAAGGTGGGCCAGTCCTCCCCACTGATTCCGCGGCAGCACCTCCAGCGGGAGATCAGTCTGAGCAATGACTTCGCGGCGCGCCTCGGGGGATTCCCCTCTACAGGTCAGAACGAAGTTGAGTGTCGAGTGCTCGGCCTCGGTCAGTTTGGCGAGCATGCTCCCATCAACGGCTAGATCGAGCCCCGGGATTTGCCGAAAAACCTCCGCGCTGAGCTCAGAGATGTGCCAGGTCTTCGGCTTGAATACGGCCGGATCGGAAGACAGCGTAAGTTCGAGATCGCTGTACTTTGTCGCGGTCTCGTTGATGACTCGCAGCTCACGGATCAGCGGGACAGCATTCTGGTAATCAGCGAGGTTGAGCTTGGCAACGACGGTGGCTTGGATCTTAACGGCTTTGACTGGCACCGGCTCGGTCGATTCGTCGGGCGATTTGTCCTCGGCAATCAGGGGCTCGGACGTGGTCGGAACCATCTCAATGCTGAGCAGACCGGTGCTGCCTTTTTCAACTGCGTCGTCGCTCATCTGAGCCTCCCTGCTGTCTTGGTTGTTGCGTGGAGTCAGCCTTTGCCAAGCCAAATTCACTGGGGTCGATTTTCAATGCGTTCCTGTGACAACGCTGTCGGTGATTCCGCTCATTTGGCCGTGAACATATAAGCTAGCTGGCGGATCATTAGAGTGCTTGACCGTAGGTCAAGCGTGTAGGTATGGAAATCCTGCTGCTGCCCCTGGGGCTATTGCACAACAAGAATGGCCGTTCCGGCCTGATGGTACCTGCTTGCTGGGGTAAATGGCCATGTGCCACACAGGGCGGGCATTTCCGCTTTACCGTCGCGCGTTAGCGCGTAATCACTCTACGCCAGCGCCATGATCTCTGCGGCTCAGCTGGCCCGAAGCCTGGCTCGCCAAGCAATTCTGCGATAGCTCTTGCTTGTCTCGGCAAAATTCACCACAAAAACCTCAAAATCGCAGTGTAATTTCATGGTTAATGCCGCGAGAATCATCAAATTAGCGCGCTCTTCACCCGAACAATCGGTGTTAAACAGTGAATTTCACTGCTGGCGGGTACCTATACTGCGCTCCCTGATAATCAATAAAAGATCCGTCGGCTTCGCCGAGGACAAAGGGGTGAAAGCTATGCGTGTTCTGGTGCTCGGCAGCGGTGTAGTCGGTACGACAAGTGCGTACTACCTGGCTCGTGCAGGTTTCGAGGTAGTCGTAATCGATCGTCAGAATGGCCCTGCTGAAGAGACCAGTTTCGGAAATGCCGGTCAGGTTTCCCCCGGATACGCTTCACCGTGGGCGGCGCCCGGTGTGCCGCTGAAAGCCATGAAATGGATGGTCCAGCAGCATGCGCCGTTGGCGATCAAGCTGACCTCCAATATGGATCAGTACATTTGGATGACCCAGATGCTGCTGAACTGCACTGCTGCGCGCTACGCCGTGAACAAGGAGCGCATGGTCCGCCTGTCCGAGTACAGCCGGGACTGCCTCGATGAACTCCGCACTGAAACCGGCATCGCCTACGAAGGCCGCCAGCTCGGCACCACTCAACTGTTCCGCACCCAGGCCCAGGTTGACGCTGCCGTCAAGGACACCGCCGTGCTCGAAGCTTCGGGCGTGCCCTACGAGCTGCTCGACCGCGATGGCATCGCCCGTGTGGAACCCGCGCTGGCCAACGTCAAACACAAGCTGGCGGGTGCGTTGCGCCTACCCAACGACCAGACCGGCGACTGCCAGATGTTCACTACCCGCCTCGCCGAGATGGCAGTGCAGCTGGGTGTGGAATTCCGCTTCGGTCGGAACATCGAGCGCCTGGACTTCGCCGGCGACCAAATTACCGGCGTATGGGTCGATGGGAAGCTCGAGAAAGCTGATCGCTATGTCCTGGCCCTTGGCAGCTACAGCCCGCAGATGTTGGCGCCGTTGGGGCTCAAGGTGCCAATCTATCCGCTTAAAGGTTACTCCCTGACGGTACCAATCATCGATCCGGCCATGTCACCGACCTCGACCATCCTCGACGAGACCTACAAGGTTGCCATTACCCGTTTCGATAACCGCATTCGCGTAGGAGGCATGGCCGAGATCGCTGGTTTCGACCTGTCGCTGAACCCGGCCCGTCGCGACACCTTGGAAATGGTCACCGCTGACCTCTATCCGAAGGGTGGCGATCTTAGTCAGGCAACCTTCTGGACAGGGCTGCGTCCCGCGACTCCGGATGGCACGCCGATTGTGGGCGCCACGCCTTACCGAAACCTGTATCTCAATACCGGGCATGGCACCCTCGGCTGGACCATGTCCTGCGGGTCCGGCCGCGTCCTCGCTGACGTGATGTCGGCGAAGAAGGCTCAAATCAGCATCGCTGGGCTCGACATTTCTCGCTACGACACTACGAGTGCCTAGCTCATTCACTGCACGCTAAAGGGCCCACGTCCGTTCACGAGGCCTTGAAGGGCTCAGCGCCGGGAAAGTGCCGGACAGCTTGCGCGACGTGCTGCTAACTCTCATCGAGAAGGCAGAGGCCCCAAGGCACAGATTCCGTCATTTTGGGCGGCACAGAAATTTGCCTGATTCTCGATGCCGACAAATTGCCGTTGCCCGGTTCGACTTCCCGTGGGTTCAGCGGTGAAGTGCGCATCGGGTGATGGTTTCTGGTTAACAACCCGCAATTAAAGGTGCATCACGATGAAAAAGATTGAAAGCGTCGAAGCTCCCGCAGCCATCGGTCCATACTCGCAGGCGATTGCCCATGGAGGCTTCCTCTTCATCTCCGGGCAACTCCCGTTGGACCCTGCTACCGGTGCCATCGCTGGTGACGACGCTGCGCAGCAAATCCACCAGTGTCTGACCAATCTGCGCGCCATTGCGGAAGCTGCTGGAACCAGCATCACCAGGACGGTTAAGACCACCGTGCTGCTTACTGATCTCAGTGAGTTTGCTGCTGTGAACGAGGTTTATAGCGGGTTCTTCGCAGATCCATATCCTGCGCGTGCTTGCTATCAAGTGTCCGCCATTCCGAAGGGCGCGCGTGTAGAAGTTGAAGCAGTAGTTGCTCTGGATTGAGTCCCATCTGAAACGGGGCGGAATGGTACGAATGCATGTCACCGGCCCGCCCTTAGAAGGGAAAGCACCTGATGCTACTGCCTCAAGATGTGAGTCGCCCCGGGTTGGGAATACCTAGTGGGCGCATAAATTAGCGTCACATCAACGATGGCGCCTTGGCGCAGCGACAGACCGCGATCACTCAGGTAGCCATTAATCACGGCCAGAATCCTTACGGCCAGTTCGTGCTTCTCCAGCAAACGACGGAAGTTGAGGATGACAATCTCGTCGGGAATGCGCTGCAGGCTCAGCCCGGAAAACTGGCGCAAGAGGGGCTTCTCGTACAGCGCTTCCTCCATCGCCAGATCGCTGTGGCCGAACCAGTTCTGCATCAGATGCTCGCGCAGCATCGCCATCAGCAAATATGCCGGACGACCACCTTCGCCCTTCGGGTAACGCGGCTTGATCGGGGCGATCAAGCCCTACCACGGCACCACCTGATCCATTTCGATCAGAAACAACTCCTTGCGGGTCTGCTTGCCTTGCCGGCGTACTCGGCGTCGGCAAAGGGCATCTGCTTCATGAGGCAAGGGGATCGGCGTATTGCACCAGAGACGGGAAGTCTTCATCAGGGTTTCCCCAAGGTGCCTTACATGGCCGAAAACTGGATCAGTGAGCCTGACTCGGCGCTACCTCACTCGCTTTGATGTTGGCTATTGGGCCCAGGATTGTCGGGTCGAAATCGGCAATTGGGTGATTCTCTGCGAGGCGATTCGGAAAGTCAGGGTTTGCCAAGGCCGCCTTTCCGAGGGCGATGATGTCTGCGCCATCTCTTAGAGCGCGTTCGGCGTGCTGGATGTCGTGCAATCCGCCATTGGCGATCACGGAAACACTTGGAGCGTATCGGCGCGCCAAAGTTACCAGACTGGTATCTCCCTGCCTGAATGCTGGCTTCCACGCTTCAAACTCGGTGACATGGATGAAATTGACACCTGCGTCGGCCAGCGAGCCGAAAATTACTTCTGCGGCCGCTTCTCCCTCCGCCCATTTGTGCTCGTAGTCGTTGACCTTGCTCTGCGAAATCCGAACACCTACAGGAACGCTCTCTGCCACAGCTCTCACGGCCTTGATCACCTCAAGTGTCAGGGCAATTCGATTTTGCACATTACCCCCCCAGCGGTCGCTACGTTGGTTGGTGTAGTCAGTGATGAATTGATCGAGCAGATAGCCGTTCGCGCCGTGTATCTCGATACCGTCGAATCCCGAGGTGTTTATGGCCAGTTGCGCGGTATGAGCGAACCCTGCGATGGCGTCAGCGATGTCTTCATCCGTCATTGCTTTCGGTATCGGGTACTCGCCCTGGCCGTAGTAGAAATTCATTTGTGTTCCCTTGGGGCGAATCGTCGATGGCGCGGCAGAATTGCCCAGAAAGCGATTCCCTTGGCTTAGCGCTCCTGCATGCATGATCTGCGCGAACACTGCGCCCTGATGGCTGTGAATCAGGTCAGTGATTGCTCGCCACGCTGTGGCTTGCGCTTGATCGGTGATGCCGGGCTGGAAAGGATAGCCCTGAGAGAATTTTTGGTCCGTGTAGATGCCTTCTGTGATGACCAGCCCGAAGCCACCTTTGGCGAAGCGCTCGTAGTAGCGGGCCATTTCCGTCGTGGCGCTCCCACTTTCCGTAGCACTGACACGGGTCATCGGGGCGACGGCTAGCCTGTTACTCAATTGGACGCCGCCAATATCGTATCGAGTTAGAATCTGGAGGGGGGATGTCTTCATGCTCTGATGTCCTGGTCCCGAAGGGGGCTGATTTTCAGGAATGAGCGAGGAAGATAAGCCCTTGCTGGGCGAGCCAGAAGACGGTGAGATGGATAAGCCGCTTTAACCGAATGAGATATAAAGCATGCAAATCCCTGAGGTGGAGGTATTTTCCGCGATAGCTGCCAGCGGCAGTCTTTCCGGCGCGGCGCGACGGCTGGGGTTGTCTCCCATGACAGTTTCACGGCGGTTGGCTTCTCTGGAGCGAGAGCTGGGTGTGCGCCTTGTTCACCGGACCACCCGCTCGGTGTCGCTCACATCAGAGGGGGAAGTGTTCCTCCCCTATGCGAATACGATTCTGGAGGCTGAAGAGTCGGCCAGGACAATGCTGAAGGCTAATGCAGGAACGGCTAGCGGTGTATTGCGAGTCACGGCGCCAACGGTGTTTGGTCAGGCTGTGATCATGCCTCTGATTCCCTCGTTGCTGGCCGATAATCCGGCGCTGGAAGTAGACCTGACGCTGTCGGATAGCATCGTCGATATTGTTGGCATGGGGATTGACTTGGCCATTCGGATCGCGACTCTGCAGGATTCAGAATTAGTAGCTCGCCCCTTGGCACCCAATCCGCGCGTGCTTTGTGCCAGTCCCGACTATCTGGCCCGCCATGGTAGGCCGAGCACGCTCGACGAGCTTAAGACGCACCAGTGCATCGCTCTGCACGGTATGCCTTGTTGGTCATTTGTGCAGCGAGGAGAGGTTGTCGCTATCCGAGCAGAGGGGGCCTTTTCCGCAAATAGTGTCGAAGCGGTTCGCGCAGCCAGCAAGAACGGCTTGGGGCTGGCGATGCTGACCTACTGGGATATCCGCAACGAGTTGAGCGACGGCAGCCTGGTTCAGGTTGAGTTAGATGATGCTGTTTCCGAACAGCTTTCTATCACTGCTGTATTACCCACGCGCCGGCAGATACCTTACCGAGTACAAGCTTTTTTGGAGCGTCTCGAAGTTGCTCTAGATCGCCAGGCGCAGTGAACGGTTTTTACTTCTGTGCCAATACGTCCGCTTCGACTGCGGATTCAGCCGGTCGGCCATCGATCTCGCGGCTTCGGGGTTCACAATGCAAGTGCAAAGCTACCGACCACCTCCCCCCACCGCGGGGATTGATCCCGGCATTGTTGAGCAGGATGTCGATGCCGCTGAAGACTACGACCGCGCGAACGATGACACCGCTTCATCGTATCCTTCACCCGCCGATTGCCCGCCAGTTGGCCAGCGTGGGCACCAGACTCGCGGGCTTTATCGGTCATGGCCTAAGCCGGCAGAGTTGATGACTGAGAGCATCAGGCGCGCAGCTTCTGCGATGAAAAGCCGGACCAGGGACCGACCGGCGCCTCCAGAAATGACGGCAACTTTGTTGTTGAACCTCATGGCTTCGCTTTGCTACCTCTGGGGGGATTTGAGGTCAATGATCGATAGTCCGCGAACCGATGGCGAACGAGTTTTCGCGGCCTTCACTTAGCTTTTGGTGAAGTGGGTTCCGGTCGCGTTCACCGAAATATTCACAAGTCCAGCCGGCTCCTATCATTTCCAGTTGCGCTTTGGTTAACTGCTTGAAGTGTCCGGCTCAGACGTACCCAATGACTAACCTCAGGCAGCTACTCCCGCCATTGAACGCACTGCGCACTTTCGAAGCGGCGGCTCGCCATGGCAGTTTCAAGATGGCGGCGGAGGAGCTCTGTGTGACTCAGGCGGCGGTCAGTCGCCAGATCCAAACGCTGGAAGACTTTTATGGCTTGAATTTGTTCCTGCGCAGCAACCGCAAGGTCCAGCTCACCAGCGACGGACATGCGTTGTACCTCGCGGCATCTTCCGCCTTGCATCACATTGCTACGGCGTCCCGCGAGCTGCTGCGACGCAACAGTCTGGATTACCTGGCCCTGACAACCACTACCGCTTTCGCTCAGCTATGGCTGATGCCGAGGCTGAAGCAACTGCGAGCCCTGCACCCTGAACTGCACTTGCATCTGATTAGCTGCGAGGAAAACCCCGACTATCAGGTGAGTTTCAGTGCTGCGGTGACTCTGGGACTCGAAGAGCATCCGCACTATGTGGCCGAGTACCTCTTCACTGAAGAGATATTCCCAGTCTGTACACCCGGTTTTCTCCAGCAGAACCCCCAGATCACCACCCTGGAAGGGCTGATGAGCGTCACGCTACTGAACCTCAGGGCCGACAATTGGAAAGCCAGGCTTTGCGTGCCCGTCGATTGGTCGTTCTGGCTGAAGCAGTTTGGCTTCGATGCTGCGATGTGTCGGGAGACGATGGATTTCAGCCATTTCTCCAAGCTGCTGGATGCGGTCCAGAAGGAGGTGGGTGTCGGCCTGGTCTGGCGTCATTTGGTCCAGCCGCAGTTGGACGCGGGCAAGCTGGTAAGGCCGTTCAGCGAGACTTATCTCGCCGAAGATCGAAAGCACTACTTTGTCTGTCGTCGCGATCTGGCCGAGTCGGTGGAAATGCAGGTGCTCCGCGATTGGTTGGTTGAACAGACTCAGGATTTGAGGGCGCGGTCCATTCGCGGTTAGGTCACGGCCTTACGCATCCACGCCTCCAGGGGCGTTCCGGTTTGCTCGGTGATTTCAGATTGTACTTGCCGCTGCGTGTTCTGCTGCATCGCGATGGCTCGTGACGACACATGTTTTCCATGGGCTATGTCCCGCACACGGAGCTTGGTTAGGTCACAGGCTCGCAGCTTGCTGTTGATAGCCAAATTGAAGAGCGCCAGATCGCGACTCCTCTCCGTGAGCTGAGGTCTTACTCGAATGGCCCAAATTTCTTTAAGCCGGAGCGGGGCTTTCTGCCCGACAAGATTTCTCTTGTTCCAGGGTTGATGGCTGCACGTAGCAATGATGTTCATGACCTGTCCTCCGCGTTGAGGGAGGGCAGGGGGCATTAGCTATGGTGCGCGGTCGCTAAGGAAACTCCGAACAAGCCAGCGCCAATCCGCCAATAGCCTGTTCAATGTGTTCTCAGTACAGCCGCAACGAGCCGATTCGTCCGGAAACCCGGTTTTGTCGGGGTTTCTGCGATTTACAGGCGCACCACTCCTGCATCAGCCAGTAACTGTCGGCGGGCCATCCACAGGTTCGAAAGGGCGAACAAGGTGACAAGTTGCGCAGTGTTCTTGGCCAGTCCTCGGAAGTCCGCGCTCACTCAGGTGGTCATTGATCACCGCCAGAATGCCCGCTGCCAGATCGTGCTGCTCCAGCAGGTGGCGGAAACTCATGATCGTCGTGTCTTCCGGGATACGGCCCTGGGTCAGCGACAGCTTGGCGAACTGACGCAACGAGGTGATCTCGTACAGCGCTTCCTCCATCGCCGGATCGCTGAGGGCGAACCAGTTTTGCAGCAGGTGGATGCGCAACATGGTGTCCAGCGGATACGGAGGACGGCCATTGCCAGCCTTGGGGTAGAACGGCTCGATCAGTGCCAACAGCCCGGCCCAGGGCACCACCCGTTCCATCTCCGCCAGAAAGCGCTCGCGCCGGGTCTGTTTGCGTTTGCCGGCGTACTCGGCATCGGAAAAGCTCATCTGGTTCATGCGGCAGGGCTCAGGTTCAGTGAGAACGCCATTTCAGCAGATCGCCCAGGACTCTTCCGGAGTTTCCCTAACTGGCGATTGACCCTGCCCTAGAGCCGCATGGACCTTTCTTGCTGCTATTTGGAAAAGAAGCACTTGGCGCATTTGGACCACGGTTATAGGGAAATTAGCAAAATTATCGATTTTACATAAACAATAATAAGAATCCTTATCGCGCATGCTCTTGCCGCTGACACCACCGCTGAATCTCTGGACGGTGCGTCGACAGTTGCTGGCGATGCGGGCCAGGTGCGTCCGTAACCGCTGAAGCCTGTGCAAAACCCTGGTTCTTGGTGAAGTCAGCCCCCGAAGATATAGGCTGATAAGCGATCAGGTCGCCATTCGGCTGCGCGTTGCTGACTTATTCGGAGTTTCCCTAACCGACCCGAAGTGGACATTGGCAACTTTGCATCTGTACCGCATGCTTAGCTGATGCGAAAGTTGATTGCTTTGGGAGACAAGCATTGCAGACTGTAAGAGCTATTCGCCGGGCTCATCAGGACGATGCCGAATGTATCGCCTCGCTGGTCAGCGAGGCAAACACACCCTACATCTCCAGAATTGGCAAAAGACCGGCCCCTATGCTTGATGACTATCGGCAGGTGGTAATTGATACCCCTACGTTCGTGCTGACAGAGCGTACGGATATCGTGGGGGTGATTGTAATGAGCCAGGAGAACACAGAACTGCTCCTTATCAATATCGCTGTGTTGCCTCGCTGCAAAGGCAAAGGTTTTGGGAAAATGCTGATGACGTTCTGTGAGAACTATGCGCTGCGTACTGGATGCGATGCTATACGGCTATACACTCATGAACTGATGAGTGAAAACATTGAAATCTACAAAAAACTTGGTTACCAAGAAACCCATAGAGCCGCAGAAAATGGGTTCGCTCGGGTGTTCATGCGCAAGGTGCTTCAGGTTCGGTGAACGGGGGGGGGGGCGGAACTGGATTATTTGCTGTGTCACGCTCGACAACGCCGTTTCCTGTTGAGCGAAATCGGTCGAGAGCATTGGTAGAAAATGGCGGCATACGTTATCGCGTGGGCCATTACCAGTGCTTCTAATCGTAGAGTCCGATGAGCAGTTCCCGCCAATCTCAAACGTGAAATTGATAAATTCGCAATTTCATCGAGTCTGAGAATGGCGAGCACCTGTTTATTTATTGGTAGACTTATTTGTTCAGGTAGCTTTGCACAGTATCAAGATACCAGTTCACAAAATCCACGACCTTTTTCTCATCGCTCGAGGAATAAGGGCCTGGAACATATCCTGCGCCTTGAACGCCGAGGAAGTTGTTTTCTGCCAGCCATTTGTCCTGATCGTTGGTGGCATTCCAGAGTGCCGTCAAGTGTGGAAGTTCGTAGTCCTGACCTTCGACTGCATCTTTATGGACAAGCCATTTCGCCTTTACATGTGTGATCCCAACACTGATTGGCCAGCTCTCAAAGGTAAAGGCATGGTCTCTCAGCGCGTGGCTGAATGCGCTTGGCTCCGTGGCCCAGCGAAGGGTTCCGATATTACCTTCGCCAGAAGGAATCAGCAGTTTGGAGCAACCGTATCTTCCGTCCAGGGTTAGGGAGTTAACTCCTTCTTTAATCGGGAAGCGTAAGATATCGAACCAAGCCCCCTCCGCAGGACCATTGATCAGCCCGTTGTTTTTGCAGACGTCCTCAAAGGTTTTCATCCACTCAGGCTGACCTTCGAAGTAATCGTCTTCAGTTGGGTCACGGAAGGAAGACAATAGTTCAGGATGCCTTGCACTGCAGTGATAGCACTCACGGCCATTCTCCATGACCAGCTTCCAGTTGGCATACTCAGGAAGAACAGCCGAATGAGCGATCTTGGCATTTTCCAGGTCATGAGGCGCCAGCATCGGCTCAATGTGCCTGCGGAACTCGGAAAAATCAGGTACATCGTCGGACAGCGCAATAAAAATGACGCCGGCCACCACTTCGCAGTGAACTGGAATCAATCCGTGCTGGCTCGAGTCAAAATCAGACGGCATATTCTTGGCAAAAATAAGATTGCCCGTCAGGTCATAGGTCCACTGGTGGTATGGGCACACCAGTCGCCGCGCTGATCCTTTTTCGCTTGTACAGATGATGGCGCCGCGGTGCCTGCACGAATTGAAGTACGAGCGAACCGAACTTTCCGACTCCCTGATTATCACGACGGAAGTTTTCGCCAACTGGACGGTTATGTAATCACCGACCTTTGGGATTTCGGCCAAATGACCTGCCTGCAGCCAGGAACGACCGAATACGGCTTTCATTTCAAAATCAAAAACTTCCTCAGAAGTGTAGAGCTCCTGAGGCAGGGTGTACCCCCGCTTGCACTGGCTATATATATCGGCCAATGCACAAAAATTGATGCCGCTTTTGTTGTTGTGGCTGCAGGCTGTCATTTATTTTTCCTCATCAATTATTCGTCAGTGGCGAGAGCCAGCGCGAGCGTTCAATATTTTTATGAGCCTAACCTTAAGCTGCTCGCAATGAGCGAGTCGGTTTTCGTCTTGCGCTCATGTTTTATAAGACAAATCAATCTCGGCACCAAACGAAAGTCAGGAATGACCAGTATTCCTTTTTTCATGGGCTCGACGAGGCATTCCGTCAGGGAATCGGCGCATGACAAAACATCCATTGCGATGATCGGGGCGCAAATTACTATTGGTCTTGTAGAGCAACCGCAATGGCTGGCACATCAGGCAAGAAATGGCAGGTGAGTGCTGCCGCATCTGCCTGGAAATTTTGTCCGTGTGTGAAAGTGCTGGTCACCATGAAAACAACAAAGAGCAGAGCGGAATAGAGATGAATACCTTCGCGCAATCCATCAATACGCAAACGTGGACCAATGGCCGTCACCTCGTTCGTTGCGTCAAGACGGTCCAGGAAACCTCGGACGTGCGCACATTCTGTTTCATGGCTGACCAGCCCATGGTGTTCTTCTTCAAGCCGGGGCAGTTCGTGACCCTGGAACTGGAGATCGACGGCCAGCCGATCATGCGCTCCTACACCATTTCCAGTTCGCCCTCGGTGCCTTACAGCTTCTCCCTGACCATCAAGCGCGTGCCGGGCGGCAAGGTGTCCAACTGGCTGCACGACAATCTCAAGGAAGGCGACGTACTGCCGGTGCACGGTCCGGTGGGCCGGTTCAATGCCATCGATTTCCCGGCGGACAAGGTGCTGTTCCTGTCCGGCGGCGTCGGCATCACCCCGGTGATGTCCATGGCGCGCTGGTTCTTCGACACCAATGGCGCCGTCGACATGGTGTTCGTGCATAGCGCGCGTACGCCGAAGGACATCATCTACCATCGCGAGCTGCGCCATATGGCCTCGCGCATCAACAACTTCAAGCTGCACCTGATCTGCGAGAAGTACGAGATCGGCGAGACCTGGTCCGGCTACCGCGGCTACCTCGGCCGGGCGATGCTCGACCTGATCGCCTCGGACTTCATGGAGCGCGAGGTCTTCTGCTGTGGTCCCACGCCCTACATGTCGGCGATCAAGCGACTGCTGGAAGCCGCCGGCTTCGACATGAAGCGCTACCACGAAGAGGCCTTCGGCCCGACCCCGCCGGAGGTCAGCGAGGAGGTGCGCGAACACGCCGCCGAGGCGGCCGAAGCCGCTGCCGAGGTGCCGGCCGGCGCGATGAACCTGGTGGAATTCACCGGCACCGGCAAGAGCATCCGGGTCGCTCCTGGCGAGACCGTGCACGCCGCCGCTGCCAAGCTCGGCCTGCACATTCCCAAGGCCTGCGGCATGGGCATCTGCGGCACCTGCAAGGTGATGAAGACCGCCGGCGACGTGGAGATGGAGCACAACGGCGGTATCACCGACGAAGACGTGGCCGAGGGCTACATCCTGTCCTGCTGTAGCATTCCCAAAGGCGACGTGGCCATCGACTACTGATGGTCCTCTGAAGACTTGCTTTAGGTGCTTCAGTTGCACTCAACCGGTGCCAAGAGGTTGAGCCCAATGCTGTTCGGTTACGTCTGAGCGGGTCGATTGGGGCCGACAATCCCTGCCAGAGCGGCAGTAGCCACCAGGCGTCATCAGAAGGTGGCGCTTCGGTCCCCTCCGGTAAGAAGGCCTAGGCTCGGAATCCTTCGGTGCAAAAAGACGAGGATCCCAAGCTCGAAACGAAGGCTCATTCAAAGCACACATGCAGGATATTTTCTCAAGCGCTGCCTCCACTTTCCTGCAACGTGAATCTCCTCGCATTCCTTCCTCAACAACGGTATACCGTCGCGTCCTGCGGCAAATTGCGCCATAAACGGTTTGAATGTACCCTGAAGTGCATAAGGTCTATAGCGCTTAACAAAAGCATTCGTTCAAGACGGTACTACTCCATGAGCTCGAAAAAGCTGCCACCCTTAAGCGCCATCGTGGCATTTGATGCAGTTGTACGGCTCGGAACTTTTACCAAGGCGGCAAGCGAGCTTCATTTAACGCAAAGCGCTATCAGTAAACAAATTAAGCGACTTGAGTTGAGTCTAGGTGCGCCTCTTTTTGAAAGAAAAGGGAATGAAGTTATTCTGACCAATAGTGGGTCTATTCTTTACAGGGCAGTCACCCAGAGTTTGCAGTGTATTAAAGAAGCAGTCCTGCAAATAGATGGTTCCTTGGTGCCCACTTTGTCAATAAGTGCCACTTCGGGGATAGCCAGCTATCTCGTAATACCGCTAATTTCACGTTTCAGGAAGCTTCACCCTAAAATCAATGTTCGAGTTATTGGGGCAGAGGACAGGTCAAGCATAGACTTTGCTGATGCGGATTTTGCAATTTTATACGGAGATGGCAATTGGAAGGATCTCAGAATTCATCGGATTGCTGAAGAAGAGATATTTCCGATCTGTACTTCCAGTTACAAGAAAGAACATAATATCGAACGCCTCTCAGATCTGGCCAACTGTGATCTGATAGAGCTTGAATCCAACGACCCAGCGACGATTTCCACTCGGCAATGGATGCGACAGGTTGGGTTTCAGGGGCAACACAGTGGTTCGATAATTAAAGTTTCAAGCTACGATTTAGCGATCAAGGCCGCGCTTGCCGGCGAAGGAGTCGCCCTGGCTTGGGCAGAAGCGCTCCCTGACGAGTTCAGAACAAATAAGTTATGCAGGGCGTGTGATGAGACTTACAAGACGGGGCACGGTCAGTACATCGCCTACCCTATGTCTCGGGATCTCTCTCCGATGGCAAAAACCTTATGGGACTGGGTGCTTGCCATTTCATCTGGACAGCCAGCCCAAGCTCACTCCTCCTGAATGCGATTAGCTTTCACCCTGCCTGGACTGGGGCCAGGGTACTTCTCATTCGCAATCGTCTTCTAGCTGCCTCCGTCGTTCGCCGGCTAGCGCTTGGACTGACGAGGCTAGGCGCCTTGCAGGCTATCTACAACTGTCCCGCTAGCTTATCTGGCATTAGAGACCACGAAGTAATGCCAGTCCGCTTCAGTGGGATCGGACGGGGCGTTTCAAACTGCGCACTGACTGCCATTTTTTCAAGCAAACGTCGGAGCAACCGCGGTCCAGTCGGTCGTGCATGCGCCCGCTGCATGCATGGCAGAAAGAAAATGCGCTTTTGCCCGCCTGGTGCAGGGCGTATTTTTAGAACCGCAACCGGACTACTTCGTCCATCCCTTCAAACAAAAACAAGTCCGAGGGAACGCCATGACTGCTCAATACCACCCCATCAAAGCTCCATCCGACCGCCATAAACGATCTGGGTAATTCCGGCGTTTCTACTGCTACCCCTTCCACCCCAAAAACAATAAAGAAGCTGGCGGAACCGCCGAGTGCGCCCATCAGCAACTGGAGGTTAAGATGTCAGTGCAGTCGACTAGCATTGGTGGTTCGTTGTCACCAACCACTTCTTCCGTAGTAGCAAGTTCCGGCGCCTGGACCACGCTACTTATTCTCATGGCGGTATACGCAATTAATATTGCGGACCGCTATGTTCTTTCGACGCTGATTGAGCCGATTAAGCATGAGTTTCAGCTCAGTGACGCATCTGTTGGATTTCTGACCGGTGTTGCGCTGGCAATCTTCTATGTGAGCGCCGGGCTGCCGCTGGGCGCATTGGCGGATAAGACCAACCGCAAGCGCATGATCGGAACTGCGGTGGCGGTATGGTCCGCCATGACAATATTGTGTGGCTTGAGCACGGGCTTCTGGCAGTTACTGCTTGCCCGCATTGGCGTCGGTATTGGCGAGGCCGGTGGCACCCCTCCTAGCCATTCCATTGTTGCAGACAAGTTCCGTCCAAAATTGCGAGCCTTCGCCCTCTCGGTATACGGGATTGGTGCAAGTGTGGGGGCTTGGTTCGGCGCATCGGGTGCGGGGTATCTGAACGATGCATATGGCTGGAGAACTACCCTGATTGTGTTCGGGCTTTGCGGATTGCCATTCGCCCTCTTGGTGTGGCTGTGCATCCGAGAGCCCAAACGCGTCCATGACGATGTGCATGGCAAGTCCAGTGAAAATGCAGCGTTCAAAGATACTGTCAAATATGTCCTCCAGCACAAAGCTTTGTTTCATCTGATAGCCGGCGCAACCGTCATTACCTTCTGGGGCTGGGGCATTCTGTGGTGGACAACTTCATTCCTCGTGCGCACCTACTCACTTTCTGTGGGTGAGGCTGGCGCAATTCTTGGTCCGATTCACGGTATTGCCGGCACAGCAATGATGCTGATTACCGTATTCGTGATGCTTCAGTTGAGAAATAAAGAGATGTCCAATCAGTCAGGCTTCATTGCTTGGACTACGCTGCTTGGTACTGCATTCTCAATTGCACTGTTCGCCACCACTAATTTGGATGTTGCCCATATTCTGCTGTGGCTCTTTATTCCGATTACTTATATCTACATCGGTCCCTCGATTGGCATATTGCAAAACCTTTTCCCTGCAGGTATGCGTGCCAAAGGTTCGGCAATTCTACTGTTCACGGCCAATATCGCTAACCTTGCAATTGCGCCGCAACTTATTGGCTTGCTGTCAGACTTTGTTGCGCCCCGTATCAGTAATCCAGACGAGTCACTTCGATATGTACTGCTTGGCTGTGCCTTCACTGGTCTCTGGGCTACTTATCACTACTGGGCTTGCGCTCGACATATGAAAAGTGAAGCACGATGACTAATGAAATTGTCCCGCTGAGCGTTAAAGAGTCGCAGGTCGTCCTAAGTCAGCGCCCACTTTCCGGAGGTTCGGCGGTGGAAATGGGCTGGAGCATCCCGGAATCGGATGAAGGGCCTCTCCTGGCAGGGTTTGCCAAATGGGATGGTGATAACTCCCCCTATAAAACGCTGAATTATGACGAGGTCCTGTTGGTACTGGAGGGGACTTTCGGATTCCAGGTTGAAGACGGAGAGCGCTTCGAAGGTGGGCCCAATACGACTTTGCGTATTCCGAAGTATACCCGCGTGAAGTACTTCGGATCGAACGCGAAAGTCTTCTTTGTCATCACGCCTCCATGCGAGTGAACGAAATTATGGAAGCACAGCAAATGGACATCAAACTTAGACCTCACGATGACCATACCAATGGCTGGTCAGCCATTCTTCCACCACGTCGCCCGCATGCGACCTTGCGCCAACTCATAAATGCCGACTGGCTGATCATTGGGGCTGGCTATGCAGGGCTTGCTGCTGCTAGGCGCTTGGCTCACAACCGGCCGGACGACAAGATTGTCGTGCTTGAAGCCGGTGAAGCAGGGGACAACGCTTCTGGCCGGAACTCCGGCTTCGCAATTGATGTCCCCCACAATGTTGGGAGCTCCACGGCAGAACTGGAAAAGGCCGCTAACTATAAGCGGCTGATGAAAGCAGGTATCGCCTACCTAGACGGTATCGTTAACGAGCACCAGATCAAGTGCGATTGGAGCGTAAAGGGTAAGTACCACTGTGCTGCTGCTCCACACCTGGCTGATACCTTGCTTAAGCAGCATGCGCATGAGCTTGAAACGCTAGGTGAACCCTACGAATGGCTGGAGCAAGCACAGCTTAGAGCGCGTCTGGGAACCTCTTTCTTCCATGCTGGAATTTATACACCAGGGTGCATACTCCTGAATCCATCAGCATTGACCAGGGGGCTGGCTGACTCCTTGCCTCAGAACGTTTTGATATTCGAAAACAGTGCTGTGACAAATTTGGAGTACGGAAAGCTTATATTGGCAAGTACTGCGCATGGTTCTGTCAGTGCGCGTAAGCTGATTTTGGCAAACAATGGGAGCGCGTCCCAGTTACCTGGGTTCGAGCGGCAGATGTTCAATGTTGCGTCCTATGGCAGTCTGACTCGCCCATTGACGCCGGAGCAGCGTTCTCGCCTCGGCGACATTGAGGAGTGGGGGGTGACGCCTGCGAATGCAGTTAGTGGCGCGACGATGCGATACACGCAGGACCATCGCATCTTGATACGTCAGCAATTCGATTTCACGCCGAACCTGCAGGTCACTGAATCTGTTCGATCTCGCGTCCGAGAGCAGCACAGGGACGTGTTTCTTGCGCGATTCCCCGAACTCTACGATGTATCGATGGATCACTTCTGGATGGGCTTTTTCAGCATCACCCGGAATGGTGCGCCGTGTTGGGGGAAAATCGACAAAAACGTATACGCCGCGGTCGGCTGTAACGGTGTAGGTATTGCGAAGCAAACAATCGCAGGTTTGACGCTTGCTGATCTTGCTTGCGGCGTGGAAAACAGCTTGATTGACGATATGCTGGAGTTGGGAAAACCAGAAAAATTGCCTCCAAGGCCGTTCTTGGATATTGGTGTGAAGGCTTACCTGGCGAAGGAGCGCTGGGTTGGGAGGCAGGAGTACTAACAGTAGGAGTCCGTGGGGCGGCCATGAGCATTTTACGTAAACGTCTTCCTCCTTTGCAGAATCTTGAAGCTTTTGAAGCTGCGGCCAGACATCTCAGCTTCACTAAAGCGGCCGAGGAGATAAATCTTTCGCAAAGTGCTGTCAGCCGCCAAATCAAACACCTGGAAGACTGCATGGGTGTCCAGTTGTTCACGCGGACGCACAAGACTCTTGATCTAACCAAAGCAGGAAGAATGCTGTTAGGTGGGATTGAGAGAAGTTTGTCCGAACTGCGTAGGACAGTAGAGACCATTGAAAATGAAAAGAGTCCGACTGTCACCATTAGTGCGAGCATGGCGATTGCCAGTTTTTGGCTTCTACCCGGTATAGCTGAATTCAAGGAGCAGCACCCGGACATAAGAGTCAGAGTCATCGCTGGTGACGGCGAAGACTATGCTGCCATACAGAATAATGAAACGGATTTTACTATTCTGTATGACCAGGGTCAGCGAGGAGGCTATGTCTCCATCGGGCTATTCGAAGAGGTCATCTTTCCGGCCTGCACTCCGGACTATTTAAAAGGTCGAGCAATTGGCAGTATTGAGGACCTTTCTCGTGAAAGCTTAATTGATTTTGAAGTTAAGCACTTGCGTACCGTGAAAGGATGGCCGGATTGGTTTAGTCGGGTTGGCTGCGAAACTAGAGGTATTAATTATACTATTTCGGTTTCGAATTACGATCTTGCTTGCCGTGCTGCCTTTGCTGGGCAGGGGGTCGTACTCATGTGGGCTTATGTTGCACCACTCGCCGAGCTTAAAAATGGCGCTCTCGTTAGACCCGTCAAGGAGGTGGTGAATACCGGGCACGTTGAGCACCTCGTGTATAGCAAGCCACTTGAAGAGTCTCGCGCGCATATGGTTTTCAAAGACTGGATTTTGGATTATGCGAGAAGGACTAATGAAGCAACCCAGGATTATCTGAAACAGGTTTAATCCAACCAGTCAGTTATCTCTAAACTGGATAGATCCGCAAGTTTCAACGCAACAAAAACTTCTCATGGCCTTTACGAGAGGCTCGCGGCTGTCCGCTTCGGCAATAAACGCATGACACAATCGAGCGTAGATAAACTATGAATCGACAAGAACCGCTACGTCTGCATGTCCCCGAACCACCTGCTCGTCCAGGATGTACTTCCGACTTTTCCTACTTGCATTTATCGGATGCAGGTACAGCTCGAATGCCAGCACTCGATGTCACCGCCGTAGAGACTACTGACTTGGCCTATGGCTTGGTGCGCATCCTCAACGAACAAGGCGAGGCCGTAGGGCCTTGGGCTGAATCCCCCATAGCGCCAGAGGTCCTGCGTGAAGGTCTGCGCGTCATGCTGAAGACCCGCATCTTCGATGCGCGGATGGTCATGGCCCAACGTCAGAAAAAGATCTCGTTTTATGTCCAGTGCCTGGGCGAAGAAGCCATCGGCAGTGGTCAAGCCCTGGCTTTGAATCGCGATGACATGTTCTTTCCCACCTACCGTCAGCAAAACATCCTGATGGCGCGGCAGTTCCCGCTCACGGACATGATTTGCCAATTGCTCTCGAATGAACGCGACTCCCTGAAGGGACGTCAGCTGCCTGGTATGTATTCGTCGCGGGACGCGGGTTTTTTCAGTATCTCAGGCAATCTGGGTACGCAGTTTGTTCAAGCTGTTGGATGGGGAATGGCGTCGGCCATCAAGGGCGATACAAGGATCGCCTCTGGCTGGATTGGTGACGGTTCAACCGCCGAAACGGACTTTCAAACGGCCCTGACATTTGCTCACGTGTATCGCGCTCCAGTCATTCTGAACGTCGTCAACAACCAGTGGGCAATCTCTACTTTCCAAGCAATTGCCGGTGGAGAATCCACGACATTCGCTAATCGCGGCGTTGGCTGCGGCATCGTTTCTCTCCGCGTAGATGGCAACGATTTCCTGGCGGTTTACGCGGTATCTCGGTGGGCGGCTGAGCGCGCGCGTCGAAACCTCGGGCCGACATTGATTGAGTGGGTGACCTACCGGGCTGGCCCGCACTCCACCTCGGATGATCCGTCCAAATACCGCCCTGCTGACGATTGGTCGAACTTCCCGCTGGGGGATCCAATTGAGCGCCTCAAACAGCATCTGGTTCGAATCGGCCATTGGTCCGAAGAAGAACATCAGCAACTCTCCGTGGCGCTGGAGGCTGAGGTTATCGCTGCTCAGAAGGAAGCTGAACGCTACGGTTCGCTCAACGATGGCCACATGTCCAGCCCTGCCACGATCTTCGAGGACGTTTACAAAGAAATGCCAGATCACCTGCGTCGTCAGCGCCAGGAACTAGGAGTGTGACTCGATGAATGCTACTAACAACAACCTTCAGACAGATCACGCCAATGCGACCAGCACGATGACCATGATCCAGGCCCTGCGGTCGGGCATGGAAACGATGTTGGAGCGCGACGAGAACGTGGTGGTCTACGGCGAGGATGTCGGCTATTTCGGTGGGGTCTTCCGTTGTACCGAAGGGCTTCAGAACAAGTTCGGCACCTCGCGAGTTTTCGATGCACCGATCTCGGAAAGTGGCATTGTGGGAACCTCCGTTGGCATGTGCGCCTACGGTCTTCGCCCCGTCATAGAAATCCAGTTCGCCGACTACGTTTACCCCGCCTTCGACCAGATTGCTTCAGAGGTTGCCCGTATACGGCATCGGTCAGCCGGCGAGTTCACGGCCCCTCTGACCATCCGTATGCCCACTGGTGGTGGTATCTACGGCGGCCAGACGCATAGCCAAAGTCCAGAGGCGATCTTTACTCACGTGTGTGGTCTGCGCACGGTGATGCCATCGAACCCCTATGACGCGAAAGGGCTACTGATCTCTGCCATCGAATGTGATGACCCAGTGATTTTTCTCGAACCAAAGCGCCTGTACAACGGCCCGTTCGATGGGCATCACGATCGCCCGGTCGTGCCCTGGTCGAAGCACGCGGCCAGTGCAGTCCCGGAAGGCTACTACACGGTACCGCTCGACAAGGCCGCCATTGTCAGGCCGGGCGAAGCCGTCACTGTCATTACGTACGGCACTACTGTTTATGTCGCTCTCGCAGCAGCAGCGGAGACTGGAATCGACGCTGAAGTGATCGACCTGCGCAGCCTCTGGCCCCTGGATTTGGACACGCTGGTCGAGTCGGTCAAAAAGACCGGCCGCTGTGTTGTGGTGCATGAGGCCACTCGTACCTGCGGCTTCGGTTCCGAACTGATATCGCTAATCCAAGAGCATTGCTTCCACCACCTGGAAGCTCCTATCGGGCGTGTTGCGGGCTGGGACACTCCCTATCCCCATGCACAAGAGTGGGCGTATTTCCCCGGGCCGAGTCGGGTTGGGGCGGCACTGAAGCGGGTGATGGAGGTTTAAATGGGCACCTATGTGATCAAGATGCCGGACATCGGCGAAGGCATTGCCGAAGTTGAGCTGGTTACCTGGAATGTGGCGGTTGGCGACATCGTCACGGAAGACCAGCCTCTGGTAGACGTGATGACCGATAAAGCCACGGTGGAAATCCCTTCGCCGGTGAACGGCAAGATTCTTGCGCTAGGCGGCAAACCCGGTGATGTCTTGGCTGTTGGCAGTGAGCTGATTCGCTTGGAGGTAGAGGGTGCGGGCAATACTCAGGGTGATCTACCACCTCCCGCTCCAGAAGCCGAGCCGGCTCCGGCTCCGGCACAAAACCCAGTGGCAGCCGCGCCTGCTCCGGCGGCGCCAGAGCAGCCAAAGGCTGCTGGGGCACCGGTGAAGGCAGCATCTTGCCAGGCCTCCAATCCCAAGCCCTTTGTGCCACGCAATGAGAATGAGTGCCCGCTGGCATCTCCTGCTGTGCGAAAGCGTGCCTGGGATGCCGGTATTGAGCTGCGCTTCGTCCAAGGCAGCGGTCCAGCCGGAAGAATTCTGCACGAAGACCTCGATGCTTATGTGAGCCAGGCTGGACTGCCATCCACTTCACTCGGCATCTATACCGCTCGCACGGATGAGACCCAGATCCCGGTGATCGGACTGCGCAGAAAAATCGCCCAGCGCATGCAGGACTCGAAGCGGCGCATTCCGCATTTCACTTATGTGGAAGAAGTCGACGTCACTGCCTTGGAAGAGCTGCGCATTCACCTGAATGGCAAGTACGGAAACAGCCGCGCGAAGCTGACGCTCCTGCCCTTTATTGCCCGGGCCATGGTGGTCGCCTTGCGCGATTTCCCGCAGATCAACGCTCGCTACGACGATGACGCGGACGTGGTGACACGTTTCGGTGGCATACACCTGGGTATTGCCACACAAAGCGACGCCGGGCTGATGGTGCCTGTGGTGAGGCATTCCGAAGCCATGGATATCTGGGCTTTTGCCCAGGAGGTCGTTCGCTTGGCCGACGCTGCTCGCAGCGGCAAAGCTCTACGCGAGGAACTTTCGGGCTCCACCATCACGCTTACCAGTTTGGGATCCCTGGGTGGCATCGTTTCGACCCCGGTGATCAATGCTCCCGAGGTAGCCATCGTTGGGGTGAATCGAATCGTGGAGAAGCCTGTAGTGCTGAAAGGGCAGATAGTAGTTCGCAAGACCATGAATCTCTCCAGTTCGTTTGACCATCGTGTGGTCGATGGAATGGATGCCGCCCAGTTCATCCAGGCTATCCGCAGTCTGCTGGAGCAGCCGGCCACCTTGTTTCTGGAGTAAGTCATGCAATCGAATCAACGAACCACACTGCTGATCATCGGCGGCGGGCCTGGCGGCTATGTTGCGGCAATTCGTGCAGGACAACTCGGCATTCCTACGATACTGATCGAGGGCCGAGCACTGGGTGGAACCTGCCTGAACATCGGCTGCATTCCTTCAAAGGCACTGATCCACGTCGCAGAAACCTACCACGCGACCCAGCATGCTCAGTCGTTGGGGATCTCCGTGCCGCAAGTGAGCCTGGACATCAGCCAGAGCATCAGTTGGAAGGATGGCATCGTAGATCGTCTTACCAGCGGGGTTGCCGCTCTGCTTAAGAAGAATGGCGTTTCCGTGATTCACGGATGGGCCAAGGTGCTAGATGGCAAGACCGTTGAGGTGAACGGACAACGGATCGAGTGTGAGCATCTTCTGCTGGCAACTGGCTCGACCAGTGTTGCGCTTCCGATGCTGCCATTCGGCGACGGAGTGATCTCTTCCACTGAGGCTCTCTCTCCCAGCAAGTTGCCCAAGCGCCTGGCCGTAGTGGGCGCCGGTTACATTGGTCTGGAACTGGGTACGGTGTATCGCAAGCTCGGCGTTGAAGTGCTGGTCGTTGAGGCCAAGGAGCGAATCCTCCCCGCCTATGATGCGGAACTGACTGCACCGGTTGCGCAATCGCTCAAAGCACTGGGTATCGAGGTCTATCTACAGCACAGCGTGGAAGGATACGACCCTGTAAGCCAGCAACTGAAGGTCAAAAACAACAGCGGCGAGGTTGTGGTGCTTGAGGCGGATCAGGTTCTGGTCGCAGTTGGACGCAAACCCAATACGCAAGGCTGGAATCTTGAAACGCTAGATCTTGCACGACAGGGTTCAGCAGTTGCAGTCGATGATCAGTGCCGGACGAGTATGCGCAATGTCTGGGCGATTGGTGACCTGACGGGCGAGCCTATGCTTGCGCACCGCGCCATGGCCCAGGGCGAAATGGTGGCGGAACTTATTGCCGGCAAGACGCGGCATTTCCAGCCTGCCGCTATCGCAGCTGTTTGCTTCACCGATCCTGAGTTGGTGGTTGCAGGGTTAACACCTGAGCAGGCCAAGGTACAAGGACTGGACGTCATCACCGCGACCTTCCCGTTTGCAGCGAACGGTCGGGCGATGACACTTGAGTCGAAATCAGGCTTCGTGCGAGTCGTCGCTCGTAAAGACAATCACCTGATCTTGGGCTGGCAAGCCGTGGGAACCCAGGTGTCGGAACTGTCCACCGCGTTTGGGCAATCGCTCGAGATGAATGCTCGACTGGAAGACGTAGCCGGGACAATCCACGCGCATCCGACCCTTGGCGAAGCCATTCAGGAAGCCGCGCTCAAGGCCCTGGGACACGCACTGCACATCTGACGGGAAGTTTCGGCACCAGCAGATAGGGGCGGAAAACACCTATCTGGATGTTGTGCCGAACCTATCTGCGAACCCGCCCTCGCTGACTTCGTGAAGCAGGGCGGTAATTCGCAGTAGCAATGTCCGAGGAGTGCCGTCGTTTGCCTTGGGCGGTTGGACAACGGCTCTTCTCGTACTCACGGATCACGTCAGTGCTCCGTGCGCTTCCATGCTTTGGCTGCGAGTTGAAGCATGGGGTTACCCTCCTAGTCGACGGCTCAGTGCCTGAGACCTCGCCGCCGCATGCCGGCGGTTTTTTTATGTCTCGCGATCGCTCAGCTGCAGGGTTTAGTCCATTGAGAAACACTACGCCCTGGCAAAGTTCAGCATGCAAATTCAACATGCAGTGCCCTAAAAATGATCGTTTGTTCGGCCTGCCCGCGAAAGCAACACTGGCGCCTCCTCATACAAAAACAATAGAGGTTTGCCAAAGTGTCCCACCGTACCTGCGCCCTGACCGGGCTATCCGCGACCGCACTGATCCTGCTCAGTCTGCCTCTCATGGCAGCCACTGATGCCAAGCCGGCGGAGGGCTTCGTCGAAGGCAGCTCGCTGAAACTGATCAACCGCAACTTCTACTTCAATCGTGATTTCCGCAGCCGCGGCGACGGCCTGTTCAATGGCCGCCAGCAAAGCTATCGCGAGGAATGGGCCCAAGGTTTCCAGGGGTTCTTCAGCTCAGGATACACTCAAGGGTCGGTCGGAGTCGGGGTCGACGCCCACGCTCTGCTCGGTGTGAAGCTGGACAGCGGCGGCGGTACCTCGGGCACCAACCTGCTGCCGCTGGACAGCCAACGCCGTGCTGAGGACAACTATTCCGCAGCCGGCGGCGCCCTCAAGCTGCGTGCTTTCGACACTGAGCTGAAACTGGGCGACCTGTTCCCGGTCACTCCGGTTTTCCAGCATGGCGATGGCCGCCTGCTGCCCCAGAGCTTTCGTGGCGTGTCGATCCAGAATACCTCCATCGACGGCCTGGTGCTCCAGGGCGGTCGTCTGCATTCGGCGCGCAACAAGGCCAGCAGCAACCACGACGGCGAGTTGACCACCGAGTACGGCGGCACCACCTATGACTCCGCCAGCTATCTCGGTGGGGACTACGAGTTCGCCGACGGCACACTGCTGAGCCTCTATCAGGCACAGTTCGAGGACGTTTGGAACCAGACCTACGTCAGTCTGGGCAAGACCTTCACCTTCGACGATGCCCGCGCCCTGTCCCTCGGGGCCACCCTCTACAGCACCCGCGACGAAGGCAGTGCCCGGGCTGGTGAAATCGATAACGACAGCTGGAGTGCATATGCCCGTCTCCGTGTCGGCGCCCACTCAGTCATGCTGGCCCACCAGCGCATCAACGGTGACCAGCCCTTCGACTACCTGGGAGACGGGGATTCCATCTACCTTGCCAATTCGGTGTTGTACTCCGACTTCAACTCCCCCAACGAGCGTTCCTGGCAACTGCGCTACGACTTCGACATGGCTGCCATTGGCCTGCCCGGCCTGAACTTCATGACGCGTTACCTGCGCGGCACTGACATCGACAACTCGAAGGTCGACCCCAACGGCGCCTACGCCTACTACGCCGTGCTGGGTGATGGTGGCAAGCACTGGGAGCGCGACTTCCAGCTCCAGTACGTGGTCCAGAGCGGCCCGGCGAAGGACCTTTCCATCACCCTGCAGCAGACCATCCACCGATCCAACTCGGCCCAGGCCGACGGCGATGTTGATCAGGTACGAATCATTACCCAGTACCCGCTGGACTTGCTGTGATGGGGCATGACCCGGCTCTTCCGGGTCAGGAGGCTGGCCACTGCTCGGCAGGTTATCGCGAGCATGCTTCATTCAGCTTCCGCCCGGACACCGGCACCAAGTGCCTGTTGGGCCACGCTCAGGCTCGGTCCGATGTCGCACAACCAACCACAAGAAAGGAGATGGTTTCACATGTCAGGTAATCGCGGTGTCGTTTATCTCGGTTCGGGCAAGGTCGAAGTCCAGAAGATCGACTACCCCAAAATGCAGGACCCTCGTGGCAAGAAGATCGAGCACGGGGTCATCCTGAAAGTCGTCTCCACCAACATCTGCGGCTCGGACCAGCACATGGTGCGCGGCCGTACCACCGCCCAGGTCGGCCTGGTACTCGGCCACGAGATCACCGGCGAGGTGATCGAGAAGGGCAGTGACGTGGAGAACCTGAAGATCGGCGACCTGGTTTCCGTACCCTTCAACGTCGCTTGCGGCCGCTGCCGCTCCTGCAAGGAAATGCACACCGGCGTGTGCCTGACCGTCAACCCGGCCCGCGCCGGCGGCGCCTACGGTTATGTCGACATGGGCGACTGGACCGGCGGCCAGGCCGAGTACGTGCTGGTACCCTACGCCGACTTCAACCTGCTCAAACTGCCGGATCGCGACAAGGCCATGGAGAAGATCCGTGACCTGACCTGCCTCTCCGACATCCTGCCCACCGGCTACCACGGCGCCGTCACCGCTGGCGTTGGCCCGGGTAGCACCGTATACGTGGCCGGCGCCGGTCCCGTCGGCCTGGCCGCTGCCGCCTCCGCCCGCCTGCTGGGCGCTGCCGTGGTCATCGTCGGCGACCTCAACCCCGCCCGCCTGGCCCACGCCAAGGCCCAGGGCTTCGAGATCGCCGACCTGTCGCTGGACACCCCGCTGCACGAGCAGATCGCCGCGCTGCTGGGCGAGCCGGAAGTGGACTGCGCCGTCGACGCGGTGGGCTTCGAAGCCCGTGGCCACGGCCATGAAGGCGCCAAGCACGAAGCCCCGGCCACCGTGCTGAACTCGCTGATGCAGGTCACCCGCGTGGCTGGCAAGATCGGTATCCCCGGCCTCTACGTCACCGAAGACCCGGGTGCGGTGGATGCCGCCGCCAAGATCGGCGCCCTGAGCATCCGCTTCGGCCTCGGCTGGGCGAAATCCCACAGCTTCCACACCGGCCAGACCCCGGTGATGAAGTACAACCGCGCGCTGATGCAGGCCATCATGTGGGACCGCATCAACATCGCCGAAGTGGTGGGCGTGCAGGTCATCAGCCTGGACGACGCGCCGCGTGGCTACGGCGAGTTCGATGCCGGCGTGCCGAAGAAATTCGTCATCGACCCGCACAAGACCTTCAGCGCCGCCTGAGTCGCCGTCCTACCCCGACGCCGTGGGTGTGTCAGCCGCGGCGTCTGTCCCTCAAGGAGCCTTCGGGCTCCTTTTTTTCTTGTCGAGAAGAGCTTTCCTGTAGGGCGAATTCATTCGCCAAGGGCAGCGCAGGTGCCCCCAGGGGTGTCCCGGCAATGGCAGACCTTCGGCCTGCTTGGCGAATGAATTCGCCCCTGCAGGTTATCTCGCCCCGCATTACTCCTCCTCCAACTCCACGAACCGCTCCAGGTCAACCACATCCAGCTTGATCCGCCCGACAAAGGCGGAAAAGGCCAAGGCGGCGGCCACGCGGCGCAGGTCGGCGGCCCAGGGCGGCACGTAGCGCGGCTGCTCCAGCCAACCGGAGTCGAACAGCGGCGCCAGGCGCACCACGTCGCCCGCGCTCATGCCCCCGGCGAACAACTGGCGCAGCAATTCCAGCTGGTTGTCGCGCCTCGCCACCCGCAGCAGAGTGTGCACGCCGAGCATGCCGATCATGTAGCAGGCGTCCTTGTTCGAGCTCAACTACCCGAAGAGCGAAAGTACGCGTCCGTCGTATCCGCTGATAGCGATGCTGCGTGTGCATCTGATGCAGAACTGATTCGGCTACACCGATCCTGCGATGGAGGAGGGCTGTTCGAGGCACCCATCCTTCGCCAGTTCGCGGGGCTAAGCCTGGAGCACATTCCCGACGAAATAATCATCCTGAACTTCCGTCGTTTGCTGGAAAAGCACGAACTGGCTGCAGGGATTCTGGCCGTGATCAATGGCTACCTGGGGGATCGCGGCCTGTCGTTGCGCCAAGGCGTCATTGTGGATGCGACGCTTATTCACGCGCCGTGTTCGACTAAGAACAAGGACGGTATGACGCGCTGGAGCCGGAATCGATGCGCGCTGGCTAAACTACTGCATGTATCCATCGGACAAGATCCATGGACAAGATTCGCACCTTGGCATTCGTTGCACTCTGGCTCGCGATTGGTGTTGCTGTGCCGGAGGAACTGCGCCTGGTTGCAAATAGCTGGCCGCCATTCACCGACCAACGCTTGCTTAACAATGGCCTGGCGGTTGATCTGGTAAACAGCGCGCTGCAGCGCGCCGGTTATACGGTCACGTACACTGAGGTACCCGGAGCGCGCGCCCTGCGTGGCTTACAAGACGGTACCTATGATGTATTGGTCGGAGCTTGGTATAGCAGCGAGCGCGCCCAATTTGGCCGGTTCTCTGAACCCTATCTGATCAACCGCATCCTCTTTGTCCAGCGCAAGGGAAGAAAAATTGGTTTTGAGCGCCTGGAAGACTTGCGCCACTACAGCATCGCGGTGGCGCGCGGCTATGCCTATGACGCCCGCTTCGACAGCGACCCGCTGCTGCACAAGCAAAAAGTGCTCGACTTTCGGATGGGCGCGCGGATGTTGGCGGCCGGGCGGGTCGACCTAACCTTGGAAGACGAATATGTGGCGCGCTATTACCTCAATCGCGAGCTAGTCGACTTGCGTGACCAGTTGGAGTTTCTGCACAAGCCGCTCAGTGAGAATGGCCTGCATATCCTGGTGCGCCGCAGCCACCCTCAGAACACGGCTATTGCCGCGGCCTTCAACCAGGCAATCCGAGCCATGCGCGACGACGGGAGCTACGCGGAAATCTTCAAGCGCCACGGGTTTTAGGTCCAGTTACCCGAAAGCAGCCGAAGTCACCATTGGGGGACTGGCCCACAGGCTTGGGCAACGCTCTACTGCAAGATGAGAGTGGATGGTCTTGGTGTTTGGGGTCGATTGGCTGCTTTCAACGATCGACGAGGGCTGAAGTTAGCCAGAAGGTATGACTACTTCAGACGATTCTTAGCCGCGTACATACCCCCAGCAAGCACTAAGGCTGCGCCTGTTAGCGTCCAAATGTCGGGAAACTCTCCGAACACGATCAAGCCAACTAACGTAGCAAAAACAAGAAGTGAGTAGTTGAACGGCTGAAGGAGCGCAGCAGGTGCATACTCCAGCGCCTTAATTAAAAGCAGATGCCCAATCATCCCGGCTACTGAAAGAGCACTGAGTAGCACCCATTCTTTAGGTGATGGCGGCAGCCAAGCAGGAATGCCGAAGCAAGTGGATGCAATTGCTCCGACCAACGCCATGTAAAGCATGTTTGTGGAAAATGAATCAGTCTGACTGGTCTTACGGGAAAGCAGGTTGTAAACGGCGAAAGTAAAAGCAGCCAGTAGTGGTATCAACGCTGCAGAATCAAAAACGCCGAAGCCGGGGCGCAGGATCACCAGAGTACCGGAAAAGCCCACCATAGCGGCAATCCAATGGCGTAGCCCAACAGTTTCGCCGAGGAAAGCTCTCGCTAATGCTAGTGTTATCAGTGGAAATATCGCCAAGAGAGCGTGGCTCTCAGCTAGTCCAAGATAGTGAAGGCCCCAACCGAACAGTGCCGACTCCCCGACGGCCAATAGGGAGCGTAGAATCTGCGTCCAAGGCAGTGAACTGCGCACTGCAGTCCTCAAAGAACTTTTCCACACAGCGAAGCCAACGGAAACTAAAAGAAAAACCCAATAGCGCATCATCACCAGTTGTGCGATTGAGAAGTCTTTAACGAGATATTTTGTTATTCCATCCTGGGAAGCAAATACCAACATTGCCAATAAGCAAAAAAATACCCCGCGACGAGTCTTGTCAGCCTCCGATGTGCATTCTGATTTCACCTGGGTATTCATAAATTAGGTGACCTTGGGATGGAGTATGTGTGCCGGTGTAGTTTTCTTAGGAAGGTTGACCCTCCCTGGTCTTCGATAGAGATGAAAGAGTTACTGAGTAGTTCGCCACTACCTTTTGGTGGTGTGCGTTACCGAACGCTGAACTGAGAACGAGCGCGAAATTGACCTGGGGCGATGTCAAATTTCTCGCGGAAACAGCGGCTGAAATGCGGGAGGGTAGCAAATCCACTTGCTACAGCTATTTCGGTCAAAGACTTGTTGGTGTGCTGCAACAACTGGCGCGCGTGGGTGAGCCGCAATTCCATGTAGTAGCGTGGTGGTGTGGCCTTCACGTATCGGCGGAACAATCGCTCAAGGTGTCGCCGGGATATGCGAGCGTAACGGGCTATCTCACCGATATCTATCGGATCCTCGATATTGCTGTGCATCAGCTCTAAGGCAAGCTTAAGGGTTCTCGGCAACGTTGGGTCAAAGTCTATCGACACAACTGAAACATCAACAGCCTCCCGCATTTTATCGCAGCCCAAAACCTCCTCGACAGCATTCAGAAGTTCCTGGCCGCCACTATGCCCAACCACTTCAAGCATCATACCCAGCGAGCTGTTTGCGCCGGCACAGCTCATTCTCTTGCGATCCAGCACATGGGAGTGAGTAGTCACACTTACTTTTGGAAAAAGCTCGGTCATCATAGCCCGGCCGTCCGGATGAAAAGCACATTCGTGGCCATCCAATAATCCAGCCTCGGCAAGGAAGTAAGCACCGTTCCAGAGTCCGCCAAGCACTGAGCCGGCAGCATCGGCGTGGCGTAATTTCGATCGTAATAAAGGATCGCTTTCAAGGCGGACCCGGAAACCACCGCACACCACGATGATGTCTTCGTGTCTTTCATCCAGTTCAGCCAGCGAGCAGTCTGTGGAGATAGCGATACCCAGGTCGCTCACGACCAGGTTACTCTGGCCGCCAACCACCTGGACTTCGAATACGGGCATCGAACTCATGAGGTTGGCAGTCACCAAGGCATCTACCGCCCCAGTAAATGCCATCATTGAAAAATGCTCGCGCAGAACGAAGGACACTCGACGTACGGGAGTCGTCAGGCCAGCTCGACTAGCCCTGTCCAGATGCACTAAGTTCTTGCACTTCAAGACACTTTCGAATGAAGTTCTCATATCTCAGCTCATTGGCAATGAATACCATTAATAATCTATTTATTCATGCGCGCGTGACTGGAATTTGGTCCTGGTCACGCGAATATGCTCGGTTAGTCGATTAAAAATGAGTCCTCAAATGGGTAAGAAGTTAGATTTTCAAATCCATCATCAGTGACGAGGATTTGATTCTCAAGCTTTATGCCATCCCTACCACCGACAGCTCCCACATAAGCCTCAACGCATAATGCCATTCCGGCTTGAAGCTCCCCTTCGTAACCATACGATTCAAAGTCTTCTGGGTATCGAATGGAGGGATACTCGTCGCACAATCCAACTCCATGGAAAATCACGCCATAGCGCTGCGCCCGGAACTCTTCTGGTAGGCGATGGGCTTTTTCAGTTAGCTCGGAGAATCTAACGCCAGGTTTCACCAGGGTCGCATTGGTCGTGATATGTTCGTATGCGATTCGATACAATCGTTTCTGCTCTGCAGTAGGCTCACCACCACCGCAAATCCAGCTACGAGAAATATCCACGCACACTCCATAGACACTGATGAGATCTGTGTCGAATGAGAGCAAATCACCATCACTGATGACCCTAGGTCCCGACTCTTGGAACCAGGGATTCGTACGTGGGCCTGAGCTGAGAATTCGAGTCTCGATCCACTCACCACCGCGTCGTATGTTTTCTGCGTGCAGAACGGCCCAAACATCATTTTCAGTAGCGCCCGCACGAAGCTCTTTGCGCATCACGGCAATGGATGCCTCACATGATGCAATCGCACAGCGCATTGCTTTTATCTCATCTGGCCCCTTTATTGATCGCGCGAACTCTGTAACTTCTTGTCCATTTAAGACTTCAATACCCAGACCTTGTAGAGCGCGAAGCCCCGCCATCTCGATCTTATCAACTGCTAAGCGACGATTACTTCCGGCATGCTGACGAAGTAAATCATCAACTTGAGCCGCAAATTTACGAGCGTGCTCTTCAGTTCGATCGCCTGACTCAAAGTAGAAAAAAGAAGCTCCGCTACGCAGTTCGTTGATAAGTGGCAGATGGGCAGATAAGTGATCACAACCATGAAAATCCCACAGCACCACGTATCCAGCAGCCGAGACAAAGCAAGCCCTGGCAGGGTTATGAGCAGTCCAAACCTGCATATTCGTGGTGTCAGTCACATAACGAATATTCAAAGGGTCAAAGATGAGAGCGCCGCCCAAGTCGCGTGCTACAAGCTGCTCGCGAATCCGTCGCAAACGATATTCGCGCATGGCGTGCAGATTTGGCACTTCCAGATTCAGGCTTGCCCATTCAGAGAAAGCCAGTGGGGTAGGGCCAATTTCAACACGATCATTATTGTCTTCAGAGCCATCCGCCTTGACTGCTGAAATTCGCCGCTTGGCAGGATCTATTTTTCGCGCGTCTGGATGAATCGAGTACGGAGAAGTAGTCATGATTATTTTATGTTCCTGGGCTAGAGGAAAATCACGGACGAGCGGGTAGAGTGATCAACACTCCACAGACAGGATCAGGTAAGGAAAAAGGTGCCCGCGTTGCGGGCACCTTGAACATGAACTACTTGGAGGCGTGATTTGCTGCTGCGGCACGGGAGGCCTGCAGCCACTGATCCCACTGCTGGCGGTGAGCAGCGATCCACTCCTGAGCATGGCGGCGGATATCGGCTGGCTTGTTTTCGCCTTGCTGCATCTTCAAGTTCTGTGCGCTTTCGTCAGCGGCGGAGATCTGCACCAGCGAGAAGAACTTCAGCGCAACTGGATTCTTCTCGGCGAATTCCCTGTTCAGGGTTGACTCGACCGTGTCGATGGCAAAACCGAGGTTCTTGCCTTCGTACATGGTGTTGGCATCGTTATTGCCATCCGGGAGGTCAGTTTTTGGTACTTCCAGCCAGACCACGTCACGCCCCTCGACCAGTACGTTGGAAATCCATTGTGGCGTCCAGGTGTAGTACAGGACCGGCTTGCCTTCCTTGTAGCGGCTGATGGTGTCGGCCATTAGGGCGAAGTACGAGCCCTGGTTGACGTGCACGGTCTTGTCCAAGTCGTAGGCCTTCATATGGTGCTCGATGACCAGCTCACAGCCCCAGCCGGGGTTGCAGCCGGTCAGGTCAGCCTTACCGTCGCCGTCGGTGTCGAACAGCTTGGCGATCTCGGGCTTCTGCAGGTCGGTGACGTACTTGATGTTATGGGCTTCGGCGGTCTTCTTGTCGATCATGTAGCCTTGGAGGATTCCTGGCATGAACACCCCGGCCTTAATCAGATTGGTGTCGCCGCCTGCTTTTTTGTAGAAGCTAGCATGTAGGATGTCATCCAAATGCACGGTGAAGTCGGCATCACCATAAGCAACCGCCAGAATGACGGTGGCGTATTCGGCCTCCTTGGGCTCTTGGACGTTGTAGCCAAGCTCTTCCAAGCCGGCCATGGCGATTTCGCCACGGAAGCGCTCTTCGGCAACCGTAGAGAACATTGGTGTGACCTTGACACCATCTCCCGGCTTTTCAGCGGATGCGTTGCCATGCAAAGACATCACCGTGAACGCCAAAGCCGAGGCGCATTGCATGAATTTGCGGGAAAAACTGAACTGATGCATTGTCACATACCCTCTTCTGGTTTTTGTATTCAAGTACGGCAGATCAAGATGGGTTTGGAATTAGGCGGTCTTGCGCCGCCCGGCTGATTGCCCGGCACCGCACAGACGCAGCAGCACGCCAACGGGGCCGGTGTGGTACCAACGCAGGCTCGGGTCGGCGCTGGAACGTTTGCCCATGGCCTGGGTCAGGCGGTCCAGGAAGATCGCCAGCAACACCAGGCCGACACCACCGACCGTGGCCAGGCCCATGTCCAGACGGCCGATGCCACGCAGCACCATCTGCCCCAGGCCACCGACGGAGATCATCGAGGCGATCACCACCATCGACAGTGACAGCATCAGGGTCTGGTTCATGCCAGCCATGATGGTCGAGGTGGCCAGCGGCAGTTGCACGCGGGTCAGCATCTGCCGCGGGGTGCAGCCGAAGGCGCGGGCGGCCTCGATCTTGTCTTCGGGTACCTGGCGAATCCCTAAGTTGGTCAGGCGCACCAGCGGTGGCAGGGCGAACACGATGGTTACCAGCACACCCGGCACGTTGCCGATGCCGAACAGCATCACCACGGGCACCAGGTAGACGAACGCAGGCAGGGTCTGCATGGCGTCGAGCACCGGCCGCACCATCCGTTCCAGGTGGTCGCTGCGGGCGCAGAGAATGCCCAGCGGGATACCGATCACGGCGCAGAAGAACACCGAGGTCAGCACCAGCGCTAGGGTGGTCATGGACTCCGACCACACGCCGATGAAGCCGAGCAGGGTCAAGGTGACGAAGCACAACAATGCCATGCGCTTGCCGGCCAGCTGCCAGCCCAGCAACGAGGACAGGATGATGCCGATGGTTGGCGGGATACTCTGCAGGACGAACTCGATGCCATTGAGCACCTGATCGATCGGCCAACGGATGGCACGGAACACATCGCGGAAGTTGTGCACCAGGAAATTGAGGGTGGTTTCCACCCAGTCACCCAGGGGAATGACTGCGCTCTGGAAAGGATCGAGAAGACTGAACTCTGACATGCTGGTTACCTATTCTCCGAAGTTGCGGCTGTTGCGTGATCGAGGGGGCTCAATGGCGGCTCAGAGTGTGCAACAGCTGATTCTTGGAAATGGTGCCTTTCAAGGCACCGTCACGGTCCAGAACGGGCACGGGGTAAGGCAGTGCCGCAACGATATCCAGCACGTCATGCAAGGGCGTGTCGGTGTAGACGGGGCTCTGCTTGTGCAGGCTGAACTGCTCCTCCGGCTGGCCGATCGCCACGCCACCGGACTCATCCGCGCCCACCACGGCCAGGAGCTGGTCACGCTCGTCGATCAGGTAGCCGTAGGGCACACCCGCTTGAAAGTGTGGGGCTTTGCCATTCACTCGGCAGACCATCGCCGGGTCGAGTTGGGCGACGTCGCCGGCCTTGAGCACCCGGGAGCTGTCGAAGCCCTTGAAGAAGGTTTCGACGTACTCGTTGGCGGGCTGGTTGATCAGTTCCTGCGGGGTACCGATCTGCACCACCCGGCCGCCCTCCATGATCGCGATGCGATGACCGATGCGGATCGCTTCCTCAATGTCATGGGAGATGAAAATGATCGTGCGCTGCTGCTCGGCCTGAAGGCGGATCAGTTCGCCTTGCATCTCGCTGCGAATCAGCGGATCGAGGGCGGAGAAGGCTTCGTCCATCAGCAGGATGGTCGGGTCGTTCGCCAGGGCCCGGGCTAGGCCGACGCGCTGCTGCATCCCGCCGGACAGCTGGTGGGGGTAGCTGTGCTCATGGCCGGCCAGGCCCACCTGCCGCAGGGCTTCGGCGGCTCGGGCGTGGCGTTCGCGCTCGCTGACACCGGAGATTTCCAAGCCGAAGGCGGTGTTTTCCAGGACGCTCATGTGCGGCATCAGCGCGAAGGACTGGAACACCATGCCCATTTCCTTGCGGCGCACGTCCAGCAATGCCTTGTCCGAGAGGCCGGTGATCTCGCGTCCGTTCAGGTGGATACTGCCCGAGGTGGGTTCGATCAGACGGTTGAACAGCCGCACCATGGTGGACTTGCCCGAACCGGACAGCCCCATGATCACGAAGATCTCACCGCGCTTGACTGAAAAGCTGGCGTCGAACACCCCGACGACATGACCGGTCTTGCGGAAGATCTCGTTCTTGTCGGCGCCTTTGCGCAGCATCTCCATGGCAATATCCGGATTAGGTCCGAATACCTTGAAGATGTTCTTTACCGAAAGAATCTCATCGGCCTGACTCATACAAACCTCATTCTTATGTTTATAACCAATCAGTCAACTTTTCACTGTTCATGATCGGACGGTGATCAGTGCGAAAAAAATGCCGGAGATCCGTTCAAACTCGAACATCGGTAAGCCGGCGCGCAGAAATTCCTGCTCCATAAATGCGGCATCGTTTTTAGATGCCACGCGATAGCTAAAAATTAGGTTTTAGCTGTCTCAGCGTCCAACTACATTTACAAGGATCTTGTAATAACCTCATGTTATCGATTTGAGGCGGTTTCGGTCTGCGCGTCGCTCAAGCCTTGATCAACGACTCCCCGGCGCGCCAACAGCAAAGCCGCCAGAACTACCATTCCGCCTCCGCAGATCATTGCAGAGGTTAGCTGCTCGCCCATGAGTGCAACCGCAATGGCCACTACCGGCTCTAGCGTTGAAACAGTTGCCGCTGACGACGGGCCGATTCGCGAGGCCCCGGCCAGGAATGCTGTGAGCGGTATCAGGGTCGAAAACAAGGCTAAGCCCACTGTTGACCACCAGCCAAGGGCTGAAGACGGTAGGGACGCGCCCCGAAAAAGGGCGACCAGAACGAATACAGTTCCGCAACCTAGGAGCACTATTACGGCTGAGGCCAGCGGATGTTCATGCAAGATGCGATGGGTTCCATACAGGACGGCGATGCTGTAGCAAATTGCGGAGAACAACGCCCAAAGCACCCCTGTCGGTGATCCAGATATCGTGAGCCCAGTCGCCATAAGGACCCCGCCCAGCGCCAATGTCAGGCTCACTAGCTTGAGGGAGTTGGTGCGCTCACCCAGAAGCGCGATGGATCCTGCTGTGACGAAGGTTGGAAAGGTGAACACCAGAATCACCGCCAAGCCTACGGATACATAGCGGCTGGCGACGTAGTAACCGAGTGCCGATACCCCATATCCAGCGCCCAGCAGAAAATTCTGTATTGCCAGGTGCCGACTCGGAAGCGGAATTCCTCGGCGGCGGAGGATCAGCAGCAATACTCCAGCGGCAATTGAGTAGCGCGCTAGCAGTAGCCCTACAGGATCGGCGCCGCCTACGTATGCGTACTTGGCGAAGAGGGGTTGCAGTCCGTAGCAAAGCGCGGCCAAGAGCACCAGGAGTAATCCCTTGCCATGACCGCTATGGCGAGAAGCGGATTTTATGGGCTGCGTACGAGCTCTTGAGCAATTGGTCCTTCAAATAAAAGAAACCCCGTTTCACCAACAAAATGAAACGGGGTTCAGCCGAAGCGCTACGAGCAGGAGTCAGTCAGCAAGTCGACTAATCATTTTTGAGCAGTACCAATCCACGAATTGACTGACCCCAATCTCGACGAGCGACGAGAATGGGCCGGGCTCGTATGCGGGAGATGTCACGCCAACCTGAGTGCCTTCAACTAGGCGCCGATCCTGGTCGTTGGTGGCAGTCCAGACACGGGTCAGGCGATCGAGGTCGTAGTCGATGCCTTCCTGAGCGTCTTTGTGTACCAGCCACTTTGTAGTCACCAGGGTCTCGCCGGGCCCCAGGGGCAGCACTCGGAAACTCAGGGCGTGATCACCGAGGAAGTGGTTCCAGGTGGAGGGATAGTTGAAGTACAGGAGCGCGCCGATGTTGTCTTCGCCACTTCGGTCCAGGCGACTGGTTACCGCAGGTCTGCCGTCCATTGTGTAGCTGACGGCTCCGTTGGTGAGTGGAATGCGTGTCATCCGGAACTGCCCGGCTTCATCCATCACCAAGCGGCTAGGCAGGCCGGCTGCCTCACAACGATTCCAGTATTCCGTTAGTTCGGGGGGCTCCTCACCGCCAACGCCCTGTACTGAAGGATCTTCAACATAGGATTTGAGCAGCTCAGGATGGCTGCCATCGCAGTGGTAGCACTCGCGGTTGTTCTCGAAGACCAGCTTCCAATTGCCCCGTTCCACCAGGTTGGACTCGAATGCTACCTTGCAGTGATCCAGGTTGTGCGGACCGATGAAGGGCGATACGGCGCTTCGGAATTTATCAAAGTCCGGTGCCTTGTCGGCCACGCAGACGTAGATATAGCTGTTCACCACCTGACAATGGGCGGGCTTCAGGCCATGGTCGGCAACGTTGAAGTCGGGCCCCATGTTCCCGGCGAACAGCAACTTACCATCCAGATCGAAAGTCCATTTGTGGTAGGGGCAAACCAGCTTGGCTACCTTACCGCTGTTTTCAGTACAAACCTTGGAGCCTCGATGCCGGCAAGCATTGTGGAACGCACGGACTTGGCCGTCGCCGCCACGGACCACTGCAATCGGATAGTCGCCGATTTGCAGGGTCAGGTACTGCCCGGGTTTTTCCAGCTCGAAGGTATGACCTGCGAAGATCCATTCCTTGTGCCAGATTTGCTCAAGATCCTGACGATAAACCTCCGGATCTTTATACGCCGCGGAAGGAAGTCCATGTTGCTCTTTGCGTTGGCGAATCAAGGCCAATACATCGGTACGGTTGTTCATTGTTATATGCACTCCTAAGCTGGCGCGGGATTTGTTGGTGCGTCCTTGAGTCAGAAAGCATTGGAATCTCGGACTCAGGGCCCTGCGCACGACAAGGCTAGGGCTTTTGTGTTGATGCCCTTTCGGATAACCTCGGGTTATCTAAAGCTACCGAGCTACGGTGGCCATTGGTGGCAGCTGGATGCAGTCTAAATTGCGCACGCCAGGGGCCAAACCTACTTTTTATTCAGGAATCTGATGACTTGTAGTTATGGTTAAGCACAGCGAACCCGATCAAAGCCTAATCAAGATGCCATCGCTTCGAGCCGTAAAGGCTTTTGTCGCGGCGGCCAAATACCAGAATTTCACTCGTGCCGCCGAGGCCTTGTGCGTGAGTCAGGCGGCCATCAGCCGACAGATTCGCGAGCTGGAAATCTATCTCGGCGACGAGCTGTTCACGCGCGTGGGGCGAACCGTAGAGCTTACGAATGCCGGCTCGATATTCTTCGATGCGGTGCAGCTGTCTTTCGCCAACATCTCTCAGGCTGCTGAGCGAATTCGCAGAAAGAGCACCTCAAAGCGCGTTCTCACTCTCTGCTGTTCACCCGCATTTTCCGCACTCTGGCTGGCCCGTCGGCTGCCCAGTTTCTTCAGCGCGAACCCGGACGTTGATCTGAACCTCATCACTACGCAGAACTTCCTCTCCATGGAGCCCGGCGTGAGTCCCGACATCTTCGTCACCAAGATTGCCAAGGTTCGTGAGGGTTATCGCAACTACCCGCTGGTGCACGATGTGATCTACCCAGTGTGTACGCCCAAGTATCTAGAAGAGCACCCGGAGATAAGCAGCCTGGAAGGTCTTCGCGACAGTGTGCTGCTGAACCTCAGTCCCTACGGCCGTTCCCAGGTAGCCGAGCATGTCGACTGGAATCTTTGGCTGGCCTACCACGACATCGATCTGGGGACGCGTCCCCCCAACGCACCTCATTTCTTCAATGCTAACGACTACAACCTGCTGATACAGATGGTTCTCAGCCACCAGGGCGTCTCTCTCGGCTGGCATTACCTGGTCAACCATCTGATCAATGAAGGATTACTTGTTCGTCCGGTCGAGCAGGAGCTGGTGCACACGAACAGCGTGCACTACCTCGCTTTCGATGAAGAAAAAGACTTTGATGATGCGTGTTGCCGCCTGCGGGACTGGCTAATCAATCAGTTCTGATAACCACACGTTATTGTTTGATCGGCTTTTTTGTTGGTTATCGCCAGAAATTGAATTTGATAAAATACTTTGTGAACTTGTGCTATTAAAGCTCGTCGACGACGGGCTTTTTATTTGTGAGCATCTGTTGGGCGGAATCCATAACTTCCGTTTATCAATTGATCTCCCTAAATGTTGCTTGTTGGTGACAACACCTCGTCATTAACCTTCACGTCGAAATCCACAACAAATACAAATTGTTCGACGTGGTGATTACATGAACTTTGATGGCGTCTGGACCCCTGTCGTAACTCCTTTCACCCAAGAGGGTTCCATTGACTTCCCTGCCTTGACCCCGGTGATCGACAGCCTGATCGGTCATGGCATTCGCGGTCTGATTGTCGGCGGTACTACCGGTGAGTACTACGCGCTGAGCAACGGCGACCGCAAAAAACTCTTCGATGTGATTGCAGAGTTGGCCGGGGGGGCGCATCACCTTGATGGCGGGGATCAACGCCACCACCACGGAAGAGAGCCTGGACCTTGGCCGCAACGCCAAGGCCGCCGGCTTCGACTGCAGCCTCCTAGCCGATCCCCACTACTGTCAGCCGACCCAGGACGAGCTGCTATCCCACGCTTGCGCCGTGGACGACGCCCTCGACCTGCCGTAACCCGCCCGGGCTCTTGCTGCGACTTGGCATGCGTTTGTCCATCGCCTGAACGGAGTGGACTGCAGGCGCAGAGCTTTGAGCAGCGCCTATTAGCGAAAAACTTATGCGTGCGCACCTCGATCTCGGCAAGCGCCAGATGACCATGGGCGCCATGCCAAAGGGAACTGAAGTTCAGCTCGATAAGTACGAGGCCGACTCGGCCAGGAGAACAAGATGACCGAAATGCTGACAAAAACTGACTACGAGAAGATCGCCCGGCATCTGAAGCTGCCAAGTGCGGCCATTATCGACGGCGAGCCGTACCTCGCAAAATCCGGGGATACATTCGCCACTACCAATCCTGCGACTGGCGAGGTTCTTGTTGAGCTCACGGCATGCTCGGCAGCCGATGTGGACGTCGCCGTCGCGAGCGCGCGTGCAGCCTGGGCCGACGGTCGCTGGGCGAAGCTTCATCCTTCCAGCCGGAAGCAGGCGCTTCTGCGGTTGGCTGCACTTATCGAAAAGAATGCTCTCGAACTGGCCGTTATGGAGAGCCTAGATAGCGGGAAAACGATCCTTGATTGCCAGACGGTTGATGTTCCCGAAACGATCAACTGCCTCAAGTGGCACGCAGAAGCCATCGACAAGATCTACGACCAGGTGTCTCCACCGTCGGACAGCCACATCGCTCTGATCGTACGCGAGCCGGTGGGCGTCGTCGGTTTGGTATTACCGTGGAACTTTCCGCTTCTAATGCTGGCCTGGAAGATTGGCCCGGCACTGGCCGCAGGCTGCTCTCTGGTGGTCAAACCGGCCGAAGAGACTTCTCTTACCGCACTTCGTGTTGCTGAGCTTGCTCTCGAAGCAGGTATCCCTGCAGGCGTCTTCAACGTAATCACCGGCACGGGGCCGGGCGTGGGTGAACCTATCGGTCGGCACCCGGATATCGATGTCATCTCCTTTACCGGTTCGACCGAAACTGGTCGTCGATTCCTGAAGTACTCCGCTGAAAGCAATCTCAAGGAAGTCGTCCTGGAGATGGGCGGCAAGAATCCCTGCATCGTCCTGGATGACGTTGGTGATATCGATGCAGCCGCCGCTCACATCGTGAACGGCGCGTTCTGGAACATGGGGGAGAACTGCTCCGCAATTTCCAGGCTGATCGTTCACAAGGACATCAAGGCACAGCTTCTCCAGCGCATCAGCGAGCTCGCTGATGATTGGCACGTTGGTGATCCACTCGATCCGGCCAACCGCATTGGTCCGCTGGTGTCTCGGGACCATTTCAACAAGGTCAGCTCCTATCTGGGCAATGGCGAAAAGGTGCTCTACGGCGGGGAAACCAGCAACGAGCGCTACGTTCACCCAACCATCCTTGATGTCGCGAGCAATGATGCCAAGCCTGCCCGGGAAGAGATCTTTGGTCCGATCCTGTCGGTCATCACCGTTGACAGCCTGCAAGAGGCCGTGGCTGTGGCGAACGATACGGACTATGGCCTCGCAGCTTCCGTGTTCACTGCCGACGGCAAGCGTGCCATGCGAGTTGCACGTGCATTGCGAGCCGGCACCGTCACCGTGAACTCTTTCGGCGAGGGAGACATCACCACGCCGTTTGGCGGCTTCAAGCAGTCAGGTTTTGGCGGTCGCGACAACTCCCTCCATGCCCATGACCAATACACACAACTGAAAACCATCTGGCTGGATCTGTCCGGCGAAGAATAAGAAGGAGATCAAATCAATGTCCGCTTTTGCCTTTTCTGGTGTGAACCTTGCGATCACCACTCCGTTTGATAGCGCGGGGAAAATCGACTTCGGTCGACTGGAACAGTTGATCGAGCGCTACCTTGCTGCCGGCGTTCACGGGTTCGTTCTGAGCTCCGGGACCGGGATGCATGTTTACCTCTCGAAAGAGGAATCCAAGGAACTTGTCGCCTTCGGCGCCAAGGTGATAGGTGGCCGCGCCAAAGTCATTGCGCAGACATCTGCCTTGCTGGTCGACGAAGTCGTTGAACGGACACGTCATGCCGCCGACTGCGGCGCAGACGGTGTGATGGTGTTGCCTCCGTTCTTTGAAGGTCCTACCGACGATCAGGGGATCATCGATTTCTATACTACCGTCGCCTCGGCGGGCCTGCCCGTCATCGGCTACAACGTGCCCCAGGCTGTCGGCGTCGAAATTACCCCTTCGCTTCTGCGCCAGCTCTGCGAAATCCCCAACTTCGTTGCGGTCAAGGACAGCAGTGGTGATCTGGGCAGACAGGCCTCTCTGATTCGCACCGGACTCTCGGCAATGAACGGCGCCGACCCGCTTGTGCCGTACGCGCTCTACGCTGGCTGCGCCGGTCTGATCTGGGGCGGGGCGAACATGGCACCCAAGACCTGTGTCGCTCTGGTCAACGCAGCAATGGAGCGCAAGTGGGACGAAGCCCGCGAAATCTGGAAGGTGCTGGAGCCGGTCATGTCCCTCATCTGGGAGGGTGACTACGTCCAGTCCGTCTACGCGGGTGCGGAGATCACTGGCTACGGCGCTGGCAATCCGCGGCGCCCGCTTTCCCGCCTGGCGCCCCAACGAGTTGAAGTTTTGCGCGCCGCGCTTGGCCAACTCGTAGAACTAGAAGCTGACGCATCCTGATCCCGGAGAGCAGAGAAATGTTCGTAGCCTCCAAATTACCTAAGAACACCGGGGTATCCGGCTGGGTCGCGATGCTGCCTGCCCGAGCTCCGAAACCGCCCCTCGAAGGATCCATTACGGCGGACATCGCGATCATTGGGGGCGGCTTTGCAGGTCTATCCGCAGCCCGAAGACTTTCTCAGCTCGATCCTGGATTACGCGTAGCAGTGCTGGAAGCAGGTGTTATCGGTGAAGGTGCGACCGGGCGCAACTCCGGTTTCATCATCGATCTGCCGCACGAGGTGTCGTCGGATGATTACGGCGGCACCTCGGCCGACCGCGCCAGACGCGACATCACGATGTACCGGACGGCGATCGGTCTAGCGACCGAGATGGCCGAAGAGCAAGGTTGGGGACGTGACGTATTTGACCCTTGTGGAAGGTACAGCGTCGCGATTAGCTCACAGGGAGATGAGCACATACGGTCCTATGCCAAGCAGCTCGAATCCTTGGACGAGGCCCATCACCTGCTCAGCACAAAGGAAATCTTCGATGTTACGGGTAGCCACGCCTACACCTCTGGGCTGTACATGCCGGGAACCGTGATGGTGCAACCCGCGGCCTACATCCGTTCATTTGCGGACGGATTGCGAGATCCCGTGAAGGTTTTCGAAAGGACGCCCGCTCTGTCCTTCGAGAAAGTCTCTGGCACCTGGTTGATCAAGACCCCGAATGGCTCCGTCAATGCGAAGAAGATTATTCTCGCCAACAACGGACATGCGCAGAGCTTTGGATTCTTCAAGGGGGTTTTCCTGCACATCTTCACCTATGCCTCCATGACAGAGGAGTTCGATCCGAAGCTTCTTTCAGGCCACCGGAATTGGGCCGCGACACCGGCGCTTCCGATGGGAACCACCGTGCGCCGTATCAGCGGAAGCAAAGGGGATCGTGTTCTCATTCGCTCGAGATACACCTATCAGTCCAATATTGAAATCACTGAGGGTGATATCAAAAGTGCCGGGCGGGTTCATGATCGCAAATTTGCCGATCGCTTCCCTGGGCTGAAAGGCACCCGTATGCAGTACCGGTGGGGCGGAGCAATGGCTCTTACCTGGAACGGCGTCCCCGCATTCGGTGAAATTGAGCCGGGCATCATTGCCGCTTGTGCGTGTAACGGGCTTGGTGCATCCAAATCATCTGCAGCAGGAATTGCCGCCGCAGAGTCGGCACTGGGCTTGAGAACTCAGCTCGTGGAAATCTTCAACAGCTATGCCCCGCCCAAGAACTTGCCGCCGCAACCATTTCTCAGTATCGGTGCGAAGGCAAACCTGAGCATTCGCGAGTGGAGTGCAGGACGCGAGTAATAGACTGGCGGCCGCAGTAAAGCAACTAATTACTGCGGTCGCCCCAACAGGCACGCTCGATCTCGCCGATGCGGTGGGTGACGCTGCCCAGGCGTTCGCTGGCCTGGTTGGCGATCTCCACTCTCTGCTCGCTGTAGCGCTGGCTCTCGGTCATGGTGGTGACCGTCTCGCGGGCGCCGACCTGCAGTTTCTCGATCATCTGCTGGATTTCCTGCGCCGACTCCTGGTTACGGTGGGGGAGGTTGCGCACCTCGCCGGCCACCACGGCGAAGCCGCGACCGTCTTCCCCGATGCAGGTGGGGTCGCAGCGTTGGTGCTAGGTAGTTCGTAAAAGTAATTACCCAATAAGAAATAATCGCTTTACCGAGCTCCGCTAGATCGAAGGACAATAGCGCGTTAGGTATCCGGCAGTTTTGATCAGTTGGCTGCGCAGCGGAACAAATGAGGTTTTCTCATGAAGTACATTCTGCCGGCAGTTGCATCAGCTCGCGCTTGCATCAGGTACTTATCGGCTCGAAAAGCCTTGATCATGCCGGTCAGCAGCCGCTTGAACTCTATGTCCAAGAGAAGCCTGAAAACGGCGATAGCATCGTCGACTAAGTCTTCTCCAAGGATGCTCTTCACGAATTGATTGCGAGGGGGATGCCGCCGATCAGGATGGATTGCAAGGTGCAAGTGATCCCCCTGACTTCCTGGCTATGCCCTTCAAGGATTTATATGTCTGTCGCGCAATTTTCAGGATCCATTCCTGCCCTCATTACGCCTTTGTTGGATGGTCAGTACCACCAGCCGACCTTGCAACGCTTGGTAGATTGGCATACGGATCAGGGGTCATCGGGGCTTGTGATTTGCGGCACCACTGGTGAGTGCCCCACCTTGAGCCATGAAGAGCATGTGCAGGTGATTGCGGACGCAGTGCGCTTTGCCGCCGGCCGGATCCCCATCATTGCCGGGGCTGGCTCGAATAGTACCCAGGAAGCGATCGCGCTCACACTTGCCTCTGAGGAGGCGGGCGCGGATGGCGTGTTGCATGTCACAGGCTATTACAACAAGCCAACCCAGCAGCAGGTTGTGCAGCACTTCGCGGCGATTGATCGCGTCACTCGACTTCCGATTCTTGTCTACAACATCCCTGGGCGTACTGGCCAAGAGCTTACCGTCGACACCATCGTGGAACTTGCGCAGCTCGAACATGTGGCCGGCGTGAAAGACTCGACCGGCAACGTGGCTCGCGTCACCATGGAGCGGGCAAGAATTCGCAAGCCATTCGCGTTTTTGTCTGGTGATGACAGCACGAGCTTGGGATACATCGCCCATGGGGGAGACGGATGCATCTCGGTCACGGCGAACGTCGCACCAGCACTATTCGCGCGAATGATTGCCGCCGCACGTACCAATGACTTGCCAGCGGCCCGCGATTTACAGGATCGCCTCATGGCATTGCATATGTCTCTGTTTCTTGAGCCCAGCCCTGCAGGCATCAAGTACGCAATGTGGCGATTGGGTCTATGTGCCAATGAATTGCGCGCTCCATTGTCGACAGCTACCGCTGCTGCTTGCGCGGCCATAGATGAGGCGATGGCAACCGCTGACCTTGGCTGACTATGTAGTTTTTCCCTCACGAGCCGACCTTCTACGTCCGACTTGGTGACCTGTTCATCACTGTCATGTTCCAACAGCGGCTCGCTCTTCTTCTCGTCTGCGGGCGGCGCATCTGCCGCCTGGTGGCTCCCCTGCAATGGATCCGTCTTCTTCCGCTCGTGGTCTGGCCGCGCTGGCCTTTGCTCTGGTGCTGAGCCAGTTCTTTCGTAGCTGCCTGGCTGTAATGGCGCCGGAGCTGCAGCACGACCTGCAACTCTCGCCAGCCGGTTTTGGATCCCTCTCATCATGCTTTTTCCTGGCCTTCGGATTGGCGCAGATTCCGGTGGGCATGGCCTTCGACCGATTCGGCGTGGGGGTACCGACGCGCCTACTACTGATGCTCGGCGTGGCTTCGGCTGCGCTCTTCGTCTGCGCGCCCGACGGCCTCAACGCGATGCTGGCACAGGCGGGGCTGGGCCTGGCCTGCGCACCGGTTTTTATGGGGCTGATGCACTATGCCTCCGAGCAATTGCCACCGCAGCGCGCTGCCGCCTTCATCAGCCGAGCCAATGCGGTCGGCATGCTCGGTTCGCTGTGTGCGACGGCGCCACTGGGCTGGGCGGTGCAAGCGTTGGGCTGGCGGCCGGCGATCGCGGTTGGGGCACTGTGCATGGCGCTGGCCTGCGTGGGAGTTTGGCGCACCGTGCGCGACCACGGACATGCCCAGGTGCTGCAGGAAAGCCCAGCGGCCATGCTGAACGCTAGCGCCCGCCTACTGGCCATTCCTGCGCTGTGGACGCTGATTCCTATGTGCATGGCGATGGCGGCAGGTACTTCCTTCCGCAATGCTTGGGGTGGTCCCTACCTGGCCAGTGTGTTTGGGCTTCAGGCCGGTCCGCGCGGCCTAGCTCTGGCCGCACTGAGTCTGGGCGCGTTCTGTGCTGCGATGGCGCTGCCTTGGTTAGTGCACCGTTACTCGATACGGGGTACCGTGCTGGGCTGGTCTTGCGTGACGCTCGTCGCAGGCGTTGCGCTGGCGGCCTTGCCCGGTGCCGGGCTACTGCCCGATGTGGCATTGCTTACCATGCTGGCCACCTTGGGTGTGCTGCACCCACTGGTCATGGCGCATGGGCGCTTGTTGCTCGCACCCGCGATGAGGGGACGTGGATTGGGCTTTCTCAATACCTTTGTCTTCCTGGGCTTCGCGCTTACGACCTGGGCCTTTGGCCTGATTGCTGATGCCGGCCAGCGTGCGAACACTCCGGCTCCAGCCGTCTACGCTTACATCTTTGCCTGCGCGGCAGCGATGGTGCTGGTTGGTTTGCTGGCCTATGCGTTCAGTCCAAGTATGCCGTCTGCTGAGCCGCGCGATGCCCTGAGATCGTCAACACGCATTCAAGAAGAGTAGGCCTGCGGACAACGGCCGTATGAGCTGTATTACGCGTGACGGGGGCCGCTGTTCACTCGGAGGCCTTGGAAGAGCTGCCGCTCCGACTGCTCGACTGGATCTGGGAACTGTTGGTCGTTCGCACAGTGCCGTGCCGCTGGATATGGTGGTGCCGTCCGTTATTTAAGGCGAGCTATCGAGCTTAGCGGCAGGTGCCGGTGTTACGGCTGCCGAAAGGGCAGTGGTATTCGAAGCTTTCGTTGCGGCTGTGAGAGCGGGGTTGCATCTCTCACAGCTTTTGGTGCTAACACTGCAACGACCGCGGCTTCGGCACCTTGGCGGGCGAGAGACGGTTTGGTCAAGTCTCTCGCCGTATTCATCAAAGGTGCGGAATGCTTCTAATCAGATGCGGAAACTGCCTACCAGCTGCTGCAGGCGTGCAGCCTGCTGGTCTAGGTCGGCACAGGCGCGCAGGGTCGCCTGGAGGTTTCCCACGCCTTCCTGATTGAGGGTGTTGATCTCGGTGATGTCCATGTTCAGCGAGTCGACCACGGCGGTCTGTTCCTCGGTGGCGGTGGCCACCGACTGGTTCATGCCGTCGATCTCGCCGATGCGGTGGGTCACGCTGCCCAGGCGCTCGCCGGCCTGGTTGGCGATTTCCACGCTCTGTTCGCTGTAGCGCTGGCTCTCGGTCATGGTGGTGACAGCCTCGCGGGCGCCGACCTGCAGCTCCTCGATCATCTGCTGGATTTCCTGCGCCGATTCCTGGGTGCGGTGGGCCAGGTTGCGCACCTCGTCGGCCACCACGGCGAAACCACGGCCGGCTTCACCGGCGCGGGCGGCCTCGATGGCGGCGTTGAGGGCGAGCAGGTTGGTCTGTTCGGAGATGCCTTTGATCACTTCGAGGATCTGGCCGATGTTCACCGTCTTGCTGTTCAGCGTCTCGATGTTGCCGCAAGAGGCGCGGATCTTGCCGGACAGCTCGTTCATCGCCTGGATGGTGCGCTCTACCACCTGGCGGCCGTCTTCGGCCAGGGTGCGGGCGGAGGAGGCCTGGTGCGAGGCATCGGCGGCGTTGCGGGCGATTTCCTGGGCGGCGGCGCCCAGTTCGTTGATCGCGGCGGCGACGCTGTTGGTGCGGTTGGCCTGCTCGTCGGAGTTGCTCATGGACGAGTTGGAGGCATTCAGCACCAGGCGCGCCACCTGGTTGACCTGGGCGGTGGCCGAGGACACTTCGCTGATGGAGCCGTGGATACGCTCGACGAAGCGGTTGAAGGCGCCGGCTAGCTCGCCGAACTCGTCCTGGGCGTGGATCACCAGGCGGCGGGTGAGGTCGCCTTCGCCCTGGGCAATGTCCTGCATGGCGCGACCCATGGTGTGCAGCGGTTGCATCAGCACGCGGATCAGCATGCCCAGCAGCATGATGATGATCACCACAGCGATCACCGTGGCGACGATGGCCGAGGCTCGGAACTCGCTGAGCATCCCGTAGGCCTTGGCTTTGTCCACCGACACGCCGATGTACCAGTTCACCGAGGGCAGGCCCTTGATCGGCGCGAAGGTGAGGATGCGGGTAGCGCCGTCCTGCTCTACTTCGCTGAAATTGGCACTGATGGCCGGGGTGTTCTGCGGGAACACATCCTGCAGGCTCTTCATCACCAGGTCCTTGTCCGGGTGGACCAGGATCTTGCCGTCCGCGCTGACCAGGAAGGCGTAACCCATGCCGTCGAAGTCCAGGGCGTTGATGATCTTCACCAGAGTATCCAGGCCCAGGTCGCCGCCGGCCACACCCTGGGTCTGCACCGGCGTGGCGATGGTCACGGTTAATTGGCCGGTGCTAGCGTCGACGTAGGGTTCGGTGAGGGTGGTGCCGCCGGCGCTTTTGGCGCCTTGGTACCAGGGGCGGGTGCGCGGGTCGTAGCCTTCGGGCATGGGGTCATCGGAGCCTGGGATGAACTGCCCCTCCTGGCCGCCGAAATAGGTGGCGGTGAAGGTGGAGACCTGCGTCCGCTGTTTGAGCAAGGTCTTAACCGCGTCAGGTGAAGGGTTGACTGCAATGGATTCGGCCACGCTTTCCACCAGCAGAATCCGACCCGAAAGCCAGTTCTGGATATTGCTGGCGGTGACATCGCTCATCTCCTGCAAATAGTTCCCCAGGTCGTCGCGGAGCGCATTCCTTTGCAAGTAATCGTTGTACAGGGTGAACAGTGAGAAGGCCGCAATTACCACCAGTGAGGCGGCAAGCAGAATCTTGTGGCTGAACCGTAGGTTTTTGATCATGTTTGCTTGCCCCCGTCAGATGTTCACGGAATGGAAGACAATGCGAGCGACCTTCCTGACGCCACACTGTTTGATGCCAATTTCGTTTTTGTATTTGTTGTTCGTATTCATGGTCTTGGCCCAAATTGCACAGCAATATGCTCAGTCGTGACACCTGCTCAGCAGGCAGTGACGGAATAGGAGCGACATTCCCCCTGAAATCCAGAGGATTTCCGAAATAGGTGCTGTAGAAGTCCAGAACTCGTTGAGGCTGTGCGCCGACACATAGTGAAACCTCAACGAGCCCCGAACGCTCTGGGAGCGCGCACCTGCGTTGCCTATTGGCCGGGCGCCTAGTAGGCGCAACCAAACGACAGTTATGCCTAACCAGAGGCCGCAAAGTGCACCTCCAACGAACCTGGCTACATGACTGCGCCCTTTACAGCAGCTGGCGGCCTTTGCCTGAAGCAATGCGCATGCGCAGGGCATTGAGCTTGATGAAGCCCGCTGCGTCGGCCTGGTTGTAGGCGCCGGCATCGTCCTCGAAGGTGGCGATGTTGGCGTCGAACAGGGAGTCGTCGGACTTGCGGCCGACCACGATGACGTTGCCCTTGTACAGCTTCAGGCGCACGACACCGTTCACGTTGGTCTGGGAGGCGTCGATCATCTGTTGCAGCATCAGACGCTCCGGGCTCCACCAGTAACCGGTATAGATCAGGCTGGCGTATTTCGGCATCAGCTCGTCTTTCAGGTGCGCCACTTCGCGGTCCAGGGTGATGGACTCGATGGCGCGGTGGGCCCTGAGCATGATGGTGCCGCCGGGGGTTTCGTAGCAGCCGCGGGACTTCATGCCGACATAGCGGTTCTCGACGATATCGAGGCGGCCGATGCCGTTCTCGCCGCCGATGCGGTTCAGCTCGGCCAGCACCTGCGCCGGGGTCATGTCCTTGCCGTCGATGGCGACGATGTCACCGTTACGGTAGGTCAGCTCGATGTAGGTCGGAGTGTTCGGCGCGGCTTCCGGGGACTTGGTCCACTTCCACATGTCCTCTTCGTGCTCGGTCCAGGTGTCCTCCAGCACGCCACCTTCATAGGAGATGTGCAGCAGGTTGGCGTCCATGGAGTACGGGGACTTCTTCTTGCCGTGGCGCTCGATCGGGATACCGTGCTTCTCGGCATAGTCCATCAGCTTCTCGCGGGACAGCAGGTCCCACTCGCGCCAGGGAGCGATCACCTTGACGCCCGGCTTCAGGGCGTAGGCGCCCAGTTCGAAGCGAACCTGGTCGTTGCCCTTGCCGGTAGCACCGTGGGAGATGGCGTCGGCGCCGGTCTCGTTGGCGATCTCGATCAGGCGCTTGGCGATCAGCGGACGGGCGATGGAAGTACCCAGCAGGTACTCGCCTTCATAGATGGTGTTGGCGCGGAACATCGGGTAGACGAAGTCGCGGACGAACTCTTCGCGCAGGTCATCGATGTAGATTTCCTTGACGCCCATGGCCTTGGCCTTGGCGCGGGCCGGCTCGACCTCCTCGCCCTGGCCGAGGTCGGCGGTGAAGGTCACCACTTCGCAGTTATAGGTATCTTGCAGCCACTTGAGGATCACCGAGGTGTCCAGGCCACCGGAATAAGCCAGGACAACCTTCTTTACGTCCGCCATGCCATCAACTCCACGCGAGTGTAGGAAAGAGAGAGAAACCAAGCGTCTGCTTGAAATTCTCCTGTTGCTGTTCAGAGCACCTGGACGATGGCGCGGGTAACGCGTTCCAGGTTGCTGTTGTTGAGAGTGGCTACGCAGATGCGGCCGGTGCTGACGGCGTAGATGCCGAACTCGTTCTTCAGGCGTTCCACCTGCTCGGCGGTCAGGCCGGAGTAGGAGAACATGCCGCGCTGGCGGGCCACGAAGCTGAAGTCACGCTTGGCGCCTTGGCTAGCCAATTGCTCGACCATGGCCAGGCGCATGCTGTGGATACGGCTGCGCATTTCGCCCAGTTCTTCTTCCCACATGGCGCGCAGTTCGGGGCTGTTCAGCACCGCAGCGACCACGGTGGCGCCGTGGGTCGGCGGCTTGGAGTAGTTGGTGCGAATCACGCGTTTGACCTGGGACAGCACGCGGCCGGCTTCTTCCTTGGAGCTGGTCACCACGGAGAGGGCGCCGACGCGCTCGCCATAGAGGGAGAAGGACTTGGAGAAAGAGCTGGAAACGAAGAGCTGCAGGCCGGATTCAGCGAGCAGGCGCACTGCGAAAGCGTCTTCGTCGATACCAGCGCCAAAGCCCTGGTAGGCGATGTCGAGGAAGGGCACGTGCTCACGCTCGCGCAGGACTTCCAGGACAGCTTTCCAATCGTCCAGTTCCAGATCCACGCCGGTGGGGTTGTGGCAGCAGGCATGCAGGACCACGATGGAACGGGCGGGCAGGGCCTTGAGGTCTTCCAGGAGGCCGGCACGGTTCACGCCATTGGTGGCGGCGTCGTAGTAGCGATAGTTCTGCACCGGGAAGCCGGCGGACTCGAACAGGGCACGGTGGTTCTCCCAGCTCGGGTCGCTGATGGCGACGACGGCGTTCGGCAGCAGGCGCTTGAGGAAGTCGGCGCCGGTCTTCAGCGCGCCGGTACCGCCCACTGCCTGGGTGGTGACCACGCGGCCTTGTGCCAGGAGTTCGGAATCAGCACCGAACAGCAGCTTCTGCACGGCCTGGTCGTAGGCGGCGATGCCTTCGATCGGCAGGTAGCCACGGGGTGCGTGGGCTTCGATGCGGACATTTTCCGCTTCCGCTACAGCGTGCAGGAGCGGCATATGGCCTTGCTCGTTGTGATAGACGCCCACGCCCAGGTTGATCTTGGTGGCCCGGGGGTCGGCGTTGAACGCTTCGTTGAGACCCAGGATGGGGTCGCGCGGAGCCATTTCGACGGCAGAAAACAGACTCATGATGCGGCAGCTCGAAGTAGGGAAGTTTGGATGGCCGCCGGAGAGCGGCGACATTCTAGGCGGGTTATTCGGATGCGAAGCCTGTCAATGTCGCTTGCGGATCACGCGCTTTCCTCCGGCCATAATCCCGACCCGTAGAGTTATCCAATACCGGGCAGGACAAGGCTCGGCAGAGGCATCGAAGAGCAAAGGAGATGTGGCTGCGCATGGCGCCGCAGCCCTGGCCGAGAGATACGAGACGCCCCAGTCCTAGGCTTAAGGACGAAACTCGACCCGATCCAGAGCCCGCTAGGCCACAAACATCGGTCCTCACTTTGCGGCGTTCCACGCCTGCTGCACAGCTCGTGCACGCCGCTAACGATGTCCGCCAATATGGTCAGTGCAGGATCTTGTTGAGGAAGTCGCGTGCACGCTCCGAACGAGGGGTGCTAAAGAACGTGTCGCACTTTGCATCCTCAACGATCACCCCGCTGTCCATGAACAGCACGCGATTCGCCACCTTGCGCGCAAAGCCCATCTCGTGAGTAACGCAAACCATGGTCATCCCGTCGCGCGCAAGCTCAACCATTACATCAAGCACCTCATTGATCATTTCCGGATCCAGTGCAGACGTAGGCTCGTCGAAAAGCATCGCAACCGGGTTCATCGACAAGGCGCGGGCGATTGCCACACGCTGTTGCTGGCCGCCAGACAACTGTCCCGGGTGCTTGTGTGCATGGGCCCTCATCCCGACACGGTCGAGGAGACGCATGCCAATCTCATGCGCTTCATCGCGGCTTCGTCGCAGCACCTTGATTTGAGGAAGCGTGAGGTTTTCTGTCACGGAAAGGTGCGGGAACAGCTCAAAGTGCTGAAATACCATACCAACACGCATGCGCAGCTTATTCAGCTCGGCGGGAGAGGTACTCAGGGGAATGCCGTCGACCGTGATGCGGCCTTTCTGGATTGGCTCCAGCCCATTAATCGTTTTGATCAGTGTCGACTTGCCGGAACCCGAAGGGCCGCAGACGACCACTACCTCACCCTTGGTAACAGCAGCATTGCAATCGGTGAGAACCTGATGATTGCCGTACCATTTCGACACGCTTTCGAGAGTAATCATTTTTTGATCTTCAGCAGTATTTGTTTTCATGGGCGTTCAGGGTGAGTGCAGTTCTCAATGATTCGCGACGAGTGCGCACCGCTTCTCGACCCGTTCCTGTAGCCATGAAAGAGCGGTACTCAGAATCCAATAGATCGCGGCAGCTGCCACATACAGAGGCAGGGGCTGGAACGACGAGGCGATAGCCTCCTGGGTAGTGCGCAGCAGCTCGGTCACAGTGATGACAGACACGAGCGAAGTATCTTTGATGAGACCAATAAGGGTGTTGCCCAGACTCGGTACGGCGAGACGCAAGGCTTGCGGGCACACGACGTAGCGCAATGTTTGAACGTGCGTGAAACCGAGGCTATTAGATGCAGCCCACTGGCCGCGGCTGATGCCAAGGATCGCGCCGCGCATACTCTCGGACAGATAGGCACCGGTATTCAGCGTTAAGGTAAAGATACCGGCAGCCACCGGCTCTAATGAAATTCCAATGCTCGGAAGTCCATAATAAACGACGAAAATTTGGACAAGTAGGGGAGTTCCACGCATCAGGCTGACATATACCCGTGCGATGCCGGAAAGGAATAGGTTGTCACTGATCCGCATGATCGCGACAACCAGTCCTACGATTAGGCCCAGCACCATCGACGCCACGGCGAATTCCAACGTAATCAACGCCCCGTTCAGCATGATGGGAAGCGTGTTAACAACAAGCGCTAGGCTGTCCATGGTTATCTCCAACTTATTGTCAGGCTCGCCTTTGCGGCGAGCCCCTTACTTTGATCTGGCAGGCTTCAGCGGGTAACGGGGACAGATGTGTCAGTACCGAACCACTTCATTGCGATGTTCTTGAGCGTTCCGTCCTGTCTCATCGAATCGAGGGCGGAATTGATTGCCTCCGCGAACTTCGGATTACCCTTGCGGAATGGGATGCCGAGTTCTTGGCCGCCATCCGGCAGGGAAGCACCCGAGCGGAGCGGAAGTCCGGAGGTTTGGATCAGATACGGGTTCATCAGGCGGTCATTGAGCACCGCGTCGATTCGGCCAGACACCAGATCGCTCAGTCCTTCCGGGGTGCCCGAATAGGTCTTAACTACGACTCCGGGCTGTGCCTTGACTACATCAGCAAACACACTGCCAATCGTCACGCCAACCTTGTGCTCCTTCAGATCAGCCAGGGACTTGAACTCCCGCTCGTCACCCTTGCGTTGCAGAAGCTGAACGGAGGAATAGACATAGGGTTGGCTGAAATCGAGCGCCTTCTGACGCTCCGGTGTGATCGTGACCTGGTTGATGATTACGTCGAACTTGCCTGCTTGAAGCCCCCCGAGAATGCCGGCCCATTCAGTGGTTATGAACTGGGGTTTCACCTGGAGGCGCTCTGCAAGAGCCTTCGCAACGTCCACGTCGAAACCCTCGAGTTCGCCTTTCGAGTTTCGATAGTCAAAGGGCGGGTAGGTGCCTTCCATTGCGATCTTTAGGACTCCGGCTTGCTTGACCGTGTCGAACAAATCTTCGGCACTTGCAAAAGCTGCAGCCAGGGAAAGCAACACTGCAGCGAGTCCGGTCACGAGAGTCGGTTTGAGTTTTTTCATTTTTGTCTTTTCTCCACAAATGGAATTGCAAAGCCGATGATTTCCCGGCAATTCGAGGGGAATCGAGCGTGGTTGGCCGGGGCCGCGCCGTTCCGGGGCCTTACGCCAGTAGTTTGCCGATGCGGTAAACAGCTTCTTGGAGTTCATCCATGCTGGTGCAGTAGGAAAGCCGCATGGAGTGACTGCTTTGGGGGGCGGAACCGAACTCCACGCCGGGAAGGGTGGAGACGCCAGCTTCGCGCAGGAGTCGATAAGCAAGGCTGACGCCATCGGTCCCGAGCTCGCTAATATCCGCGTAGATGTAGAAGGCGCCGTCAGGCTTGACCGGGATGGAGAAGCCCAGCTTCTCCAGGGCGGGAACCAGATAGTCCCGTCTCTGGCGGAAGGCGTCACGACGCTGCTCGTAGATGGACATTGCCTCGGGCTCGAAGCATGCAAGTGCGGCATGCTGGGCCAGGGTCGGGGCGCAAATTGCCATGCTGGAGGCGATGGGTTCGACCACGCTCACCATATTCTGGGGCACGATCATCCAGCCAAGACGCCAACCGGTCATGTGGAAGAACTTGGAGAAGCTGCTGATGACGATGATGTCGTCATCATAGGTGAGCGCCGACTTCGCTTGGCCGTCGTAGGAGAGACCCAGGTAAATCTCATCCATGATGGTGAAGCCATCCTGGGCTCGGACCTCACCAAGCAGATCGCGTAGCTCGGAGCCCGTGATCGAGGTTCCGGTCGGGTTGCTAGGTGAGGCAATCAAGACACCTCGCGTAGCGGGGCCCCAGTTGTTCCGTACATCCTGTGCCGAGAGCTGGAAGCGATTTGCTGCGCTGGTTGGTACGAATTTGGGTTTGCCGCCGGATGCGATGATGAAACTGCCATTACCCGAGTAACACGGATCCGGCAGCAGCACTTCCGATCCGCTGTCGACCAGGACAGAGCAGGCGAGGATCAACGCGCTGGATGCTCCTGCGGTAAGAATGACGCGGGAGGGATCGAGCTGGGTGCCGAAGTTCTCGTCGTAATAGCGGGCGATTGCTTCGCGTAGCTGCATGATGCCGGCAGGCGCGGTGTAGCCGCTCAGACCATTTCGAGCAGCTCGCTCCAGTGCTTCGACAACTGTCGGCGGGGCGGTGAAGTCAGGCTCACCAATACCCATGTTGATGATATGCCGGCCAGCGGCGGCCAATGCCATTCGCTCCCTAAATAAAGGAACGGAATGAGAAGTCGGATATGTTGTGGAGCGAGTTGCAAGCCGGGGCATGATACTCTCACCTAGGTTGTTGTTGTTTGGGCAGATTCCTAGGAGGCCAGACTGCACATTAAAATGCTTTGGCCTAGCGGTTTATCCCGCATGCGACATCTTGGAAACACTGGTAGTGGGTCATGTTAAGTTGCACTAAATGATCAGTGCAGCTTTTGCTTGATTGATCCGTTCCCTATGTCGCCGAGCTGGTTTCAGGCTTATTTAAACCTTTTTCCTTTGTCACCAGAGTCGCATTAACTATTAAATCGTTTGATCCAGCGATTTCGAATTTATGACCAGAGATCAGGGTTTCGTCTCAGGCGTACATTCGCTTCGCTGAGTCACAGTCAGGAGATACATACGATCACCTGATGGGCACAGTATTTTTCTTTACCAAGGTCCGGTAAAGCGATTAATAGTGGCTACATGATGAGTTTTGCGAACAAAGCAGCCCATGGCTACGATGCTTGGCAGGAGCAGCCTTTGACTCTGGTTCATCAAGCGCGTTTAGAACGGTGAAATAGGGGGGGCATGGATCAACCCGCCAGAACCTGCGTTGCCTCGGGCGCTTGTACCAGGCGCAGAACCTCGGCGGGAGAAGTGAATCGAAAGCACCCAGGTTGCGTGTCCCGGACGGGGAGACGACTGCCCTTTGCGGCAGCCAAAAATAGCGGGGGTGCCCCAAACCATTGGAGCTATGCCAACAGCTTGCCCGTCGATATGGGAAATGGATATGAGAAGTGAGCGCTGGTTGCCGCTGCGAGGGAGGATTGGAATGCACTACCTTGGCCGCATTCTGAGGGCGTAGTAACGTTCCTAGCAGGAGGGCAGGGTGGTGACTTTCAAGAATGGCTCAGCGCCCCGCCAGAGCAACCCGCCAATTCGGCATGTCCCGGTTCAGCGTTTCAACTTGTTGCGCTAATTGAACCAGCATCGAGACGGTCCACCATCGGGACGTAACAGAGGGCGTGGCTAGCAACGACTGGCTGTTCATAGGGTCCGGCTTGCGATTGAGGGCGTAATCCAGGGAAAGCAAGCGATAGGCTTGTTTCGTGGGATTCCCCTTACGAGATGCGCGATCACTGGTGCTAGCCGATGTGGGCGGAGAGTTTGCCGAGGAGCGATAGGGAGAAAGACTTGTCTCCATGTTGCATTTCAGTGTTTGAGGCTTCAAGCAGAGGCCTCTGCGTTTTGGGCGCAGAGACCTTGCTTTTCAGCATGAGCTTTGCACTGGTGACTGAAGACCCGATGCCGGGCTGTCACCAGTGCAAGCAAGGGACTCAGCAGTTCCTTACCACGACAGAGCGGACGTTCAGGTAGGCCTCGAGAGCCTCCGGGCCGCCCTCGGACCCGTATCCGGAATCCTTGATGCCTCCAAAAGGTAGTTCGGGACTGGTCGAGGCCGGCATGTTCATCCACAACATGCCCACTTCAACCCGACGAGAGATCAGGTCGGCATTCTTCAGGGAGCTGGTGAAGGCATACCCGGCCAGGCCGAACGACAGTCGATTCGCTTCCGAAATGGCGTCATTCAAGTCGGTAAAGCTGCGAATCGGCGCAATGGGTCCGAAAGGCTCTTCATTGAAGATCTTGGCGTCGAGTGGCACGTTCATCAGTACGGTAGGGGCCCAGAAGTTGCCTTCTTCGCCGATTCGTGAGCCCCCCGCCAGGATTTGCGCGCCCTTGGTCTCGGCGTCCTGCAGGAATTCCTCCATCGCGGTCACCCGGCGGGAGTTGGCAAGGGGGCCCATTTCGGTCCCTTCCTCAAGGCCGTTGCCTACCTTCAGGTTCTGCGCATGTTTGCTCAGCGCCTTCGCAAAGGTATCCGCGACACTCTCGTGGACCAGGAACCGCGTCGGCGAGATGCAGACCTGGCCAGCATTTCGGAACTTGGCGAATGCTGCGGATTTGGCGGCCAGCTCGATGTCCGCGTCCTCACAGATGATGACCGGGGCGTGGCCGCCCAGCTCCATCGTGCAGCGCTTCATATGGGTGCCTGCCAGCGCCGCCAGGTGTTTGCCAACGGGGGTCGAGCCAGTGAAAGTGACTTTGCGGATTGCCGGATGGGCGATCAGATAGCTGGAAATCTCGCCTGGATCGCCATACACCAGGCCAAGAACGCCCGGCGGAAGACCTGCATCGGCGAAAGCGGCCACCAGGGCAGCGGGTGCCGCTGGCGTTTCCTCAGCAGCTTTGGCGACGACGGAGCACCCCGCAGCCAATGCCGCGCTGACCTTCAGCACCAGTTGGTTGATGGGGAAGTTCCAGGGCGTGAAGGCTGCTACCGGGCCTACCGGGTCTCTGACCACGGTTTGGCGAATTGCCGGGTCATTTCGAGAAGGTACAACCCGCCCATAAACTCGGAAGCCCTCTTCTGCGAACCATTCGATGATGTCCGCACCGGCGAGCACCTCGCCCTTCGCTTCGCGAACGGGTTTGCCTTGTTCCTGGGTCAGGACCTGCGCGATGGTTTCGGCACGCTCGCGAAGCAGGCCGGCTGCGCGGCGCATGATCTGGCTGCGCGCAGCCGCGGTCATGTCGCGCCATACCTTGAAGCCTTCAAGTGTTGTGGCCGTCGCCCTGTCGAGGTCGGTCCTGCTGGCGTGGGCTACGCGGCCAATTTCCTTGCCCGTGGCCGGATTGAGGACGGCTATGGTCCGGCCGTCTGCAGCATCCTGCCACTTGCCGTTGATGAAGAGTTGAGTATTTGGATATGTCATTGGTTTACGCTCCCAAATGGACGTCGCACTGAAGGCATGCCCCCAGTGGTTGTTGCAAAAAAGAAAAAATTCCGGCCTGCCGAAGGCAGGCCGGAACTGGTCTCCAGTAGTCTTAAACCATCAACTCGATCAAGAAGGGACCTTTGCGATTGAAGCTGCTCTTCATGAGGTCAGCGCACTCGTCGAGCGTCGTGGCACGTGCAGCTTCGACGCCCATGCCGTTGGCCAGCTTGACCCAGCTGAGGAATGGATTGCCAAGGTCCAGCATGCTCATTGCGGTGTCACCCGGAACCGCGCCCACATTCTTGTACTCGCCGATCAGAATGTTGTACTTGCTGTTGTTGAGAATGATGGTCGTGACCGGGAGCTGTTCGCGCGCCTGGGTCCAGAGGGACTGCAGGGAATACATGGCGGAACCATCCGCTTGCAGGTTGATCACGCGACGCTGCTTGCCGGCACCGAGCGCAGCACCAGTAGCTACTGGCATCCCGTCGCCAATGGCGCCGCCGGCCAGGTGGAGCCAGTCGTGTGCGGGGGCGGAATGAGTGAATTTGTAGAACCCACGACCGTAAGAGATGCTTTCATCAGAGATGATTGCATTCTCGGGCATCAGCGCCGCCAGCGTTTGAGCCAGGCCTTCTGGAGTGGGATTCCCGCTGACAGCTTCCGGGCGGGGACCGGCATTGGGAATCGCAGCCTCGGGGGCGCCCAGGGCATCAACCAGCGCTTTCAGAGCACCCACCGCATCCTGGTCGGGCCGCGTGAGCACATGCAGTTGGGCGGTGGGGGAGTACTGCTTCGAGGGCAGATCCGGATATCCGAAGAAGCCTACCGGCGCCTTGGCGTTCACCAGGATGATGTGCTCGTAGGGCTTAAGGGCGGTGATGGCTGCATCCATCCCATAGGGGACCCGTTCCAGTTGCAACCGGCCGTGGCCCCGGGCCAGGTGGGAGGTAACGTAGTCGGCCATGACTTTCGCGCCGGTCGCGCTTGCGATGCGCCATGCAAGAGCCTGTGCCTCGCTGAGGACTCCGTGGCCTGCAAGCAGAATTAGCACGTTCTGGCTGTTGTTACGCAGGATGCGGGCAGCGTTCTCAATCGCATGCCCGTCGACTGCGGGAGGCGTCGGTGGAGTCATCGGCGCGCCTACCACGCCACCTTCCTCCCAAGAAACGTCGGCAGGCAGGATCAGCGTCGCAATTTGACCGGGATAGGTCTTTGCAGCGCGCACAGCCAAAGCGGCATCGCGACCGAGATCAGCAGAATGGGTGCTTGTGTGAACCCATTGGGAGACAGTCCGAGCCATGCCGTCGGTATCCGCAGTGAGCGGTGCATCGAAGGGGCGATGGTAGGTGGCTTGATCACCAACGATATTCACAATACCGCTGCGTGCGCGGCGAGCGTTGTGGAGGTTTCCCATGCCGTTTGCCAGGCCGGGGCCGCAATGAAGAAGCGTACAAGCGGGCTTGCGGGCGATACGGAAGTAGCCGTCGGCCATCCCGGTCACAATGTTTTCCTGCAGGCCCAGCACGCATTTCATTCCAGGAATTTGGTCGAGCGCGGCGACAAAGTGCATTTCACTGGTCCCGGGATTTGCAAAGCAAGTATCCACACCCGAGGCCAGCAATGTCTCAACCAAACTCTTAGCACCGTTCATCTTTCATTACTCCGCAGTTCAATCTTTTTGATTGCTGAATGACATATATCCAGTCGAAGGAAGTGCACAAACCCTGTGTACTATTTAGTTCACTACCGCTCTTCAATTCGTTCGGGCAGTTGCATGAACCGCATTGATCGCTTTCGCCAGCCTGCGAACCCCTTCGGAAATGTCATCCAGGCTTGGCGCGGCGAACGAGAGTCGCAGCGTTGACGGATCAGGGTTCTCTGCATGGAAACCTGTTCCGGGGACGAAAATGACTTTGCGAGGAATCGCTTCTTTGAGCAGGTCCGCCGCTTTGTAGCCACCGGCGAGCTTGGCCCAAATGAACATGCCACCCGCTGGCTCGTGGAAAGAAATCGCATCCCCTACCAGCTCTTTCAGCCCGTGGCTCAGGGCACGGCATTTCGCCCCGTAGGCCTGGCGGATCTTGTCGAGATGCACCTCGAGCTTGCCGCTGGCGAGGTACTCGGCAGCAATACCCTGAGTCCAGGGCGAACTGCCCACGTCAGCGCTCTGCTTCGCAACATAGAGGCGGCGGGCGATTTCGCTCGGCGCAATTGCCCAGCCGATGCGGATGCCGGGAGCAACAATCTTCGAAAGGCTCGCGAGGTGAACGATCCAGTCGGAGGCACCAGGCACTTGTTCCGCCAGCGCAAGCAAGGAAGGTACGGGCTCACCCGAAAAGCGCAGATCGCCGTACGGGTCGTCTTCCACGATCACGAACTTGTATTGAACTGCGAGCTCGAGCAGTCGGCGACGACGCTCCACCGAAAGAGTTGCTCCCGAGGGATTGCCGAAGGTCGGAACTGTGTAGACCAGCTTAGGCAAGTCGGCAGCAGCCTCTGCGGACTCGAGGAGGCGCTCGAGCGACGTGACATCCAATCCGTCCGCATCCACAGGCACGGGCGTCATTCGCGCCTGGTGGGTACGCAGCGCTTGGATATTGGTTGTGTAGGTGGGTTGCTCGACAAACACGTGATCACCAATGTCCAGAAGCACCCGCAGGAGCAAGTCGAATGCCTGTTGCGAACCCGTCGTGACGATGACGTTCTCCGGCTGGGCGCTCACGCCTCTACCCTGCATGAGTCGGACGATTTGGGCCTTTATCTCCGGACCTCCATCAGTGCTGCCATATTGGAGGCAGGTGCGGCTGTTTGCGAACGCTCGTACCGAAGCCTCTTGTAGGCCTTCCACGTCGAACAGAGCCGGATCTGGGTATCCGCCCGCAAAGGAAATCATCCCTGGCTCGCTGAGATACTTGAACAGCTCCCGAATGGGAGAGCTCATGGGGTTAACGAAGGCAGGGGAAAAGCTGTACATGAGCAGTCCTCTCGGGCCGAAGTAGGGGCAATGGCCGTATTGGTTTTATTGGGCAGGCAGGAAACATCTGTTTGGCGGTGTCGGACTTGCGATCCTGTGGTGCTATGTCAGATGCATCCTTTGCTTTGTCTACCCTGTACCGCTTGGCGCGAGATCGCGTCCTCAAGGAGAGGTCGTCCTGGTGACATGGAAGCTGTTGCCACCAGGACGTCTTGCGAAAAACTCATCTTGCGCTGTTGGTTCGCGGTGTTAGGGTTACGCCGATCGGGACATCGCTGCCTGCGGTGTACGGGCCAAGTTTTTCGATCTACCCTCTTCGCGTAAAGCGATTTAAAATTGCTACTTGATGACTTTTTGGAACAGAGCCATGCAGCGCACACGAATTCCACCTATGTCCGCATTGATCGCTTTCGAAGCCGCAGCTCGTCACGAGAGCTTCACCCTCGCTGCCCGGGAGTTGTCATTGACCGAAAGCGCAGTGTCTCGGCAGGTCAATGGACTCGAGGCGAATCTCAACATTCGGCTGTTTGTACGAGTCAAGCAGCGGGTAATGCTGACCAAACCTGGAAGGCTGTATAGCGAGCAGGTGCGAGCCGCGCTGCGAAAAATCGAACGAGACACTCTGTCTATCGCCGCCCACGGCACGGGAGAGGGGAGTCTCGAGTTAGCAGTGTTGCCAACCTTTGCCACGGAATGGCTGATACCACGACTTCCAAGCTTTTACGCACAACATCCGGGAATGAAAGTGAATATGGGGGTACGGACGAACCCATTTTCTTTTGATGAAGAGCACTTTGAGGCTGCTATACACCATGGCAAGCCTGTCTGGCCACGCGCGACTTCAGATCTCTTGTTCGGCGAAACAATGATTGTAATCGCTCGGAGTGATCTAATCGGCGATAGCATCAAGGAGCCAGCTGACGTTCTAAAGTTTCCACTTCTATATTCAACAACTCGCCCTGAGTCATGGCGGCAGTGGTTCGATGCAGCGCAAATTCCAGAGGATGCAGTTCCCGTGCAGAGCGTTGGATTCGAGCTACATTCAATGGTGATCCGAGCGGCAGAGGCTGGCTTGGGTATAGCATTGGTGCCGGAGTTTTTTATCTCTGACGCTGTTTGGGCGAGTGGTGTTGTTCGTGCGCACCAATTATCCATCCCCGCTGCTTATTCTTACTATTTGGTCTATCCGAACGACATGCGGCATAGCGGCCCGTTAGAGGCTTTCCGGGAGTGGCTTCTCGATGAGGCTAAGATATTTGACGAGAAGCTAAAAGGTCACTGATCAAGTTTGTTACCGGGTACATGTTTAAACGAGGGAGTGCGATGTCCTCGCGCAAGGCTGATAGTGCTCAAAGTGGCAACTGATTCTGAGCTTGAATGCTGGCGCCCTGCACATTAGTCCAATGATATTTGGCCACTTCGAATGAAAGACGCATCCATGTAAAAAAGGCCAGTCAACCGATAAGTCTTCCGGCCTTGAGGGAACCAATACAAGCGAACAGCTAAGTCCATCAAAGAGAGAGCTATCTCAATTTGACCAGGTACCAGCGGCCCATCAATCACTCCTGTTGCGGATCATATTACGTGCAGTGATCGTTCATGGGCCGGGACTTCCGGTACATCGGTAAGCTTCTTGAGCACCTTCGCAGGCATGAGCTGGTGCGCCGAATTGGCGACCGGCTCTAGCCAGAAGCGATGGTGGTTATAGCTGAGCGTCGCGAATCATATTGCGAGCGATGACGACCTGCTGGATCTGCGTGGTGCCTTCGTAGATTCGGAACAAACGTACGTCGCGATAGAAGCGTTCGATAGCGTATTCGCTTACGTAGCCGGCGCCACCATGGATCTGTACGCAGCGATCAGCTACGCGGCCGCACATCTCGGTGGCGAACATCTTGGCACAGGAGGCCTCAGTGCTGACATTGCGGCCGTCGTCACGCTTGCGCGCTGCATCCAGAACCATGCAGCGAGCGGCGTAGAGTTCGGCTTTGCTGTCGGCCAGCATGGCCTGGATCAGCTGGAACTCGGCGATCGGCTTGCCGAACTGTTTACGCTCGACGGCATACCGGAGTGCATCGTCAAGCATGCGCTCAGCTGCGCCTACACTAAGCGCGGCAATGTGCAGGCGCCCTTTGTCGAGTACTTTCATGGCGGTTTTGAATCCGACACCTTCGACGCCACCGATGAGCTGGCTGGCAGGGACACGTACGTTGTCGAAAATCACATCGCAAGTGTGCGCACCTTTCTGGCCCATCTTGTGGTCGGGCTTGCCCAGCGAGATGCCTGGGGTGCCGCGCTCGACAATGAACGCGCTGATACCGCCAGCGCCCTTGATTTCAGGGTTGGTGCGCGCCATCACAGTGTAGATGCCTGCGTGCGGTGCATTGGTGATGAAGCGTTTGGTGCCGTTGAGTACGTAGCTATCGCCGTCGCGTACTGCCGTGGTCTTCAGCGAGGCTGCGTCGGAACCAGCGTCCGGCTCGGTGAGGCAGAAGGAACTGAGCAGCTCGCCGCTGGCCAGCTTCGGCAGGAAGTGGCGCTTCTGTTCTTCGGTACCGTCGACCAGGATGCCAATCGAGCCGATCCCATTGTTGGTACCGATGTAGGAGCGGAAGGCCGGAGAGGTGCGCCCAAGTTCGAAGGCAATGTTCACCTCCTCTTCCATGGTAACGCCAAGGCCACCGAATTCTTCGGGGATGGTCAGGCCAAACAGACCCATTTCCCGCATCTGATCGACGATGTCTTGTGGAATGGCGTCGGTTTCCGCCACTTCGTTTTCGCGAGGGATCAGTTCCTGGTCGACGAACTGGCGAATGGAGTCCAGCAGTATCTGCAGGGTTTCGGGGTCACGGATCATGTGCTCTCCTCAAGGCCCAAAATCGGGCCGGTGTGGCTGGGCACCGTCACCCCTTGGGGTCAGCGAGCGGCGGCGCCAATGTTGTTAACCATGTTGATCAGGCGAGGCCCGATATCGTCTTCGAGCTTCTCGCGTGGTAGCTGGAAGCTCGGTCCGCCGCAGTTGAAGGCCAGCAGCCCATACTGCGGATGTACCAAGGGCACAGCGACAGAGTTGACGTCGCGGTGCCACTCGCCGATCGACAGGCAATAGCCGTAATCGGCGTAATCCCTGAGCGCGCGCTCCAGCCCTTTGCGCAGGGCTGGCCACTGTTCAACTTCGCGCTGACGCATATGTTCAAGCAGGAATTCCCGCTCGTTCTCCGGCATCGCGGCCAGGCATGCTCGGCCTACCGAGCTCTGCGCTAGCGGCAGGTAGGTTCCGATCTGCCTGCGCATCGTCATGTTTCCCTGGCCCTGTACTACATCCAGGTAAACCATCTGCAATCTGTCGCGGGCTGCCATGGCAACGGCAGCCTGCGCATGGTTTGCCAGCTGTTCCATCAGTGGATGCGCGACAGTCCTGATCGACAGGTTGGAGAGCATCGCGTAGCCAAATCCGAGCACGCCTACATCCAGCTGATACTTGCCCGAGTGCAGCTCTCGCTTCAGACAGCCCAAGCGCATCAGCGTGTTGGTCAGCCGCGTCACGGTCGGCTTGGGTAGGCCGGTCATACGAGCCAATTCCTGATTTCCGAGCACGTTTTCGCGTGGGCTGAAGCAACGCATCAGTTCAAGACCACGGGCTAGCGCAGTGACGAACTGACCACTGTTCTCCTCCTCGTTCATCGCTGTGATGGGGTCAAGCAGGCCCTTTTCCAGGAGGGCAAGTTCGCTCTCATGGCTAGATTGCCCGCCGTCATCCCGATCCACCCTGTTGCGACGCATGGTAGAACCCTCCTTTTCAAGAAATCAAGAAAATAAAATTGAGTTTCGTCAGGCGAAATTCTAACGTTTTCTGCTGATTGCGCCAATCGCTCATTCAGATATTTGTTTAAGTTATTGATATATATGAAATTTATATTTTGTCAGACGCTTGGCGTTTACATCCAGGTTGACCTGTCTCTATGATGATCACAAATACGAAATCGCGTTTCGTCTGACGAAACTTGGTTGGAGGCAGTATGAGTTCCCAAGAAGACACCCTCGTCCATGTGCAGATTCAAGAGAACGGCGTGGCGATTGTCCGCATTGACCGTCCTGAGGCGCGTAACGCGCTTAACACCCGCGTGCGTCAGCAGTTGGCCGAGCATTTCCGTGCTCTTGCCAGCGACTCGCGAGTGCGGGCAATCGTCCTGACCGGTGGCGAGAGTTGCTTCGTCGCCGGAGCTGACATTCGCGAGTTCGCCCAGGCTACCCCGATCGAGATGTACCTTCGGCATACCGAGTACTTGTGGGAGGCGATCAGCCGCTGCCCGAAGCCAGTCATTGCAGCAGTGAATGGCTTCGCCTTGGGCGGAGGCTGCGAACTTGCCATGCATTGCGATCTCATCGTTGCCGGTGAGTCGGCCCGATTCGGTCAGCCTGAGGTGAAGCTGGGGCTCATGCCCGGGGCCGGTGGCACCCAGCGCTTGATTCGCGCGGTAGGCAAATTCCATGCGATGCGAATCGCCCTGACCGGCTGCTTAGTTAAGGCCCCTGAAGCGTTGGCCATCGGCATGGTCAGTGAAGTTGTGAGCGATGATCGGACATTGTCGCGAGCGCTTGAGCTCGCCTCGGAGATTGCAGCACTACCGCCGTTGGCAGTAGCGCAGATCAAAGAGGTGCTGCTGTGCGGTGCCGATCTGCCGTTGGACAGCGCGCTGACGCTGGAGCGCAAGGCTTTCCAGCTGCTGTTTGACTCGCAAGACCAAAAGGAAGGCGCAGCCGCCTTCCTGGAAAAACGTGAAGCCATCTTCAAGGGGGAGTGACATGACACGCAGTATCGAGCGTATGGCCATCGTCGGTACCGGTGTCATGGGCACCGGCATTGCCCAGATCGCCGTACAGGCTGGCATCCAGGTTCAACTATTCGATGCCCGGGAGGGCGCTGCACAGGCTGCCTGCGACAACCTCAAGAGGACCTTCGACAAGTTGGTGGAGAAGGGCAAGATTCCGGCTGACGAAGCACAGGCAGCAGTGGAGCGACTACAGGTCGCGACCGCCTTGGAGCGACTGAGCGATGCCCAATTGGTGGTGGAAGCCATCATCGAGCGGTTGGACATAAAGCAGAAACTCCTCGCTGAGCTGGAGGTAGTAGTTGCCGCCGAATGCATTTTGGCTACCAATACATCGTCGCTGTCGGTGACCAGTATTGCCCGAAACTGCCGTCATCCCGAGCGCGTGGCTGGTTTCCATTTCTTCAACCCGGTACCGCTGATGAAAGTCGTCGAAGTGATTGACGGCTTAGCTACCGATCCGGCCGTAGGTGATTGCTTGCAGGCGCTTGCGACGCGCATGGGGCACCGTGGCATCCGCGCGAAGGATACTCCCGGATTCATCATCAACCACGCTGGCCGCGCCTACAGCACAGAGGCGCTGCAGATCCTCAAGGAGGGCGTGGCTGAGCCAGCCGATATCGATCGCATCCTGCGCGAGGGTATGGGCTTCCGTATGGGGCCGCTGGAGCTCTTCGATCTCACTGCTCTTGATGTCTCGCATCCAGTAATCGAGTCGATCTACAACCAGTTCTATCAGGATCCTCGCTATCGGCCGGCCGCGCTTACACGCCTGATGCTTGAGGCAGGGCACGTAGGGCGCAAGGTTGGACGCGGCTTCTACCGCTATCAGGATGGGCAGATGATCGATGCTCCCGCCCCGCAGTTGGTGCCGACGGTGCAGGTTCTACCACCGGTTTGGATCGGGGCAGAGAATGAGCAAGATGGCGTCACCCTGGGCGCGTTGGTGCAGAGATTGGGCGGGCGTTTGGAGCGGGGCGAGCACCCCTCCGAGGAAGCACTCTGCTTGTTGGCGCCTTATGGCCGTGATGCAAGCAGCGCCTGTCTGCGCTTCGGCACCGATCCGGCACGCACTATATGCATCGACATGCTGCTGGACCTACAGCGCCACCGCTGCCTGATGCAGACGCCCGCGACTGCACCAATCATGCGTGAAGCTGCTCATGCATTGTTGGCTGGGGACGGCGTCGGCGTGACCGTTATCAACGACAGTGTTGGTTTCGTCGCCCAGCGCGTAATGGCCATGATCGTTAACTTGGCTGGCGACATCGTTCAGCAAAGGATCTCCACCGTGGATGACCTGGATGAGGGGGTGCGTCGTGGTCTGGGGTATCCGCATGGGCCACTTGCTTGGGGTGATGAGTTGGGCGCGAAGCGCCTGCTGGAAATTCTTGAGCGCATGTCCTACCTGACTGGTGATCCGCGCTATCGCCCCGGACCCTGGCTGCGGCGCCGAGCTGAGCTGGGACTTTCCCTGCGCCAACCCGAACCGGCGCTTGCCTAAACCTTCATTCAACTGACCTGGGAACATTTCATGCTCAATGCATTTCTGTATGCCGGCCTGCGTACACCCTTTGGGCGCCATGGCGGTGCACTTGCTCCGGTTCGTCCGGACGATCTCGCTGCTCTTGTGATTCGTGAACTGCTGGCCCGAAATGGCGTGCCGGGTGACGCTGTTGAGGATGTGATCCTCGGCAACACCAACCAGGCCGGCGAAGACAGCCGAAACATTGCCCGTCATGCCGCCTTGCTGGCCGGCCTGCCAGTGACTGTGCCGGGGCAGACGGTTAACCGCCTGTGCGCCAGCGGCTTGGCGGCGGTAATCGATGCCGCGCGGGCGGTGACCTGCGGTGAGGGCGATCTGTTTGTCGCCGGTGGCGTGGAAAGCATGTCTCGCGCGCCATTCGTGATTGCCAAGGCCGAAGCGGCCTACAGCCGTGACTTCACAGCGTTCGACAGTACGATCGGTGCACGCTTTCCCAACCCGCGAATCGTTGAGGCTTTTGGCAACGACAGCATGCCGCAGACTGGCGACAACGTGGCTCATGAATATGGCATCAGCCGCGAGGAGGCCGACCGTTTCGCCGCAGCTTCCCAAGCGCGCTACGAAGCGGCTCGAAGTCTCGGTTTCTTCGCCGACGAGATTATGCCTGTCAGTGTGCCCACCGGCCGTAAGACGCCGCCCAGAATCGTCGAGCATGACGAGCATCCTCGTCCCGAGTCCGACCAGGCTGCCCTGGCACGGCTGCGGCCACTGTTCGACGGTGGGGTTGTCACCGCAGGCAATGCATCTGGTGTGAACGATGGTGCAGCAGCTTTGCTGATCGGTTCTGCTGCAGCAGGTGAGCGCTTCGGCCTTAAACCAATGGCCCGCATTCTCTCCGCAGCCGCGGTCGGTGTAGAGCCGCGCATCATGGGCGTCGGACCGGTTGAGGCGATCAACAAGGCGCTTCAGCGCGCCGGGCTGAGTCTGGCAGACATGGACATCATTGAGATCAACGAGGCCTTCGCCTCCCAGGTACTGGTTTGCCTGCGCGGACTCGGCGTTGCCTTCGACGATATTCGCGTAAATCCCAATGGTGGTGCAATTGCAGTGGGGCACCCGCTGGGTGCTTCCGGTGCGCGGCTTGCCCTAAGTGCAGCACGAGAGTTGCAGTGCAGTGGTGGGCGCTATGCGGTTGTGAGTCTGTGCATCGGTGTCGGCCAGGGGCTGGCGATGGTGATCGAGCGTGTGTAAGCGCGCAGTAGCGAGGGTGTAAAAAATGGGTGCACTAACCGGATACCGCGTACTGGACCTGAGTCGAGTTTTGGCCGGCCCCTGGTGTGGCCAGCTGCTGGCTGACCTGGGAGCGGAAGTCATCAAAATCGAACGGCCTGGCGTGGGGGACGACACCCGAGGGTGGGGGCCTCCCTACATGAAGAACGCTGACGGTTCTGACAGCTCCGAGGCGTCCTACTACCAGTCCGCCAACCGCAATAAGCTTTCGGTAGCACTGAATCTCGCCACGCCTGAAGGGCAAGAGTTGGTTCGTGCGATGGTTTGTGAGTGCGATGTACTGATCGAAAACTATAAGGCTGGTTCACTGGCGAAGTACGGACTCGACTACGACAGTCTGTCGAAGCTCAATCCGCGGCTGGTGTACTGCTCGATCACCGGTTTTGGTCAGACCGGCCCGCGTTCGGAAGAGCCTGGCTATGACTTCATCATCCAGGGCATGGGTGGGCTGATGAGCATCACCGGCGAGAAGGATGGGATACCGGGCGCCGGTCCCCAGAAGGTCGGGGTTGCCGTGGCTGATTTGATGACTGGTCTGTATTCCACCATCGCGATTCAGGCTGCATTGCTCGCGCGTCAGAAGACTGGCCGTGGGCAGCACTGTGACATGGCACTGTTGGACGTGCAGGTCGCAGCACTGGGTAATCAGAGCCAGAACTACCTGAGCACCGAGCGTTCCCCCGGGCGTCAGGGCAATGCGCACGTCAACATTGTCCCTTACCAAGTATTTTCCGCCCAGGACCGGGACTTCATCATCGCTTGCGGTAACGACGGCCAGTTCGTTGCCTTGTGCAATGTCATCGGCCTTCCTGACCTGCCGAGTGATCCGCGCTTCGCGAAAAATGCCGATCGAGTACGAAACCGCGAGGCGATCGTCAGCATGCTTGCCGAACACTTCCTTAGTGATACCGCCGACAGCTGGGTAGCCAAAATTCACGCGGCCAAGGTACCGGTAGGAGTCATCAACGATATCGGTCGGGCACTGGCCGAACCACAAGTGGTGGCTCGTGAAATGCTGGTCGATATCCCCCATGCGCTGAATCCCGAGTTCAGGATGGTTGGTAGTCCGGTGAAGCTGTCCGATACGCCCGTCCAGTACGTGCGCCCAGCACCACGTCTTGGTGAGCACACCGACGTAGTACTGAAGCGTCAGCTTGGTCTCAGCGATGCCCGTCTGAGTGAGCTCAAGGCGGCTGGGGTGATCGAACAGCTCGGGGAGCTCTGACTTCCCCCTATTGTTAGAGCACATCTCCGGGTTTGCTCCGCTCATATTGTTTTTGGAGACTCTTATGAAAGTCCTCGTTGCCGTTAAACGAGTGGTCGACTACAACGTCAAAGTCCGCGTCAAGGCGGATAACTCCGGCGTCGACCTCGCCAACGTGAAGATGTCGATGAACCCCTTCTGCGAAATTGCCGTGGAAGAAGCCGTTCGTCTGAAAGAAAAAGGCGTAGCGAGTGAAATCGTCGTCGTCACCATCGGCCCGAACACCGCTCAGGAGCAGCTGCGTACTGCCCTGGCCCTGGGCGCCGATCGCGCCATCCTGGTCGAGTCCGCCGACGAGCTGAACTCCCTGGCCGTGGCCAAGCTGCTCAAGGCCGTGGTCGACAAGGAGCAGCCGCAACTGGTCATCCTCGGCAAGCAGGCCATCGACAGCGACAACAACCAGACCGGCCAGATGCTGGGCGCCCTCACTGGCTACGCCCAGGGCACCTTCGCCTCCAAGGTCGAAGTGGCTAGCGACAAGGCCAACGTCACCCGTGAAATCGACGGCGGCCTGCAGACCGTGGCGCTGAACCTGCCGGCGATCGTCACCACCGACCTGCGCCTGAACGAGCCGCGCTACGCGTCGCTGCCGAACATCATGAAAGCCAAGAAGAAGCCGCTGGACGTGGTGACCCCGGACGCCCTGGGCGTTTCCACCGCGTCCACCGTGAAGACCCTGAAAGTCGAAGCACCGGCCGCCCGCCAGGCCGGTATCAAGGTCAAGTCCGTGGCCGAGCTGGTCGAGAAACTGAAGAATGAAGCGAAGGTGATCTGAGATGGCCGTCCTTGTAATCGCTGAACACACCAATGCCGCGCTGGCGGCCGCCACCCTCAACACCGTTGCCGCCGCCCAGAAGATCGGTGGTGACATCCACGTGCTGGTCGCGGGTGCTGGTGTAGGTGCTGCCGCTGAAGCCGCTGCCAAGATTGCCGGTGTGGCCAAGGTCCTGGTTGCCGATAACGCAGCCTACGCGCACCAGTTGCCGGAAAACGTCGCGCCGCTGATCGCTGAGCTGGGCAAGGGCTACAGCCACGTGCTGGCACCCGCCACCACCAACGGCAAGAACTACCTGCCGCGCGTGGCCGCCCTGCTGGACGTCGATCAGATCTCCGAGATCATCGCCGTTGAAAGCGTCGACACCTTCAAACGCCCGATCTACGCCGGTAACGCCATCGCCACCGTGCAGTCCTCGGCTGCCGTGAAGGTGATCACCGTGCGTACCACCGGTTTCGACGCCGCTTCCGCTGAAGGCGGTGCCGCTGCCGTTGAAGCGGTGGGTGGTGCTGCCGATGCGGGCAAATCCGCTTTCGTTGGTGAAGAACTGGCCAAGTCCGATCGTCCGGAACTGACCGCTGCCAAGATCGTCGTCTCCGGCGGTCGCGGCATGCAGAACGGCGACAACTTCAAGCACCTGTACGCCCTGGCCGACAAGCTGGGTGCTGCCGTCGGTGCTTCCCGTGCCGCGGTCGACGCCGGTTTCGTACCGAACGACATGCAGGTCGGCCAGACCGGCAAGATCGTTGCCCCGCAGCTGTACATCGCCGTGGGCATCTCCGGTGCCATCCAGCACCTGGCCGGTATGAAAGACTCCAAGGTCATCGTCGCGATCAACAAGGACGAAGAAGCCCCGATCTTCCAGGTGGCTGACTACGGCCTGGTGGCTGACCTGTTCGAAGCCATCCCGGAACTGGAAAAGCTGCTGTAACAGCGCTTCCCGGCCGGCCGTACAGAAACCCGCTCCTCGAAGCGGGTTTTTTTATTGCACGATGACTCCGACATTGAAGCACGCTGAGCTACGTGTCGATGCGATGCAGCGCTAGGTGCAAGACGTCGAGTTCCGGGACATTTTATGTGCCCGCCAACAATCCTTCTATCAACAGGGATCCACTTCAGACCGGCAGCAGCGACGTGAGAAGAAACCGTTCCGTTATAGCGAGGCTGGACTCACGCGTCAGAGTGCGCCTGCAAAGGCAGTGGAGCCGGTGGCGACGACGTCCCGCTCATTGCGTCATAGTTCGATCGCGCGCCCTGAATGACCACCTTGTTCTGTTCTGCCCAGGCAACGAGGGCGAGCACCGGTTCCAACAGGGTCTGACCAAGATCAGTCAGTTCGTAATCCACTCGCGGCGGGATCGTTGGGTACATCTTGCGCTTAATTAATCCGTCGCGCTCCAGTCCACGAAGTGTGAGAGTCAGCATGCGCTGAGAAATGCCCTCGACGGCGCGCTTGAGCTCATTGAAGCGTTTGGGCCCCGCTCGCAAGGCGCCCACGATGCAAAGACTCCACTTGTCACCGACCCGGTCGAGGATTTCGCGTACGAAAAGGCACTCGTCCGGCATTTGGGTGTTTCTCGGTGACATGGATGTGCCTTCTTGTGGGTAGCGCGACAGTGCCAATATTATCCTAAGGAACAAAAGAGAACTAAGTCCCTTTTCTACTCTTGGATTGAAGTTGTCCGAAGCACCCGCCATCTCGCGGTGTTCCTATGGTCTTCACGTCACCTTGTAGCTCGTAAAGGTAGGGCTGCTGGTGTTCAACGGCAGGGGCGTGAGCAACACGCCATCCCCCCATCAACCCAACCGTCAAGGCAGATCCACCATGTCCCAACGTCTCTTAGTAACCGGCGCTTCCGGCAATCTTGGTCGTCGCGTAGTCGAGTCACTGCTGGAAATAAACGCCGGTCCCATCGTTGCCAGCACGCGCGATCCGTCCAAGTTGGCTGACCTTGCCGCTAAGGGGGTCGAAGTCCGCGCTGCCGACTTCGACCACCCGGAATTCCTGTCTTCGGCTTTTGCTGGTATCGACCGCATGTTGCTGATTAGCACCGATGCCATCCACGTGCCCGGTCGGCGTCTGGCCCAGCACAAGGCTGCTATCGCCGCGGCCGAGAGAGCTGGAGTCAGGCACATCGTCTATACATCGTTGCCGTCGCCGCAACCTAGCAGCGAGAGTGCCGTGGAAGACGATCATTTCTGGACTGAGCAGGCCATCGCCGCAAGCTCGATGAGTTGGACCTTCATGCGCCATGGGCTCTATGCCGAAAACATGCTGTGGATGCTGACGCAGGCAATTGCCAGTGGCGTATTGACCACCGCGACGGCCAACCGAGGGCGTCACTGGGTTACGCGTGAAGACTGCGCCCGGGCCGATGCGGCGGTACTAGCTTCGGGCGACAGCTCTAACCGGATTATCGAGGTCACCGGACCGGCAGCCGTGACCGCAGAAGAAATTGCCGCGTTCGTGTCAGAGCTGACGGGTAAGCAGTTGGTGCATGAGGAAGTCACGGCGGCTGCACTGCGTGATGTCATGGCTGGAACTGGCCTGCCACGTACGTTAATTGGTGCGCTGGTCGGGTTCGATCAGGCCACGGCCATTGGCTTCCATGCCACTGTCACGCAGGCCGTCGAAGAGTTGACGGGCCGCAAGCCTACGACCATGCGAGATTTCCTTTCTGCCAACAAGGTAGCGCTGCAAGCCACGAGGGAGTCTGCGTAAGGGCTATGCCACGAAAGGTTGCGTTAGTCTCTGGCGTCAACTTCGCAGTTGGTGTCGGAACCTTAAGCTAGGGCAGCTGCTCGGGACTACTTTCAGATGGTCTGTTTGGATGTGGTGCAAAGACAAGGGAGCGTCATCACGCTTCGGCAAATTGGTAGCGATCCGCGAATAGCTCAGAGCCCGGTTGGGAGAGCACGTCTCGCTGCTCTGCCGGAGAACGAGAGGGCGTCTTTGCTCATGCGCATCCGCCGGTGCGATCCGGAGCAGTGACCTGCAGCGCGAGGCCCTTTGGTCTGCGCGGCTATCCATTGTTGGCGTCAGTTCTGTCGAGCCAGGAATTCGTAGAGTCGCGCGTCCAATGAGTGGCCAACATTGAAGCGCATCCAAGGTACATTGCGGCCATCAGGCATAAACAGCTGGCCAGGGAACAGAAGGATCTTCGCTTCCTTGGCTTGCCGGGCGAGTTGCGTCGCGTCAGCCACTGCCCTGTGGCGGGCCCAGAGGAACATGCCGGCGTGCGGTTCGTGGAAAAGCTCCAGACCGGCCGCCTCAAGGCGCCGCGCCACGCTTTCGTGAGCCTCGCTGAGCTGTTCGCGCAGCTGGCGCACGTGTTTGCGTTGGCGGCCCTGGAGCAGAATGTCCAGAGCCAGAGTCTCGGTGAGCTCCGAACTGGTCAGGCCGCTAACGATCTTCAGCGGCACCAATTCCTCAATCAGCTCCGGGTGCGCTGCTATGAAGCCAACCCGCAGCGCAGGGGCAATTACCTTGGACAGGCTGCTGATGTAGATCACCCGTGCCAACTGATCGAGGTTAGCCAGCACCAATTGACCGGAGGGATCGAGGTCAGCGTAGATGTCATTCTCGACAATCAGGAAATCGTATTTCTCCGCCAATTGCAGCAAGCGATGGCTTGCAGCAAGGGACAGGCTGGTCCCGGTAGGGCTATGCAGTCGTGCCTGAGTGAAATAGACCTTCGGCCGGTGCTCGCTTGCCAGTTGCTCCAAACGCTCCAGGTCCAGGCCATCGACGGTGCGAGGAACACCCAGCAGCCGGGCACCCTGCAGGCGCAGGTTGAGGAAGAGGTGCTGGTATCCGGGCTCATCCACCAATACCGGATCGCCGCGTTGCACCAGGTACCGAACTGCCAGATCAAGCGCCTGGCTGGCACCGCTGGTCAGCAGTAGTTGTTCGGGACCGGCGGCAACTCCTGCGTCAGCCAGGCGGTCGGCAAGCTTGCCACGAAGGCGCTGGTTGCCTTTGCTCTGGCCGTAGTTGCCGTACTGAATAGGATTCTCGCGCGCCAGGCTCCGCAGGCCGCGCAACAGACCCTCACTGTCTATCCAGTGCTCGGGCAGAAGGCCAATGCCGGGGCGCAGTTCCATTCCAAGCGGCTGGAACGCCTTGTGCAACAGCAGGTGGGCATCGAAGTCAAACTCCGGAGCATCCTCCGCGTCGCGCGCATCCTCAGCGACCTGGCCGCGCACGTAATAGCCGGCATTGGGCACGGTGTTCAGGCAGCCGCGGGCCACGAGGCGATCGTAGGCCTCGGCAACGGTGAAGTGGCTAACGCCGTGGCTCTCGGCGAACTTGCGGATGGAAGGCAGCTTGGCCCCCGGACGTAAGCGCTGCTCCTGGATGGCCAGCGCTATCCCCTCCACGATCTGAGACACCAGAGGAGTGACCGAGGTGGGATCAAGCATTAACAACATAAAAACGTCCGTCGGCTGAATGTCAGAACTGTACAGGCTTGGCGACATGACAGCTCTGCTAGCAGTCCATCGTCGCTGTACATGGCGCGCCACGAGAGGTGGCAGCATTATCCAAGTCGTGCAGCGGCCTTACCGCAAGCTTGAGATGGAGGATCTGCCATGCGCGACACAGCTTACATTTTCGCTAAAGAATGGCCGGTCCACCATAACCTGGTCGCGTTGGGCTGCGCGATCTCACGCTGTCGCCGGATTGACCAGTTCTCTGCTTGGTTCCCGGGCGAGGTGTCGCGCCTGGTTCGCGGCTTCATTCCGCACCTGGCAATGATTCTGCGTAATCGAGGCGAGCCCGTCACCTAGCTTCGAATCGCCAAAGCCTTAAACAAGGCCCCCCTTCTCGAGCGTAAGCGCCCGGCTCAAATCCACGCCCAGTCACGGCCAGTTATGCCTCCGGCAGGAGGTGGTGCATCTGCTCGTGGCAGTGCGGGAAGGAGGATCTGAGGGACTACATCGCTGGCCCGGAAAGTCAGCGTCAAGGATGAACACCAGCGGCAACGTCAGCAACCTCGGCTGAGCCGTTTTCTATGTCCTGACCCAAATGGGTTGGGGTGATTGCAATCTGCCGACAACAATATCTAGAGGTGGACATGAAAAAAACGCTAATTGCGACCCTGATGATGGGCCTGACTTCTTACGCCTTGGCCGCTGACGTGACGGTGATTTCGTTTGGCGGCACCGCCAAGGAAACGCAGACCGAGGCGTACTACAAGCCTTTTGAAAAGGCCTCCGGCAACAAGGTGATCGCCGGCGAATACAACGGTGAGATGGGCATGATCAAGGCCATGGTCGATGTCGGCAACGTCTCCTGGGATGTGGTCCAAGTCGAGGGATCAGAGGTGCTCCGTGGCTGCGACGAGGGGTTGTTCGAGCAACTGGATCAGAAGCGGCTGGGCAACTCCAGCGACTTTATTCAAGGAACCTTTTCCGACTGCGGTGCTGGCCTGTTGGTCTGGTCGATGGTCATGGCCTACGACGCCAAGCGCCTACCCACCGCACCGACCGGTTGGGCAGATTTCTGGGACACGCAGAAATTCCCTGGCAAGCGTGCGCTGCGCAAGGGTGCCAAGTACAACCTAGAGATCGCCTTGTTGGCTGATGGCGTGCCAAAGGAAGACTTGTACAAGGTGCTGTCCACTCCCGCAGGCATAGATCGTGCCTTCCGCAAGCTGGACCAAATCAAGTCGTCGGTCCAGTGGTGGGAATCTGGCGCACAACCCTTGCAGTTCCTGGCCAGCGGCGACGTGGTAATGAGTGCAGCCTACAACGGCCGGGTGTTTGCTGCGCAGGGGGAAGGTGCGCCAATGAAGATGGTGTGGAACGGCAGCATCTACGCCATCGACTATTGGGCAATCCCCAAAGGTAGTCCGGACAAGCAAGCGGCCGAGGATTTCATAGCCTTATCGTTGCGTCCTGAGCAGCAGAAGATCTTCACCACGAAAATGGGCTACGGCTCAACCAACCTGAAAACCACTGCGCTACTCGATCCAGCTCTACAGGAACGTCTGAATACTTCCCCGGAGAACTTGGAGCAGGCGGTGCCGCTGGACTTCGCCTTCTGGGTTGACCACGGCGAGGACTTGGAAGAGCGCTTCAACGCTTGGGCTGCCAGGTAATACCAACGTCATGTAATGCCCTGCTGAGTTGCCGATAAGAGGTGACTCGGCGGGGTACTAGTCCGACCTTCTCGTTTTCAGCCGCTTAATCACCTTTTTGCAGGGCGGCCGCACGGCTCTGATCTTGCCTACCGGCATAAGCGTGAAACTCGGATGGCCATTTTTATGAAGCCCCCTGAATCAAGCAGCATGGAGAGAACATAATGCTCAGCAATCCGATCTTGTTTCGTCAGCAGGCCTATATTGATGGCGCCTGGGTTGATTCGAGCAATGGTCTAACCATCAAGGTCAATAACCCTGCCACTGGCGAATTCATCGGTACTGTTCCCAGGCTGGGGGCTGCAGAAACTCGTTTGGCAATTGAGGCCGCGGATCGCGCATTACCTGCTTGGCGAGCCTTGACGGCCAAGGAGCGGGCAGCAAAATTGCGCCGCTGGTTTGAGTTGCTGATGACAAACCTTGAGGATCTTGCGCGTCTGATGACGATGGAGCAGGGGAAGCCTCTTGTTGAGTCCCGAAGCGAGATTGCATACGCGGCCTCATTCATTGAGTGGTTTGCTGAGGAAGGTAAGCGCATTTACGGTGACACCATTCCTGCGCATCAGTCCGATAAGCGTCTGCTTGTCCTTAAGCAGCCAATAGGTGTTACCGCAGCTATTACGCCGTGGAACTTCCCGGCTGCGATGATTACCCGAAAGGCAGGGCCAGCATTAGCGGCCGGTTGCACTATGGTCATCAAACCCGCATCCCAGACGCCTTTCTCTGCACTGGCGATGGCTGCTTTGGCTGAACAGGCCGGAATTCCGCGCGGTGTACTGAGTGTGGTGACTGGCAGCGCTGGTGAGGTTGGCGGTGAGCTGACCAGTAATCCCATCGTGCGCAAGTTGTCTTTCACTGGCTCCACCGAGATCGGTCGGCAGCTTATGGCTGAGTGCGCGAAAGACATCAAAAAGGTGTCCCTGGAGCTTGGCGGAAACGCGCCCTTCATCGTTTTTGAGGATGCGGATCTGGATGCGGCGGTGGAGGGGGCTCTAGCGTCGAAATATCGCAATGCTGGCCAGACATGTGTATGCGCCAATCGTTTGTACATCCATGATGGTGTTTATGACGCATTCACTGACAAACTCAAACTCGCTGTGGCAAAGCTGAAGATTGGCAATGGCCTCGATGAAGGTATAACAACTGGCCCTCTTATTGATGAGAAAGCCATTGCCAAAGTGGAAGAGCACATTGTGGATGCAGTCGCTCTGGGAGCATGTGTCGTCGCTGGTGGCAACAGGATTGGCGGGAATTTCTTCGAGCCTACGATCCTTGTAAATGTCCCCGCCAATGCAAAGGTTGCCAAAGAGGAAACCTTTGGGCCGCTCGCGCCGTTGTTCCGCTTCACTAATGAGGCCGATTTAATCGCTCAAGCGAATGACACCGAATATGGCTTGGCTGCGTATTTTTACTCGCGCGATCTGGGTCGAGTTTTCCGCGTTGGTGAAGCCTTGGAGTACGGAATTGTCGGGGTTAATACCGGGATAATTTCATCTGAAACAGCACCCTTTGGCGGTATTAAGGCATCTGGTATTGGGCGTGAGGGATCCAAGTATGGGATTGAAGATTATCTAGAGATCAAATATCTCTGCCTTGGCGGAATTTGATTTTACGCTTCACCATAGCCGAAGGAACTAGGTTGTCCCGGCTTCCGGGGTAACCTCGGTATTCCTAAAAAGCTGCCGCGAACAGATTAAATAATTTATTTTGAGTTGCCACTTGTGGGCTTTGGTTCGTCAAAGTCCCGTGAATAGAGTAGTTGATAATGAGCCAATCAAATATTTTGCTTGCTAAAAAGGACGTACAACATCATCTCCATCCTTACACCGATGCACGCCTGCACCAGGACGTGGGTCCGCTGATCATTGATCGCGGTGAAGGTGTTTATGTCTTTGATGTCGAGGGTAAACGCTACATCGAGGCTATGTCTGGCCTGTGGAGTGTTGCGCTAGGTTTCAGCAATGAGCGCTTGGTTAAGGCTGCCGAGCAGCAAATGCGTAAGTTGCCCTTCTATCATATCTTTACCCATAAGGGACATGGTCCAAGTATCGAGCTTGCGGAGAAGCTGATAGAGATCGCTCCTGTGCCAATGAGTAAAGTGTTCTTCACAAACTCTGGCTCTGAAGCGAATGATACCGTCGTGAAAATGATCTGGTATCGAAACAATGCTCTTGGTAAGCCTGAGAAGAAAAAATTCATCAGCCGACTGAATGCATATCACGGCATCACCGCTGTTAGCGCCAGTCTGACAGGGCTTCCGGTTAATCAGCGTGGCTTTGATGTGCCGCTGCCTGGTTTTCATCATGTTAGTTGCCCGCATTTTTATCGTAATGGCCAACCAGGTGAAACTGAAGAGCAGTTTGCAGATCGTATGGCTGCTGAACTGGAGAGCGTCATTCTCCGAGAAGGACCGGAAACTATCGCTGCCTTCTACGGCGAGCCGCTTATGGGGGCGGGTGGTGTCATTGTGCCGCCGCGTACCTATTGGGAGAAGATGCAGGCTGTTTGCAGAAAATATGACATTTTGATCGTTGCGGACGAGGTTATCTGTGGCTTCGGTCGTACAGGAAAAATGTTTGGCTGCGAGACATTCGGGATCCAGCCTGATGTTATGGTTATCTCCAAACAGATGTCTTCTTCGTATCAACCGATCGCTGCAATCTTGATTAACGAGAAGGTATTTGAAGGTATCGCCGATCAGAGTCGTGCTCTTGGTACTCTGGGACACGGATTCACGGCTAGTGGCCATCCGGTCGCAAGCGCTGTTGCATTGGAGAATATTAAGATTATCCAAGAGCAAAATCTCGTTGGGCATGCTGCTGAAATGGGCGAGCTGCTACGAGCTAAGTTGGCGGGCTTCGCGGATCATCCGATGGTAGGTGAAGTGCGCGGGTGTGGCTTGATTGCTGCCGTGGAACTTGTCACAGATCGTAAAACTAAAGCTCCATTCGAAACCGTAGGTCGACTGGGTCGCTTCTTGGCCGCTCGTGCTCAGGCGCATGGCATGATTACGCGGCCTATCGGTGATTCGATCGCTTTCTGCCCACCTTTGATTTCGACGAAACAGGAAATCCAAGAGATAGCAGATATCTTTGGCAAAGCGTTTGAGGACACCGAACGCTGGTTCAGTCAAGGTGGCAAGTAAGGAGTTCGTTACAGTGCAGGTGGTGACGAGAGTCTCTTGCTTTTGAGCTGTCCAGACTTGATAGGCTCTGGAATCCTGCTCTCTGTCACCATCTTTTGCCCCGCATTAGCGGGGCTTTTTTACTGGATTCTTGAAATTTTGGAGGCCGAGATAACTTATCCATCTTGCGGGGCATAAATCTCAAAGCGATACGGACATTGATTTGGTAATTAAATAGGGAAGGCCCTGGGGCCTTATTTCACAACGCCCACTGCATCAAACTCGCCGGAAGCATCCTGAAGTAATTCAGGGCGAACAGAAATCGAATGCCCATGAACTGACTGGCAGGCCAACTCCGAGAGTGCCGAAACCCAGTGGAGAGACGAAGTAATACAGTGCTGCACCTAATTGTCATGGGTGAGCTAAAAACCGCTTCATAGTATTAAATCGAAAAAACTAGAGTCCTTTGTAATTATTTGGTAAGAGAGCAAAATTAAATTTTTTATTCTGTCGAACTGCATGTCGAGGCCCGCTGTGACTAATACAGTCAATAGTCTACCAGTCTTATTGCTCGCTTTAACGATTGGCGCCTTTGCAATCGGCCTTGACACTTTCGTAGTTATAGGTTCGTTGGCCGAAATCTCTCGCAGCCTAGCGATTTCTATTGACGCAGCTGGGTGGATAATTTCCACTTACGCCTTTTGTTATGCCGTATTTGCTCCGTTAAACGCATGGCTATTCCGTGGTTGGAAACGCAGAAATGTCCTGCTGCTCTCAACGTGTATCTTTACGATCGGGAACCTTCTGTGCGCAATCGGCCTTAACTTTGAAATGGTTATTCTTGGTCGCGTAGTTTCCGCCTTCGGAGCTGCGATGTTCACGCCGGCTGCAACCACACTTACAACAGTACTTCTGCCTCCTGAACGAAAAGGCTTTGCACTATCGCTAATATTCGGTGGCATGACGGTCTCACAAGCCGTTGGTGTGCCAGTGACGTCCTGGATTGCCGAGGCTTTCGGCTGGCGCTATGCGTTTTACTTTGTCACGCTGTTCGGTTTGATCGCCCTGATGCTCCTCACAATCATCTTGTCCGGAATCTCCCACGCTAGCCCCCAGATCAAAAAGCAGGCCCTACAGATGGATGTTCCGAAGGTGATATACGGATTACTTTCCGTTACCTTCATGATCGTGGCAGCAGAATTCGTCGTTTATTCTTATCTCAGCGTTCTGTTGTCTGATACAAAATTTGGAATCATTCCGGTCTTACCGAGCGTGCTGTTCGCCTATGGTGTCGGCGCCGTGGTTGGTAATATCGCCACCGGCTACCTGACGGACAGGATCGGCCCGGCCAACGTTCTTCTTGGTGCAATCCTGACACAGACCGGTCTGCTGATTGCGCTGGTTACTCTCCGGGACAATGGGCCTTTGGTCATCGGAATCGGCCTCCTATGGGGCATTGTCAGCTACATGTACCTGGTTCCGATTCAGCATCGCTTGTTGAGTTACGCCGGCAAGCAGTCGAGTATTTTTCTAGCGATCAACAGTTCGATCATCTACATCGGCATCGGGGCCGGAGGCTGGATAGGCGGTCTATTGCTCACGAGGCTGGGAATCCCCTTCCTTGCGATATTTACAGGCATTGTCGGGCTGTCGGCCCTGGCAAGCGCTGTCATAGTGATGCGGCGTCCAGTTAACAACTCCGCCACAGGCGACGCTCTGTCGCAAGTATCCTGAACCCTGTTGCGCTTCTGGCTAAATCGCCCGAAGAGTCATGCGCTCTTCACGAGACCTTGTAGCTCGTAAAGGTAGGGCTGCTGGTGTTCAGCGGCAGGGGCGTGAGCAACACGCCAGAGCATGTCTCGCTGCTCTGCCGGAGAACGAGAGGGCGTCTTTGCTCATGCGCATCCGCCGGTGCGATCCGGAGCAGTGACCTGCAGCGCGAGGCCCTTTGGTCTGCGCGGCTATCCATTGTTGGCGTCAGTTCTGTCGAGCCAGGAATTCGTAGAGTCGCGCGTCCAATGAGTGGCCAACATTGAAGCGCATCCAAGGTACATTGCGGCCATCAGGCATAAACAGCTGGCCAGGGAACAGAAGGATCTTCGCTTCCTTGGCTTGCCGGGCGAGTTGCGTCGCGTCAGCCACTGCCCTGTGGCGGGCCCAGAGGAACATGCCGGCGTGCGGTTCGTGGAAAAGCTCCAGACCGGCCGCCTCAAGGCGCCGCGCCACGCTTTCGTGAGCCTCGCTGAGCTGTTCGCGCAGCTGGCGCACGTGTTTGCGTTGGCGGCCCTGGAGCAGAATGTCCAGAGCCAGAGTCTCGGTGAGCTCCGAACTGGTCAGGCCGCTAACGATCTTCAGCGGCACCAATTCCTCAATCAGCTCCGGGTGCGCTGCTATGAAGCCAACCCGCAGCGCAGGGGCAATTACCTTGGACAGGCTGCTGATGTAGATCACCCGTGCCAACTGATCGAGGTTAGCCAGCACCAATTGACCGGAGGGATCGAGGTCAGCGTAGATGTCATTCTCGACAATCAGGAAATCGTATTTCTCCGCCAATTGCAGCAAGCGATGGCTTGCAGCAAGGGACAGGCTGGTCCCGGTAGGGCTATGCAGTCGTGCCTGAGTGAAATAGACCTTCGGCCGGTGCTCGCTTGCCAGTTGCTCCAAACGCTCCAGGTCCAGGCCATCGACGGTGCGAGGAACACCCAGCAGCCGGGCACCCTGCAGGCGCAGGTTGAGGAAGAGGTGCTGGTATCCGGGCTCATCCACCAATACCGGATCGCCGCGTTGCACCAGGTACCGAACTGCCAGATCAAGCGCCTGGCTGGCACCGCTGGTCAGCAGTAGTTGTTCGGGACCGGCGGCAACTCCTGCGTCAGCCAGGCGGTCGGCAAGCTTGCCACGAAGGCGCTGGTTGCCTTTGCTCTGGCCGTAGTTGCCGTACTGAATAGGATTCTCGCGCGCCAGGCTCCGCAGGCCGCGCAACAGACCCTCACTGTCTATCCAGTGCTCGGGCAGAAGGCCAATGCCGGGGCGCAGTTCCATTCCAAGCGGTTGGAACGCCTTGTGCAACAGCAGGTGGGCATCGAAGTCAAACTCCGGAGCATCCTCCGCGTCGCGCGCATCCTCAGCGACCTGGCCGCGCACGTAATAGCCGGCATTGGGCACGGTGTTCAGGCAGCCGCGGGCCACGAGGCGATCGTAGGCCTCGGCAACGGTGAAGTGGCTAACGCCGTGGCTCTCGGCGAACTTGCGGATAGAAGGCAGCTTGGCCCCCGGACGTAAGCGCTGCTCATGGATGGCCAGCGCTATCCCCTCCACTATCTGAGAAACCAGAGGCGTGACCGAGGCGGGATCAAGCATTAACAACATAAAAACGTCCGTCGGCTGAATGTCAGAACTGTACAGGCTTGGCGACATGACAGCTCTGCTAGCAGTCCATCGTCGCTGTACATGGCGCGCCACGAGAAGTGGCAGCATTATCCAAGTCGTGCAGCGGCCTTACCGCAAGCTTGAGATGGAGGATCTGCCATGCGCGACACAGCTTACATTTTCGCTAAAGAATGGCCGGTCCACCATGACCGAGTCGCGTTGGGCTGCCTGATCTCATGCGGTCGCCGGATTGACCAGTTCTCTGCTTGATTCCCGGGCGAGGTGTCGCGCCTGGTTCACGGCTTCATTCCGCACCTGGCAATGATTCTGCGTAATCGAGGCGAGCTCGTCACCTAGCTTCGAATCGCCAAAGCCTTAAACAAGGCCCCTTGCCCTCTCGTGCAGCGGTCTTCTACCTGATTGGAGATAACAATAATGAGCCAGCGTAGAACTTTGGTTCTGTGCGTCTGCCGTTCTTCGGGGGCGCGTCATGTCTGAAGCGGTTGCTCGACCCCAGCTTGCGCGTGCACTGAAGAGTCGCCACATCTTCATGCTGTCTTTAGGGGGGCGTGATCGGTACCGGGCTGTTTATGGGGGCCGGAGTCACTATCAACCAGGGTGGTCCAGCTGGGGCCGTTTTGGCTTATCTGGTAGCTGGCCTATTGATGTACCTGGTGATGGCTTGTCTTGGTGAGTTGTCGGTGGAAATGCCCGTATCCGGGTCATTTCAGGCTCATGCAACGCGCTTTATCGGGCCGGCAACTGGTTTCATGATCGGTTGGGTTTACTGGATGAGTTGGGTTAGCACTGTCGGCTTGGAGTTCACTGCGGCCGGTATGCTCATGACTCGTTGGTTTCCTGATGTGCCTATCTGGGCCTGGTCGGGCTTCTTCGTTGTTGTGTTGTTCTCTCTCAATGCCTTGGCCACTCGCGCCTTCGGTGAGGCCGAGTACTGGTTTGCTGGTGTAAAGGTCGCAGCCATTCTCGCCTTCATTGTGATTGGTGTTCTGGTGATTTTCGGCGGCTTGCCGCTCAAGAGCGGCGAGCCAGCTCCGATGATGACAAACCTCATCGGCGACCAGCTTTTTCCCAATGGGCTGTCCGCTGTGTTCGCGGTGATGATGACCGTCGTATACGCCTTCCAGGGTTGCGAGATCATGGGTGTTGCTGCTGGAGAGACCGACAACCCAGAGAAAAGCATTCCGCGCGCGGTGCGTAATGTGGTTTTCCGCGTATTGATCTTCTACGTTCTGGCTGTTCTGGTATTGGCGGCCATTATCCCTTGGCAGCAGGCAGGGCTTGTGGAAAGCCCCTTCGTCCAGGTATTTGATCTGGTAGGAATTCCCTACGCCGCTGACATCATGAACTTTGTGATTCTCACCGCGATTCTCTCGGTGGGTAACTCCGGCCTGTACGCTTCCACCCGTATCCTTTGGTCCATGTCCAATTCTGGCATGGCCCCGCGCGGACTGTCGAAGCTCACCTCTCGCGGAGTGCCGATTTACGCGCTTCTGATCAGTTTGGCCTTCGCGCTGCTCTCACTGCTGACCAGCGTGGTAGCTGCTGACACATTGTTCATGGTGCTTATGGCGGTGAGTGGCATGGCCGGCACAGTGACTTGGATCGTCATCGCGCTGGCGCAATACCGCTTTCGTCGAGAGCATATGGCCAAGGGTGGAAGTGTCAGCGATCTGAAGTTTGCTTCGCCGCTGTTCCCAGTAATTCCGATAGCGTGCATCGGCCTCTGCAGCGTGCTCTTGATCTTCCTTGCTATCGACCCGGTGCAGCGCACCTCGTTGTACTGGGGCTGCGGCTTCATTGCAGCCTGCTACTTGGCCTACTACCTGCTCCGACGAAAACACTCGCAAGAGCTGGTCGCTGCTGAAGCGTGAGCGGTTACCCGCTCAACGGCGGCAAGCGCATGCCATTGAGCCGACTCTCAATGCAACGAGCTTCTGACCGATTCAGCCAGGCTGCAGCAGCCAAGGCTTGAACATATTCGATTAAACCTCATTCGTCCCCGCTTGGCTGTATAGCAGCATTGGTGGCGGGGGCGCTCTCATGGCTCATCGGAGAGCTGTAACAACAGCCGCGGAGATGTCTTTTTATGCAAATCGATAAGCCCCTCACTGGTGGTCAGGCCTTGGTTCGCCTGTTGGCCAATTACGGTGTCGACACTGTTTTCGGCATTCCCGGCGTGCACACGCTGGAGCTCTATCGCGGACTACCTGGTAGTGGCGTTCGACATGTCTTGACCCGTCACGAGCAGGGAGCTGCCTTTATGGCAGACGGTTATGCGCGTGTTAGCGGGAAACCTGGGGTGTGCTTCGTTATTACCGGTCCGGGTGTAACCAACGCAGCCACTGCTATCGGTCAAGCCTACGCTGACTCGATCCCAATGTTGGTCATTTCAAGCGTCAACCACACCGCCAGCCTCGGAAAGGGCTGAGGATGCTTGCATGAGACGCAAGACCAGCGAGCCATGACCGCACCGATCACTGCCTTTTCCGCAGTTGCGCTGACTCCAGAAGATCTTCCCGAGCTCATTGCTCGAGCTTACGCAGTGTTTGAAAGCGAACGTCCTCGTCCCGTGCATATCTCGGTGCCACTGGACGTGCTCGCAATGCCGATCGCTCGTGACTGGACCTGTGAGGTGGCACGTCGTGCCGAGCGTGGTCAGCCCAGCAGCGCCGCTCTGCGGGAGGCTGCCGAAAAACTTAATGCTGCACGCAGGCCGATGATCATCGCCGGTGGTGGTGCTGTGCACGCGTCCGAGGCGTTGACCGCGCTCAGCGAGCGCCTTGCTGCGCCGCTTTTTACGACTGTCGCGGGGAAAGGCATCGGCGCCTCAGAATCGCCACTCGCTGCCGGTGCAACGTTGTGCATCCAGGCGGGTTGGGACATGGTCGCTGAAGCTGACGTCGTGCTGGCAATCGGCACCGAGATGGCTGACACCGACTGGTGTCGTGATCGCCTGCCGCTTACCGGCGAGGTAATCCGCGTCGATATCGACTCTCGTAAATTCAATGACTTTTACCCAAGCGCAGTGGCTCTTCTGGGGGACGCGAAGGCAACTGCTGAAGCATTGCTCGCCGCTTTGCCTCCGATCGTGCGCGATGCTAGCAGCGCGACCAATCGTGTTGCACAACTGTGGCAGCAACTTGAAGTTGAGCTTGCGCCGTTGCAGCGGATCCATAAGGGAATCATTCAGCGGATCGTCGCCACCGTGCCGGACGAGGCGTTCATTGCCAGTGACATGACCCAGTTGGCCTACACCGCTAATTATCTGTACCCAAGCAAGGCCCCCCGTCGCTGGCTGCACCCCAATGGTTACGGCACCCTGGGCTATGGCGTGCCAGCCGGCATTGGTGCGAAGTTTGGCGCCCCCGACCGTCCAGGTTTGGTTCTGGTCGGCGATGGTGGGTTTCTCTACACCGCCCAGGACCTTGCCACTGCAACCGAGGAGCTGAACAGCCCGTTAGTGGTGTTGCTGTGGAACAACGATGCGCTGGGGCAGATTCGAGACGACATGATCGGTCGGGATATCGAGCCGATCGGCGTGCTGCCTCGCAACCCGGATTTCGCTCTACTCGCCCAGGCATACGGTTGTGTTCTGCGCCAGCCTCGGAACCTTGATGAGCTGGAAAGCTACCTGCGCGACGGCTTTGCCCATCCCGGTGTGACATTGATCGAACTGAGGCACGCCTGCGCTTGCTGAAGCGGTATTTTCCCGCCCCCGTCGAGTGCTTGGGGGGCGGGCAAACGAGAAGGTCGTCAGGTCATCCATAAAGGGCTTTCAACCATGCCTTTCCGTAGCGTCGCCCGGCCTGCCATAAAGTTCCTAGGAGATACCCAATGCGCTATTCAAATCTAACCCAACGCATCGCCGGCGATGGAGCCGCCGCGTGGACTATTCACTATCGTGCTCAAGAGCGTATCGAAAAAGGGGATGACATCCTTCTCCTGTCCCAAGGTGATCCGGACTTCGATACTCCTGCCCCTATCGTACAGGCAGCCATCGACAGCCTGCTGGCGGGTAACACTCATTACCCTGAAGTTCGTGGGCAGCGAAAGTTTCGCGAAGCGATTGCGCGCCGTCACACGTCTCGTAGTGGCCATGCAGTCGAGGCGAACAACGTCGTAGTCCTGGCTGGGGCGCAGTGCGCTCTCTACTGCGTAACGCAGTGCGTACTTAACCCCGGGGACGAGGTAATCGTCGCTGAGCCGATGTACGTCACGTACGAAGCGGTGTTTGGTGCTTGTGGCGCCAAGGTGATCCCAGTTTCGGTGCGTTCAGAGAATGGTTTTCGGGTGCAGGCAGAGGACGTTGCAGCACTGATCACGCCGCGCACCCGCGCAATAGCGCTGAACAGTCCGCATAACCCGTCCGGTGCGAGCTTGCCTCGAGCGACTTGGGAGGCGATAGCCGAACTATGCATCCGTCATGACCTATGGGTGATCTCCGACGAGGTCTATAGCGAGCTGCTTTACGATGGCGAGCACATAAGCCCTGCCAGCCTGCCGGGCATGGCCGAGCGCACAGCGACCATCAATAGCCTTTCGAAGTCTCATGCCATGACTGGTTGGCGGGTTGGTTGGGTCGTTGGGCCGTTGGAGCTTTGCGAGCACCTGGAGAATCTTGCTCTGTGCATGCTCTATGGTTCGCCAGATTTCGTACAAGACGCAGCCTGCACGGCGCTGGAGGCAAACCTGCCGGAAGTAGAGGCAATGCGTGATGCCTATCGTCAACGCCGTGACCTGGTCATCGATTGTCTGAAGGATAGTGCTGGCATTCGAACTGTCCGACCGGATGGGGGGATGTTCGTCATGGTCGACATCCGTGCCACTGGTCTCTCGGCGCAAGAATTCTCCAACCTTTTGCTGGATCACCACGGTGTGTCCGTACTGGCCGGCGAGGCCTTCGGCCCTAGCGCCGCCGGGCATATCCGACTGGGTCTTGTACTTGGCGAAGAGCCACTGCGCGAGGCCTGCCGGCGCATCGCCCTGTGCGCCGCGGATCTGTTGAAGGAGAAACGCTATGCATGATCGTCTGCAGCTATACATTGACGGCGCCTGGGTGGTACCGCAGGGGCCGGGTCTGGCCGAGGTGCAGAATCCAGACACCGAGGAGGTCATTGGCCGCGTGCCGCTGGGCGGTGAAGCCGACGTGAACCGCGCGGTAGATGCCGCTCGGCGAGCTTTCCCAGCCTGGTCGCGGACGCCTTCCAGTGTGCGTGCCGGCTACATCCGAGCCCTGGCCAATAAACTCAAGGCACACGCCGATGAGATGGCTGCACTGATCACCGCAGAGCTGGGCATGCCAGTTCAGTGGTGCCGTATGGTCCAAGTGGACGGGCCCATCCAGGGGTTGGAGAGTTACATTGACCAAGCCGCGCACATGGACAAGGTGCGTGAGGTGGGCAACTCGTTGGTGGTGAAGGAGCCGGTTGGTGTCTGCGCCTTCATCAACCCCTGGAATTACCCCCTGCATCAACTGATCGGTAAGCTCGCCCCGGCTTTGGCCGCCGGCTGTACAGTGGTGGTCAAGCCGAGTCAGGACACTCCGCTGCATGCTTTCTTACTGGCCGACATGATTCACGCCATCGGCCTGCCGGCAGGGGTTTTCAACTTGGTCAGTGGACCAGGCTCGAAAGTCGGCGAAGCCCTGGCGCGGCATCCTGAGGTGGACATGGTGTCCTTCACCGGCTCAACCGGCGCTGGCATCAAGGTGTCGGAAGCTGCAGCGCAGACGGTGAAGCGTGTGTGCTTGGAGCTGGGGGGCAAGTCGCCTTTCCTGATCACTGCGGATGCTGATCTGGACGCTGCCGTGCGCTTCGGTGTGCGGGACGTGATGATCAACTCCGGGCAGACCTGTACTGCGTTGACCCGCATGCTGCTGCCAGCCAGCCGCTATGCCGAAGCGCTGGAAATCGCGCGCGCTGAGGCTGAAGCACTGAAGCTGGGCGACCCGCTTAATGCAGAGAGTTTCCTCGGCCCAATGTGCTCAGCTGGCCAGCGCCGTACTGTCCTGGACTACATTCGGGTGGGCCAGGAAGAGGGCGCACGCATGATCTGCGGTGGTGCTGAACGACCATTCGGCCTCGATCGTGGCCACTACGTGCAGCCAACCCTTTTCGCCGACGTGAACAACCAGATGCGCATAGCCCGCGAGGAAATCTTCGGACCGGTGCTCTGCATGATCCCCTATGCCGATGAGGCCGAAGCGTTGCGCATTGCAAACGACTCGCCGTTCGGCTTGTCCAGTGCCGTCTGGGCTGGCGACCGGGAGCAGGGGCTGCATCTCGCTCGACAGATGCGTGCAGGCCAATGCTTCGTGAACGGCGGTGCCTTCAATTACCGGGCTCCTTTCGGCGGCTACAAGCAGTCCGGTAACGGTCGCGAGTGGGGTGAAGAAGGTCTGGCCGAGTTCGTGGAACACAAGGCCATCCAGCTCTGAGACAACGGAAATGCTCTGCGCAATCGTTCGTGATTGCTGGGCGTATCCATTGGGGCAAGGGCTGCCCCATCTGAAAAGTGGAGTGCTTGGTTCATGTCGGGAACCGAGCGTTTGCCGGCACGGGTCACCCTCATGCCGGCTCTTTGGGGTTCGTCACGGCCCCCCGAAGGTCCGTGACGAACCTTTTTTTTGACCTCAATCAGCAGAAAACAGCCAGGCGATTACCTCTGCATTCAGCTTTGGCTATGAGACGCGTCGTCCCGCGAGAACAACCCCAACAAAAAGAGGCAACACAGATGAAACGACTCACCCGTTTGGCACTGGTTTCCCTTGCATTCTGCGGCTTCGTCTCGAACGCCCAGGCTGAGACCCTGCGCATCGCCATGGATGGGACCTACCCACCCTTCAACTATGTGGACTCGAACAACCAGTTGCACGGCTTCGACGTGGACATCTCCAACGCTCTGTGTGCGAAGTTGAAGGTCGAATGCCAACTGGTAATCCAAGATTGGGACGGCATCATTCCCGCGCTGCTGGCCAAGAAATACGATGCCGTAGTTGCTTCCATGGCAATTACCGAGGAGCGTCAGAAGAAGGTAGCCTTCACCGACCACTACTACCGGACCCGTCTAGCCGTTGCGGTGGCCAAGGGTTCTGAGCTGAAGGACACCCGCCCCGAGAGCTTCAAGGGCCTGGTGGTCGGCGCCCAGTCGTCCACCACCCAGGGTATGTATGCCGAGGATGTGTTAGGTGCCGCCGGTGCTGAGGTGAAGCTCTACCCTAACCAGGATGAGGCACAGGCTGACCTGAATACCGGCCGCCTGGACGCCGTAGTCAACGACAAGTTCCCTCTGATCCACTGGCTGGCTAATGACGGCAAGGACTGCTGCTCCCTACTGGGCGACCTCCAGGGCTCCGACGACGACGTGGCCATCGCTGTGCGCCAGGATGACAACCTCCTGCGCGAGCGTCTGAACAAAGCCCTGGCGGAGATGGTCAAGGACGGCACCTACAAGCAGATCGCCAGCCGCTACTTCCCCTTCGACATCTACTGATCAAACGCCGCGTGCCCGGCTTCGGCCGGGCGCCTCGCGACCTCGATACGAGGCCTGAATTATGTTCGAGCAGTTGGCTCTCCTTTCCCTGGGTGAAGGCGGCTGGGGCATGGCCCTGCTGGCCGGTGCCCTGGTCACTCTTTCCTTGGCGCTGGCTTGCGTTCCGCTGGGGCTTTCACTGGGGCTGATCGTCGCCCTCGGTGCGCGTTCGCCCAGCCGCTGGCGGCGCGCTCTGTCTTCGGCATTCGCCACGGTGTTCCGTGGACTGCCGGAGCTACTGACACTGTTGATCGTCTATTACGGCTGCCAGATTGGCCTGCAGAAACTGCTGGCCCATTTCGGTCATCACACTGAAGTCACCTTCAATGCCTTCCTCGCCGCCATGGTCGCCTTTAGCCTGGTGTTTGCCGCCTTTTCCAGCCAGGTCTGGCTAGGTGCCTTCAAGGTGGTGGGAAAGGGTCAGTACGAGGCAGCCAAGGTGCTGGGGCTTTCGCGTGTGACTACCTTTTTCAAAGTGATCCTGCCGCAGCTGACCCGCATTGCCCTGCCTGGGCTTTCGAATAATTGGCTGAGCTTGCTCAAAGACACGTCTCTGGTGTCGACCATCTCTCTGGTGGACGTGATGCGCCAGACCACGCTAGCGGTGGGCGCCACCAAGGAACCGATGCTGTTCTACGGCTGTGCCTGCCTGATCTACTTGTTCTTCTCCGCCCTTTCCGGTCGCGTCTTCAGCTACGCCGAGAAGCGCTTTAGCCTTGGCCACAGGAGTCAACGCGCATGAGCGAATTCCTGCATTTCTTCGTCGATCCTGAACTGCTCGAGCGCTACGGCCCGGGTCTCCTCAACGGCCTTCTGGTGACCGCCCAACTCGTGGCAATTTCGTTCAGCCTGGGCCTGCTGTTGGGGCTGTTGCTGGCCCTAGCGCGCAACTCCGGCAGTCGCCTTCTGCGTGGCGTGAGCGGCGGCTACATCTACCTGCTCCGGGGAACGCCGCTGCTGGCCCAGTTGTTCCTGCTTTACTACGGTGTCGGCTCGTTCCGCGAGTTCTGGCAGGACGTGGGGCTCTGGTGGTTCTTTCGAGACGCCTGGTACTGCGCACTGCTGGCCTTCACTTTGAACTCCGCCGCCTACCAGGCCGAGATCTTCCGCGGCAGTCTGCTCGCCATCGCCCCCGGTCAGTACGAGGCTTGCTCGGCGCTCGGGCTATCCCGTGCCACCACCTTCTTAAAGGTGGTGCTGCCGCAATCGATGCTGGTGGCCATCCCGCCGCTGGGCAACGAGCTGATCCTGATGATCAAGGCCAGCGCTATTGCCTCCCTGGTGACCATCCACGACTTAATGGGCGTGGCCAAGGCGGGCTTCTCCCGCACCTTCGACTTTCAGCTCTACTTCTGGGCCGCGGTCCTCTATCTGGTGCTGGTCGAACTGATTCGGCGCGGTCTGCTACGGGCCGAGGGGCGCCTGGGCCGCCACCTGCACTAGTCATCACGAAAACGAAGCACCGTCAGGGTGCCAACCGAAGGACCCTTCCATGGACTGCGACATCCTTGTCCTGGGCGCCGGCATCGTCGGCGTCTCCACCGCCCTGCACCTGCAGGCGCGTGGTCGTGACGTCTGCTTGATCGACCGCGCCGAGCCGGGCTCGGGCACCAGCCACGGCAATGCCGGCCTGATCGAGCGCGCCAGTGTGGTGCCTTATGCCTTCCCACGCAGCTTCACGGCGCTGCTGCGCTATGGCCTAAACCGCCAGCCTGATGTGCGCTACAGCCCGGCGTACTTGCCGAAGATCGCTCCTTGGCTCGCGTCCTATTGGCACCACTCATCCGCGCACCGGCTGGAAGAGGCGTCCCGGGCCATGTTGCCGCTGGTAGAGCGCTGCGTGGCGGAGCATGACCAACTGGTGGCCGAGGCTGGGCTCGGCCATCTGATCCGCGCCCGGGGCTGGATGGACGTTTACCGCAGCCCCGAAGCCCTGGGCCAGGCGGCCAACGACGCTCGCGCCCTCGACCGTTTCGGCCTGCGCTTCGATGTGCTGGATGGGACCACTCTGCGCCAACTCGAACCACATCTTGGATCCGTCGCCGCCGGCGGCATCCACTGGCACGACCCGAAGACGGTGCTCGACCCCGGCGCGTTGGTGCGTGGTTACGCCGAGCTCTTCGTGCGTCGGGGGGGGCGCATCCTCAAGGGCGATGCCACTTCCTTGCGCCAGCAGGCCGGCGGCTGGCAGGTGCGTGCCGGCGACCGTGAGCTGCTGGCACGACAGACCGTGGTGGCGATGGGGCCGCAATCGGGTGATCTGTTCCGAGCCCTGGGCTATCGAATCCCGCTGGCGATCAAACGCGGCTACCACATGCACTACGCGCCGGCCGAAGGCGCTGAGCTGGGCCATTCCGTCTGTGATGCCCAAGGCGGCTACGTGTTGGCGCCCATGGCGCGGGGCATTCGCCTGACCACCGGCATTGAGTTTGCCCACCCAGACGATCCGGCCAACGAGATCCAGCTGCGCCGCGCCGAGCGCCTGGCCCGCGAGCTGTTCCCTTTGGGCCAGCGCCGGGACGCTGAGCCCTGGCTGGGGCGCCGTCCCTGCCTGCCGGATATGCGCCCGGTGATAGGCCCGGCGCCGGATCACCCGGGCCTCTGGTTCAACTTCGGTCACGCCCACCACGGCTTGACCCTGGGCCCGGTCAGTGGCCGCCTGCTGGCGGAGATGATGACTGGCGCCCGCCCCTTTACCGACCCGACTCCCTATGGCGCCCAGCGATTCCGCTGAGCGCCCGGGCCCACCGACTTGCCGATACGCAGCAAAGAGGACAAGAAAATGTTATCGAGCATGAAAGCCACCCCCGCCCAACCGCCCCACCTGACCGCCGCGCCACAGACGCCCGCGGTGGTGATTGAGGGCCTCGAGAAAAACTACGGTGACTTCACCGTGCTCAAGGGCATCGACCTAGTGGTCCGGCCGGGTGAGCGCATTGTCCTTTGCGGGCCCTCGGGCTCCGGCAAGTCCACCCTGATCCGCTGCATCAATCAGCTGGAGAGTGCCAGTGGCGGGCGTATTCTCGTCAACGGCTGCGACCTAATGGCCGAGCCCCGGCGCAGCGTCGACGTGCTGCGGGAGGTGGGCATGGTGTTCCAGCACTTCAACCTGTTCCCACACATGAGCGTCTTGGACAACTGCATCCTCGCGCCTATGTCGGTGCGCGGCCTCACGCGCGCCCAGGCGGAAGAGCGCGCCCGCGAGTACTTGCGCAAGGTCGGCATCGAGAACCACGCGCACAAGTACCCCAGTCAGCTTTCAGGCGGCCAACAGCAACGTGTGGCCATCGCCCGGGCACTGTGTATGGAGCCGAAGATCATGCTGTTCGACGAGCCCACCTCGGCACTGGACCCGGAAATGGTCGGCGAAGTGCTGGACGTGATGGTGAAGCTGGCGGGTAGTGGCATGACTATGCTCTGCGTGACTCATGAAATGGGTTTTGCCCGTCAGGTGGCCGAGCGGGTGTTGTTCCTGGAAGGTGGGCGCATCGTTGAGGACAGTCCGCCGGAAACCTTCTTCAGCGCGCCGAAAAGCGAGCGGGCGAAGGCTTTCCTTGCACAGATCCTGCACTGATCGGCATAACAGTGGCTGTTGGATGACTGTGCTGTGGCATTCGCAGAGGGGCGCGTAGCGTCCCCTTTTGACACGTCCGGCCGAGCTTGACAGCTCGGTTAATACGTATGGCTCACGATAGTCCTGGGACGTGCTGCTACCTGCTTGATTGGCTGCATTCAGGTTGGTAGCTCTGGCCAGCACTTCAACTCGTGGCTCTCAGCTACGGAAAGCTTCAAGGGCGGCGCGGCGAGCGATAGCCAGCCATGGCGGTGTTGAGGGGGCGACGGGCTTGGGCCTCAGAAAGAAAAGCCAGCCCCTTTCGCCGGGGCTGGCCGAGACCTAGTTACAACAACCAGTATGGGGGCCTGGGAGAGGATCGCTAGGGCAGCGGAAAGCAGTCTATGCCTAAAGATGCCATGCACGCATTGGCGTTCTCAGTAATGCGTCGTGCATAAGGCACCAGTTGTGGTGCTGCCAAGTTGACCAGGGGCGGGCATCAAACTTAGGAGTGGGCAGGGTATACCGTACCCACTCCTCACAAAACGAAGCGCGCAGAAAATGGCTGCTCGGGCATTGCGCGCCGAGACGGCATCGCCAATTCGAGATAGGAGTAACTAGCCCTCTGGCCCCTCGAGAGTACTGCACGTTCAGGCTTAAGCCTTCTCTGCAGCCATCTCTTCCATATCCTGGAAGCGATCACCGATACGTGGGTGGACACGTCCACCGTCGGCGGCACCGATGGCAATTACGATTTCATCAGGCGCAGGTGCATCTGCAATCTGGAAGGTCGAAGTGATGAAGTGCGAGCGTTTGCCAGACTCCGACTTATGGATCATCGGTACCGACAGCAAAGCACCAGGGCCGACGCGTGTGTTGATGAAGCTGAGGAAAGCGGTGCCTTCCACTGCCTCTCGGAACACATTACCGAAGCGCAGCGTGTGGATCAGCGCCGAAGCGTGCTCAATCTCGCCGTTTACCCCGACCACTGCCGCCTTGCCATAAGCCTGCACTCGATCTGCAGGCATGTGGCTAATCAGCTGTTGAGTCATGATCTCGCCTAACCCGGGCGCCAACCGAAGGATCTGAGGACGCAGATCCTCTACAAAACCTTGACCTGCCCATGGGTTGCGAACGACAGCGGCCACCACGACTGAGGTGATAGGCCGCTCAGCATCCTTGCCGCCCTCGTTGTATGTCGTCTCGATAAATGTGGCGATTTTTCGAATGTCAGCCTTCATTGAAGCCTCCAAGTGCTAGGGGGAAGTCGTTGTGTGCGTCCAGCAACTGGAGCAATGCTATCCACCGATGAATAGGAAATCTTCCGCCGGTTCGGCGGAAGATTCTTTTATTTTTCCTATGTTTTCGGGTAGGTTTCGAAAGAGTCTTGGAGTAAATCGATGCCTGATCAACAACAAAAAATCACGGCCCTGCGCCGCGTCGCGAGTCAAATCAGCTCAGACGAGGACCTAGAAGCTTTGCTGCAGGAGCTGACTAGGTCAGCCTGCCAGCAGGGTGGGTGGGATCTGGGCTCGGTGATGTGCATTGATCTGGCGCACGGCTATGGCCTTGTCTTGGCACGTTACGAGACCAGCATGTTGCCGCAGAAGGTCGAAGATCGATGGGAGCTGGCGACCAGTCCATCGCTGATCGCGCTGCAGAAGGGGGAGCCAGTCTATATTCGCGATGCTCTTGAGACATCGCAATTCCCCGGATACCGGCGTGACGCTCAGGCGAGAAACTACCGCACTGTCCTCACACTACCCATGTCTAGCTGCGATGCTGAGGGGCGGCCGATGGTGCTGACTGTCATCTCGCGTACGGTGCGCGAGGTGAGCGAGGAAGACCAGACGTTCATGTCCGCTGTTGTTGATCTTGGCGCAATTGCTGTCGAGCGGGCACATCGTCGTCGTGCGCAGATGATGGCGAACGAGGAGCTCCAGCGGATACTTGGTTCGCAGCGTTCCTTGCTTCGCGATGTACTCGCAGGCGAATCACTAGAGGCCTTAACCTCGTCGCTTGGTGAACTACTAAACGGCCCAGTTCTAGTAGCCGATTTCTCGGCTAGCCATTTGCTTGGTTCTGGTTCTCCGGCGTCTGCAATTTACGATGACGTCAAATGGCAACGTTGGCTTTCCGGCAGTGGTGGGCGTGAGCTGGTGACTTTCGTGCGGGATGCGATACAGCTGCATCAAAAAACAGCGGTCATGCTGCCCATCGGGCCTGATACTAAAGTGGCTGCAACGATTGAACCGCTTACGGTCGATGAGGAGTTGGTTGGGGCCTTGCTGACTTTTGGCGAAGATCAACCATCAACTCTGCAGAAGCTTCTGCTGGAGAATGCGTGTTTCGCTCTTAGCGTGCAGCTCATGCGGAGCGTGGTCCGTTACCGCTTCGAGACACGCACATTGACCGAGTTGTTTTTCGAGATTGTGGAGCGCCGCTTTCGTGATGAGGAGGATGTGCTCAGTCGAGCGCGTCGCTTAGGGTTGTCGATATCTGCACCCCTACGGATGATCGTGGTGGATTTTTCAGGCCATGTTGGCCAAAGCAGTAATTTAGCCCTTGAATCCCATAGAGCGGTCACCCAGCTTGCCAGGCAGCAGAGTGTCTCGATGCACGTAGTCACGGTAGGTAGTGGTTTTGTTTGCCTAGTGCCTCATGAACACGAACAAGAGGTTGTCGCAGAAGCTCGGCTAGCACGGCGCATTTCGGATGCATTAGGACGCTTGCTTGGCCATGAGCCTATTGTTGTGCTCGGTGAAGTCTTCGAGGGAATAGAACCATTGGCTAGGGAGTGGGAGCGATGCTGGCGGATGATCCGCGTCGCGCGCAATTTTGGGCGAAGTGGCGTTCTGGAAATGCCTGACCTTGGTCCCTTGCCTGTCCTAATCGGTGCTGCGGACTCTGCGGATGTGCGTAGTTTCGTCACCGGAACAATTGGCAAGTTGGTCGAATATGATCAGCGCAACGCCTCTCCCTATCTGGAGACGCTTGCGGCCTACCTGCGTTCAGGCTGCCGCAGTCAACATTGTGCCGATGCCATGGGTTTGCATGTCACGACGCTGCGCTATCGGCTGTCACGTATCCAGGAACTGTTTGGCATTGAGGTGGAGTTACCCGAGCGTCGCTTCGCCCTCGAGCTGGCTATTCACCTTCATCAGCTGACCGGAAACCCCGTGAATCCTGATGCATCCTCCAAAAAGAGACCTTAAGGGGAGGGCAGGGAAGTCTCACTTCAATGTCCACTCTGCTCGGAGTCAGGATCTATGGCCGAACCTCTCCTAGCTGAACCAGATGTGAGCCTAGCTTAGGCATTCCCCTATCAGCTCAGAGCTTGTCAACCATAGGGTTGGGCAACCTCGTCTCGCCGAGCGCTGTCGTTTTTCCGTGAGCCCGACCTAGAGCATTCGGAGCATCGAGAGTGCGATGAAGCCAAATAGGAGGATTGGTCATGCATGGCTACTGGCAGCCCTTAAGGGCTGCATTCGATAGCTGCCGCGGCAACCTCTGCTTGGCTCTGCTGCGGGTGAAGCGGCAGAGTCATTGGCTGGGCTGCATGCTTTCCTTGCTTCACGGGAAGACTTGCTCCGAAGCGGAGAATATTTAATCAATTTTTCCTCCGAAGAGTAGGAAGAAACCCCAAATTTCGGCGCATATAGTTCGCCTCAATGCAATCGCATTTTGAGGTGATTTACATGCAAATTGACGTCGAGGACGACCTGAAGGCCATTGACCCAATGGCTTTGCGTCGGGCATTTGGCACCTTCGTTACGGGGGTGACAGTAGTCACAACAAACGACGAGCAGGGGCGTCCGAGGGGGATGACCGCTAACTCCTTCACGTCGGTTTCGCTTGATCCTGCCTTGCTGCTGGTGTGTATCGGCAAAGGCGCATCTAGCTACCCCGTCTTTCAGGAAACCTCAAACTTTGCCGTCAATCTGCTGCACGACGGGCAAACTGATATCTCCAATCTGTTTGCTTCCAAGGCGATCGATAAGTTCGGGTCGGTAGGGTACGACGCGGTGCACACTGGAGCACCGGTGCTCACTGACTGCCTAACCTGGTTCGACTGCAAGGTTCATAACTGTATCGATGCTGGCGATCACATCATTCTGATCGGACGCATTCTTGCATTCGGTACGAGCCCGGTAGCGCCTCTGGGTTTTTGTCGCGGGAGATACGCCCAGGTCAAGGATCCGCTACCGCCAGGTTGGCTGTCCGCGAACGACATGATTGTGGGCTATCTCATCGAAGCAGAGGGAAGCGTCCTGCTGGCACAGGACGGTAAGGGCGGTTGGGTACTGCCGAGTGCTTCGCGTCGTCTGAGGGAGGATCGACTCCCGCTTGCTGGCGGCAATGAACTCGCACTCGTACCGCACGATACCTTCCTGTATTCCGTTTTCGATATCGCCGACAACGATCCGGGCTACCTGATCTATCGAGCCAAACTTGGGCAAGCACTCTCGGTGTGCGCACTACCTGAACAGTTCCGCTTCTTCCCGCTCGATCAACTTCCCTATGGCGACATCGCATCCCGCGAGGTTCGCGCAATGCTGCGGCGTTATGCCCATGAAACCGAAAGGGGAAGTTTTGGAATTTACATGGATTCTCAAGATGGCGGGCGTGTCGCGATGGTGGGTGATGCGCAGTCGTGGGATCAGGCAAGTAAGGTTTGATATCAGGAGTTAAATAATGAAAACAACTATAGAAAATCTGCAGGGCTCCCGGCAGAAGCTGTTCATCGACGGGAAATTTACGGATTCGCACAGCGGCGAGTTCGTACCGAGTTACGATCCTACAACTGGTGAACCGTGGTACGAATTCTCTCAAGCTGACGCCGTGGATGTTGACGAGGCTGTGCATTCTGCACAAAACGCGCTCAAGAATCCGGCGTGGCGTCGAATGACGCAAACTGAGCGAGGAAAACTTGTTCGCCGACTCGGCGACCTAGTGGCAGCCCATGCGGATGAGCTCGCGCAGATCGAGTGTCGAGACAACGGCAAGCTGCTTAAAGAAATGGTCGCGCAAATGCGCGGACTTCCGGACTCATTTTATTACTTCGCCGGCATGGCAGACAAACTCCAGGGCGACACAATACCGGTCAACAAACTCGATTCGCTAAATTTCAACGTCCGCGAGCCCATCGGCGTTGTCGGCATGATTACCCCATGGAACTCCCCGCTGATGCTGCTCACGGGAACCCTGGCTCCGTGCCTTGCAATTGGCAATACGGTCGTAATCAAACCGTCAGAGCACACCAGTGCCTCTACGCTCGCACTGGCCGAGCTAGCCATCGAGGCCGGAATTCCGCCTGGCGTGATCAACGTGGTAACTGGCGATGGCCCGACCACTGGCGAAGCGCTGAGCCGTCATCCCGGGGTAGCGAAGCTTGTTTTTACCGGCAGCACGGTAACTGGACGCAAGATCGCCACTAATGCCGCCCAGAACTTGGTGTCCTGCCAGATGGAGCTCGGCGGTAAGTCTCCTCACGTAGTGTTTGGCGACGTTGATATTGACCATGCCGTGAACGGCGTCGTAGCCGGTGTGTTCGCCGCCGCCGGTCAAACGTGCGTAGCCGGTTCTCGCTGCTTCGTCGAAGCGTCGGTGTATGAGCAGTTTGTGGAAGCACTGGTCGAGCGCACTAGCCGGATCAAAGTCGGGCACCCGACTCTAGAAGATACCGACATCGGCCCACTCGCATTGGCTGCGCAATTGGACAAGGTTGGCTACTACGTGAATTCCGCTGTCCAGGAGGGGGCTAAAGTCGCCATCGGTGGCAAGCGCCCGGAGCGCAATGAGCTTAGTGGTGGCTGGTACTACGAGCCGACGGTCATAACCCACGCCCGAAACGACATGCGCTTCATGCAAGACGAAATCTTTGGCCCCGTGGTTGGTGTAATTCCGTTTGAAACCGAGGAGGAGCTGATCGAGTTGGCTAATGCGACTGATTACGGCCTGGCAGCTGGAATTTGGACCAAGGATATCAGTCGCGCAATGCGATTTGCGCGTGAGGTCGACGCCGGCACCGTATGGATCAACACATATCGTTCCACAGCGTACATGTCCCCAAATGGTGGGGTGAAACATAGTGGTTACGGCACTCGCGGCGGTTTCGAAGTAATGCGGGAATTCTCACGGTTGAAAAACGTGCTCATCGACTACTCCGGTGCGATGCAGGATCCCTTCGTTATTCGTCTGCGCTAAGAGCTACTTGGCCGATATCCACTTTCCAGGAGAATAAAAATGAAGTTCGCAGTTTCGATCTATATGGAACGATTTTCGCCGCAAGACCTGATGAGCGATAAGGTTAAGAACTTTCTAAAATTGGCTCGCATCGCTGACGAGGGTGGTTTCGAAACTCTCTGGACCGCCGAGCACCATACTCTCGAGTGCTGTGTTTCGCCTAACCCCTTCATGACCCTTACCTGGCTTGCTCAGCATACAGAGAACATTCGCCTGGGAACCGGAACGCTAGTGGCTCCGTATTGGTCGCCACTTCGCCTGGCCGGTGAAGCAGCCATGTGCGATCACCTGACCGGTGGCCGACTGGAGTTCGGTATTGCTCGTGGCGCCTACCAATACGAGTTCGATCGCATGGCTGGCGGCATCCCCCAGCAAGAGGGTGTGGCCTACATGAAGGAGCTGGTTCCCGCGGTGAAAAAACTGTGGGAAGGGGACTACGCTCACGACGGGCATTATTGGAAGTTTCCTGTCGCTACATCCGTACCCAAACCCCTGCAGCAGCCTCATCCACCCATCTGGGTTGCTACTCGCGATCCCGGCAGCTTCGATTGGGCCGTGAGCATAGGGGCAAACATCCTCTCCACTCCGCTGTCCGCGCCTGCGTCCGAAGTTGCGGTGCTGGGTGAGAAATTCCGCAAGGCGGTAGCAGACCACCCCGAAGTCCCCCGTCCTCGCTTCATGATGCAGCGCCGTACCTGCGTCTACGACCGTGAACAAGACTGGGAGGTGGCGGTTCGGCACAGCATCGATTACGGACGCGCGTTCGAGAATCTCATGCAGAACGTCGGGACGGTGACGAATGGTTTCCCGGAAGCGGTGCCCTATGAAAAAGTGGCTAACCGGGATAGCTACAACCCGGCCGCGATTCGCGAAAACCTCATGTTCGGGACTCCGGACGAGGTGATCCGCAAGCTGGAGATTTACGAGGCCCAGGGTGTGGATCAGTTCTGCCTCGGGCTTGCGTTCAACCTGCCGTTTGAACTGCAGGAGAAGACCCTCCGGCTGTTCATTGACGAGGTCATGCCGCATTTCGCCGATCGCGCACGCAAAGCGCGCCACGTCGGCTGACGCACGCTAGGGGAGCTATTAGCATGCTGACTCCAGCCAATTCTGTGCTCTCAACCTGGACGCAGGGCACATTGATCGTAGGAGGCGTCGAGCTCAATTATCGGTTGCAGGGACAAGGTCCACGTCCGCTTATTTGTATTCACGGTGTGGGTTCCTATCTGGAGGCTTGGGACAACGTCGCAAGCCGCCTGAGCGATGACTTCCGTATCTTGAGCTTTGACCTCCGCGGACATGGACGCTCGTCGCGGGTACGCGGTCGATATGAGATTGACGACTTTGTCGGGGATACGCTCGCCCTGGCAGAGCACGTGGGATTCGAAACGTTCAACCTCGCTGGGTTCTCACTGGGCGGTTTAATCGCACAGCGTTTGGTGCTTTCGCATCCGCACCGCCTGCAGCGCCTAGCGCTGCTCGCCACCGTATCCGGCCGTACTCGCGAAGAGCGTGCCCGTGTGATGCAACGTTTGGCGGCTCTGCAGAGTGGCGATCGCGGATCGCATTATGATGCTTCTGTATCGCGTTGGCTGTCCGAGGCTTTCCAGGCCAAAAACCCTGAGTTAATTGCCTATCTGCGGCAACGCAATGCCGAGAATGATCCGGATTGCTACGCCGCTGCGTATCGAGTGCTGGCGGAAACCGACTACGGCGGTTTTATTGATCAGATCAAGGTTCCGACACTGATCGCCACTGGTGAGGAGGACTCCGGATCAAATCCGCGCATGGCGCGCTTCATGCACGAATGCATTACAGACTCGAAACTGGAAGTTCTCCCTGGCCTTAGGCACTCAATATTGCTTGAGGCCCCGGATCTGGTCGCCAACTTAATGCGTAGTTTCTTCACTGAAGATAAGTTGGAGAAATAACAATGATCATCGAAGAACGCATCTATCGAATAAAAAGCGGCTCGATGTCAAGCTACTTGGAACTGGTTCGTGATGAAGGATTGGCTATTCAGCGGCCAATCCTGGGCCGCTTGGTTGGCTACTTCACTACAGAGATTGGTGTTCTAAGCCAAATTACGCATATGTGGGCATATGCGAGTCTTGAGGATAGAGCGAATCGGCGCCGTCAATTGGCTGAAGACCCCCGTTGGCAAGCGTTTATTCCACGGTTAGCTCAGTTTATTGAGCATGCCGAGAACCGGATTCTAACCCCGGCTGATTTTTCCCCGCTGCCAGAGTTCTCTAATTATCCAATTACAAATCAGGAGACGCAGCTATGACTGATCGCTTGGTAGTCGAAAATCTCTATAAAATTTTCAGTGACAAGCCGGGGCCCGCGCTGGAGTTGCTTCGTCATGGAAAGGGCAGGGCCGAAGTGTTTGAAGAGCTCAGCCAAGTTGTTGGCCTGGACAATGTGTCGCTCAAAGTTCCTTCCGGCGCCATTTACATGATCATGGGGCTTTCGGGGTCAGGGAAGTCGACTCTTGCCCGTTGTATCAACCGCCTAAATGAACCAAGCGCAGGGAAAATCCTGCTTGATGGAGAGGATATCTGCGCACTTGGTGAGGCGGCTTTACGCGAAGTTAGAAGAAATAGAATCTCGATGGTTTTTCAGCACTTTGGCCTGCTCCCCAATCGGCGTGTGATCGAGAACGTTGAGTTTGGATTGAAGATGCGAGGCATGCCGGCCGCGCAACGTCGCCAGCGTGCTGAAGAGGTTCTCAGTGTAGTAGGCCTGTCTAAGTGGTCGTATCACATGCCGCATGAGCTCAGTGGCGGCATGCGACAGCGTGTGGGGCTTGCGCGAGCGTTAGCGACCGATGCCGATGTCCTGATTATGGATGAGGCATTCAGCGCGCTGGATCCGCTGATCCGAACCGAAATGCAGGACGAACTCCTTCGCCTCCAACGCACACTCCAGAAGACGATTCTCTTCATCACGCATGATTTTCAAGAGGCGCTGAAACTCGGTACGCGCATCGCGATCATGTCTGAGGGGCAGGTTGTCCGTGAGGGTACCCCGCAATCCATTGTGCTCGACCCAAGAAGCGACTACGTAGCCGGGTTCACGCGAGAGGTTGACCGCGCTCGACTGTTCGATGCGGGCTCTGTGATGACCGTTCTTTCGCCTGTCTGGCAAGGGGCCGGTCAGACCCTGATGGGGGTCGGTCTAGGTGGGGAAGATCCTGGCTTCCTGCTCGATGGGGAACAACGGGTCCTAGGCACCCTAACTGGTCAAGAGGTTGCGATGACCTGTAGTGGTCAGGGAATACCTGTTCCAAACAAGCAATTCGCTTGTGTCCCGACAACGACGCGCCTCGTAGATGTTGCCCTCCAATGCATCCACGGTAACCCCATCGGGGTTACCGATGACAACGGCAGACTCGTTGGGTTCTTGGACGCGGGGCATATCCTCGCACGAATCGGCGCTGGTAGTGGCGCAGAGGTACATCATGCTTAATGCCGACCAACTCGCAGTACTTCCGGTAGCTCAGTGGATTCAAGGCGGTGTTGAATGGATTGCGCAGAACTTTCGTCCATTGTTTTCAACGATTAAGTGGCCAGTTGAGCAGCTGCTGAATTTCATTGATGGAGTGTTCCACGCTACGCCATTTCCAGTCATGGTGGTTATGACGTTCTTGTTCTTCTGGCGCTTGGCCAGTTTGCGCGTCGCGCTTTTCAGTTTCGTTGTCTATCTCTCGATCGCAATGCTGGGTGTGTGGTCGGAAGCAATGACGACGCTATCACTGATCACGACAGCCATCCTGTTCTGCGCGGTCATTGGTATTCCGATTGGCATCTGGTGTGCGCAAAGTCAGCGTGCATGGATGGTAGTTAGGCCGTTGTTGGACATCATGCAGACGACGCCGACCTTCGTATATCTGGTTCCAGTTGTCATGCTGTTCGGTGTCGGTAATGTGCCTGGTGAAGTGGCAGTGGTCACAGCTGCGATGCCGCCTCTTATCCGTTTCACTCAACTCGGTATTTCCATGGTTGAGCCAGAAATTGTCGAAGCAGGCCAGTCGTTCGGCGCGAACAAGTGGCAGCTTCTTTGGGAAGTACAACTTCCGCTCGCGATGCCGACAATCCTCGGAGGTCTTAACCAAACTGTGCTGACAGCGATGGTGATGTCGGTTGTGATTTCAATGATCGGTGCAGAAGGCCTGGGGCTGCTGGTACTTCAGGGTATTGGACGGTTGGACGTTGGTGGCGCAGCGATTGGTGGTATTGCAATTGTGTTGCTAGCAATGATGCTTGATCGGTTTTCCCAGGAGCTGGGAAAAACACGCCCTAAAAAACATATGACTTTCTGCGCAGTGCTTAAACGTTGTTTTCGCGGAGAGAGCGTGATTTCGCAAACGTCTGGAGAGAAACTGAAACAGCTATAGAGAGTGTTGGTCTTGTTCTGCTGCTTTATGCTAGTGCGCGTATAAAAATATTAAATAGCATTAAGAAGGTAAACAGCGATGAAAGTGTTCTCAAAGATTGTAATTTTAGGTGCGGCGGTATTTTCGATAGCAGGCGCGGTGCACGCGCAGGCGCTTCCGGGCGATGGAAAAACGATTCGCTATGCGCAAGATAGTAGTCTGGGCGGGAATTACGTAGTTGCGCAAATTGTTTCCGATGCTTTTAAGGCGCTTGGGTACCAAGTTAGGCTTACGACATTGGATAATACTCTTTTCTTCCCGGCCGTGGCCCAAGGGGACATGGATATCTCCACCGATATCACCCTCCCGCAGCGTGAGCCTGGATTTAAAGCCGTCGCTCAACAGGCCGAGTTGGTCGGCGATGGCATGATTGTCGGTGGAGGAATCAACGGTTACCTCATCGATAAGAAGACTGCACTTGCTCACAACATCACTAGCTTGGAGCAAATGAGTGATCCAAAGATCGCCGGTATTTTTGGACAAAATGGCAAGGCCGATCTGACCAGTTGTGACCCATCGTGGAGTTGCAGTACGGTTATAGATTATCAGATGGATAAATTCGGCCTGAAACAAAACGTCAAGCAGGTGCGCGGCAAATATGAAGCACTGATGGCGGATGTTGTTGGGAAGGTTAGAAGTGGAAAACCAGCATTTTTCTATGCCTGGAGTCCATCTTGGATGACCAACTCCTTGGTACCGGGTGTTGACGTCGTATGGCTGCCAACGCCAAAGGATGCTCTCCCGCCAAATATTCCGAATCAGGGCTCTGCGTTGGTTAACGACGTTCAGGGTTGCGCAGGTGGAGCGAATCCTTGCCGCATGGCGATGGCGTCCTGGAACTATCGCACCGTAGTGAATAAGGAGTTCCTGGCCTCTAACCCAGCAGTCAAAGCACTGATTCAGCAGGTCAATTTTCCCACAAATACCTGGTCGCACTGGGAAAGTACCATTAGCAAAGACGGTGGCTCTGCTGAGGTGATTAGAAAGCTTTCAGATGAGTGGATCGCTAGCAACAAGTCCCAGTTCGATCAATGGGTAGATGTGGCGAAGAAGGCCAATTGACGTAAGGCACGCCGTGTCGCGCTCAGGGTGACACGGAAAATGTGTGCCACACATCAGGGCGTACTACGGTATCGACCGTTAACGCCCCGATGCTCATATTCCGGTATGTAAAGAGTTTCAGTCGGAGGTCTCTATGAATCAGGAATTGTTCGAAAAGGGTATAAAGACTCGGCGCGAGGTTTTGGGTGATGCCTATGTCGATGCTGCTCTCGCCAGCGCAGACGATTTCAATATGCCAATGCAAGAATTGGTCTCCCAATACTGCTGGGGTGACGTCTGGAATCGACCTGGTCTGGATCGGCGGACACGCAGTCTGCTCAATTTGGCACTGATGACTGCTCTAAATCGTCCTCATGAGTTGAAATTGCATATTCGAGGAGCCCTTAATAATGGCGTCACGAAGGAAGAAATTCGTGAAGTTTTTCTGCAGGCAGCAATATATGCGGGGGTCCCTGCAGCGATCGATAGTTTCCGTTGCGCTCGTGAAGTATTTGAGCAAAATCGGTAATTACCGAAATAAGGATGCTCAAGTGGCTGCTTTGGTTTGATTTTAATCTATGTTTTATGTGAGGGCGTGGGTGAATTTTATCCTTGTGGTTTCTTGATTTCATGGTTGTGCGTTTTGCCTCTTGCTGTTAGTTGCCAGCCTACGGGCTGGCAATTCTATTTATATATTTGATTTTTCCAGGTTTTTGAGGTGGGCAAAATGGAATACCGTTACCTAGGCCGAAGTGCCTTAAAAGTATCCCCGCTATGCCTTGGTACTATGATGTTCGGTGGTGTGACTGACGAGCTGACCTCCCAGCGCATCATCGACAAGGCATATGATCAGGGGGTTAATTTCATTGACACCGCCGATGTTTACACCGGCGGGCGCTCGGAAGAGATCGTTGGCCGGTCCATCGCTGCGCATCGCGACAACTGGGTGCTTGCTACCAAGTTCGGTTCCCCTTCTTCCGTGGGGCCCAACGCTCAGGGGCAGTCGCGCAAATGGATCTATCAGGCCGTTGAAGCCAGTCTGAAACGACTGGGCACCGACTATATCGACATCCTCTATTTTCACCGAGCAGTACCCGGCGTGACCCTGGAAGAGGGCGTTCGGGCTGTCGGCGACCTCATTCGTCAGGGCAAGGTCCGTTACTTCGCTGTCTCTAACTTCCGCGGCTGGTACATCGCCGAGGTGGCGCGTTTGGCGGATCAGATAGGTATTGACCGCCCCGTGGCTAGTCAGCCCTTGTATAACATTGTGAACCGCACTGTTGAGGTTGAGCAGTTGCCTGCGGCGTACCACTACGGCCTCGGTGTGGTGCCTTACAGCCCGTTGGCACGCGGAGTTCTAACTGGAAAGTATGATGCTGAATTGACGCCGCCCGCAGACAGTCGAGTCGGTCGTGGTGATAAGCGCATCCAGCAGACCGAGTGGCGATTAGAATCGCTTCACATCGCGCAAGCTATTGCCTCGCACGCCGCAGCGCGCGGCACTTCTTCCGTTGCTTTCGCCTTGGCCTGGGTGCTTAACAACCAGATGGTCAGTTCAACTATCGCTGGACCGCGCACTGAGTCGCAATGGGACAGCTATATGGACGCGCTGGAGGTGAAGATCAGCACCGACGACGAAAAGCTGGTTGATAACTTGGTGCCCCCGGGCCACTGTTCCACGCCGGGTTACACGGACCCAAGTTATCCCGTCGAGGGCAGGCTGCCGCGCTAAACTCATCTTCTTGTTGCTAACGAATTCCTTTTCCTGGCCCTGAGCAGCCAGGCAGCGGGATTTGCTGGTCTTTACCAAAGGCGAGCCAACCAGGTCTTTTCGCAACCTTTATTGCTGTTGGCTATTGGTCGTTACAAAGGAATGTCCAATACCCGATCCCCCAGTCGCTCAGCCATAGTCCTGACTGTGTGTTAGCTGTCCATTGGCTCGATCGGAATCATAAAGCCAGCCTTGACCCGGTCCATTACCACCAGAGTCTTGAAGCTCTTGATATCGCGGTTTTCGTAGAAGAATCGGCGTGTGAATTGTTCGTAGTCCTCCATGTTCTTAGCGGTGATCACCAGGACGAAGTCTGCGTCGCCGGTGACATAGAAGCCGTTCATCACCTCCGGCGTACTTCGAATCGCGCTCTTGAAGCGGTCGATGATGTCGGCGCGCTCGCGCTCCAGCGACACCAACACCAACATGAATACGTGCCGCCCCACTGCCTTAGGCGACACGATCGACACGTCACCCTCGATCACCCCAGTGCCTCGCAATGATTTGAGGCGACGCTGGCATGCCGTGGGCGAAAGCCCCACCAGTTCGCTGAGCTCGTCGGAAGTCATGCGGTTATTGCGTTGTACGGCATTGAGAATGCTGACGTCGATGCGATCCAAAGCCATGATGCAGATTTCCTTCGTATTGCTAAAAAAAACGCAGGATAACGGCGTGTACGCGCAGAGCAACGCTGAATCCAGATGTGACCACACACATATAGTGTGCCCATCAGCCTGTCAACAAGATGGTGGGAACATAAATCATGAAGAACTTTGCTCAAGCTGCGCTGGCAAAGCTGAGCCGTCCTGATTTGCTCGAAACGCGTGCCTATGTCGATGGCCAGTGGGTCGCTGGCGAAGGACGCCTACCGGTGTTCGATCCGGCCACCGGCGGGACAATCGCCCAGGTCGCACATTGCGATGTGCGCTGGATCGATGCTGCCGTGGAAGCTGCTACCCAGGCTTTCCATACCTGGCGCGACCGCCTACCAGTCGAGCGTGGCACCATCCTGCGCCGCTGGGGAGCTCTGATGCGCTCACACAGCGAAGATCTCGCAGTGATCATGACTGCGGAGCAGGGCAAACCGCTCAAAGAGGCACGGGGCGAAATCGCTTATGCGGCTGCTTTCCTCGACTGGTTCGCAGCAGAGGGCGAACGTTGCTATGGGGAGACCATTCCGAGCCATCTGAGCGGCAGTCAATTAGCCGTACGCCAGCAGCCAATCGGTGTGACCGCAGCCATTACACCGTGGAACTTCCCTAGCGCAATGATTACCCGTAAGGCGGGCGCGGCGCTGGCGGCTGGCTGCACAATGGTGGTCAAGCCAGCGCCGGAAACCCCTTTGTCTGCACTTGCGCTGGCCAAGCTGGCTGAGGAAGCCGGTATTCCCAAAGGAGTATTCCAAGTGGTTACCGGCGATGCGCCCAAGCTTTCGGCGCGGCTGATGCAGCGATCTGAGGTCCGCGCCTTCAGCTTTACGGGCTCGACAGAGGTAGGCCGAATTCTGCTTCGGCAGTCTGCGGATACCGTTAAGAAGGTGTCCCTCGAACTCGGCGGGCATGCGCCCTTCATCGTGTTCGAGGATGCCTCGATCGATGAGGCAGTGGCCGGCTGCATCGGTGCCAAGTTTGCCACCTCGGGGCAGGACTGCCTGGCGGCCAACCGCATCTACGTTCACCGCTCGCTTTATGAGTCCTTCGTTACTGCATTTGCTAAGGCTACTACCGAGCTGCAGGTCGGCCACGGATTAGCGGAAAACGTCGACATCGGTCCGATGACACGCGTAACGGTTGCCAACAAGTGCCGCGATCACATCGGCAATGCCATTTCTCTTGGCGCGCGCGTAGTGACCGGCGGTATGGATAACGCCCTAGGCAATTGCTTCGTCACCCCGACTGTCCTGGCTGACGTGACTGAAGAAATGGACATCGCCACTGAGGAAACTTTCGGTCCAGTAGCCGCTGTGATGCCGTTCGATACCGAAGACGAAGTTATTCGTCGTGCAAACAACACAGAGTTCGGCCTCGCTGCCTACGTGTACACCAATGACCTGCGTCGTGCTTCGCGAATGTCTGATCGCCTTGAGTACGGAATGGTGGCGCTGAACACCCCCAAATTTACCGGCGCGCCGATTCCTTTTGGCGGCTGGAAACAATCCGGCCTCGGCCGGGAAGGCTCCACGCACGGTTTGGCGGAGTACATGGAGCTTAAATACGTCTGCGTCGGCGGCCTTTAATCCCAGGAGACCCATCATGGATAAGCAAACTCAAGATCTGATCGCAGCTCAGGACCGCGGCGCGGTACTGCACCCTTTTACTCACTTGAAGGATTTCGCGAGCGGAAAGCTCGGTGATCCAACCATCGTGGAGACTGGTAAAGGCATTTGCATCACCGATGCGACTGGCCGTGAGTACATCGACGGCTTTGCAGGCTTGTACTGCATGAACGTGGGATATGGTCGTACCGAAGTGGCGGAAGCAATTTCCCGCCAGGCCCACAAGCTCGCCTACTACCACTCCTATGCTGCCCACACTACGGAGGAGTTGGCTCGCCTCTCCGATCGTCTGGTGCGCATGGCGCCCGGCAAGATGAGCAAGGTGTTTTACGGCCTGTCCGGTTCTGACGCCAACGAAACCCAAGCGAAGATCGTCTGGTACTACAACAATCTGCGCGGCTTGCCAAAGAAGAAGAAAATCATCGCTCGTGATCGCGGCTACCACGGTTGCTCCGTAGTGTCCGGCTCGATGACCGGCATGAGCTTCTATCACGACTACATGGACCTGCCGGTGTCGGGCATCCTGCGTACAGGTGTTCCGCACTATTACTGGGGCGCGGAGCCGGGCGAGACCGAAGAGCAATTCTCCGCTCGCCGCGCCCAAGAATTGGAAGAGCTGATCCTGCGCGAAGGCCCGGACACCATCGGCGCCTTCATCGCCGAACCTGTCCTGGGTACCGGCGGCATTACCCCGCCGCCGGCTGGCTACTGGGCTGCGATTCAGCCGGTACTGAAGAAGTATGACATCCTCCTGATTGCCGACGAAGTCATCACCGGCTTCGGCCGCACCGGCGCCATGTTCGGTTGCGAGAAGTATGGCATCGAGCCGGACCTGATAACCGTCGCAAAAGGGCTGACCTCGGCTTATGCTCCGCTCTCCGCGTCGATCGTTGGCGAGAAGGTGTACCAGGTGATGGAAGAGGGCGCCGATCGCGTGGGCGCCTTCTCCCATGGTTACACCTACTCGGGCCACCCCATCGGTGTCGCCGCGGCCAACGCGGTCTTGGACATTGTCGAACAGGAAGACATTCCCGGTCACGTCAGCCGTGTTGGTGCGTACTTCCAAAAATCGATGCAGGAAACCTTCGCCGGCCTGCCGATCGTGGGTGAAGTCCGCGGTGTAGGCATGATGGCGGCAATCGAGTTCGTCGCGGATCCGGCAACCAAGAAGCGATTCGATCCTGCACTCAAGATCGGCGCCCGTGTCTCCAAAGCCGCTCGGGATCGCAGCCTCATAGCTCGAGCCATGCCGCACGGCGACATCCTTGGCTTCGCTCCGCCGCTGGTTACTTCCGAGAAGGAAGTCGATCGGATTGTAGATATTGCCTATAAAGCTGTTCTCAGTGTTATGGACGAACTGAAGGCCTAATCTCACCATTAGCTTGCCCAGTGCTTGTGACTTAACGGCCGGTCCTCACCGGCCGTTTTTCTGCTCCAGAAAAGTCCCCCGTTAGGGAAACTCCGAACAAGTTAGCCACGCGCAGCCGATTGGGGACCTGATCGCTTTTCAGCCCGGACTTCGGGGGGCAGACTTCACCAGAAACCAGGGTTTCGCCCTGGTTTCAGCGATTTACAGGCTTGCTTCGCCCGCATCAGCCAGCAATTGTCGAGGCACCATCCAGAGATTCGACAGGGCGAACAAGGTGACCATCGGCGCGGTTTTCTTGGCCAGGTCCTGGAAGCGTACCTTCACGTACCCAAGCTGGCGCTTGATCACCCGAAACGGGTGTTCGACCTTGGCCCGTGCCTGCGCCTTGGTCTTCTCGATTTTGCGCTTGGCCTTGTACAGGGCACTGCGTTTGCTCAACTGCTTGTAGGGGCTGCACCGGGCCGCCATCTGCCAGATGGCCTCACGCCGTGCAGCAACTGGTCGACCTAGGTGACATCGGCCACGTTGGCTGCCGTACCCACGATGCTGTGTACCAGGCCGGACTCGGCATCGGCGCCGATATGCACTTTCATGCCGAAGTTGCACTGGTTACCCTTCTTCGTCTGGTGCATCTGCGGATCACGCTGGCCTTCCCGGTTCTTGGTCTAGCTCGGCGCAAGGATGATGGGGGCATCGACAGTGGTGCTCTGGCTCAGCAACAGCCCGCGCTCACCCAGGCGGTCATTGATTACTGCCAGAATGCCCGCCGCCAATCCGTGCTGCTCCAGCAGGTGGCGGAAATTCATGATCGTTGTGTCGTCCGGGATGCTCCCGTGGGTCAGCAACAGCTTGGCAAACTGACGCAACGAGGTGATCTCGTACAGCGCTTCCTCCATCGCCGGATCGCTGAGGGCGAACCAGTTTCGCGGCAGGTGAATGCGCAGCGTGGTGTCCTGCGGATACGGCGGACGGCCAGTGCCCGCCTTGGGGTAGAACGGCTCGATCAGTGTCAACAGCCCTGCCTAGGGCACCACCCGTTCCATCTCCGCCAGAAAGCGCTCGCGCCGGGTCTGCTTGCGTTTGCCGCGGAAAACCTCATCTGGGTCATGAAACAGGGCTTAGGTTCAGTGGGGGCTATTTCAACTGATCGGCCAGGACTTTTCCGGAGTTTCCTTAGAGATAGCTGTTGAGGATCTCGTCGACGTAGCCTTCCGCGCGCATCTGGTCCAAAGCGCCCTGCAGTTTCTGCACGATCTCATCCGGCACGTCGCGGTTCAACGCCAAGTAAAGCTCTGACTGATTGAAGCGCAGTACAGTCTTCAGGCCCTCTACGCCTTCCTGCTTGGCCAGGTAGCGGCCGGCCGGGTCGCCAGTGGCCCAGAGGTCGATCTGGCCCTTCTCCAGCTTTCGGGCATTTTCCTGGTCGCGCAGGGCGGTGATCGGCTCCAGCTTCTGTTGTACTAGGTACTCGGCGGTGGCGTCGCCCTTGTAGGCTCCCACCTTGTATTTGCGCGCCTCGTCTAGGTTTGAGAGGGCAATTGAGCTGTCAGCGCGGGCCAGCATCACCCAGTCATCCACACCAATAGGGCCGACCCACTTGAAGGACTGCTCGCGCTCGGGCAGCCGCGCGGTGACGAAGACACCGTAGTCCGGCTTCTCCAGCGCCAGCTTGTAGATGCGGTCCCAGGGGAAGCGCAGAGTCAGGCTGTACTTGACCCCGGCGCGCTTGAACATCTCGCGGACGATGTCGACGGCGATGCCATCGATGTTGTCTTCCTGGGCGAAATTCTTCCCGTTGATCGCCATGTTGTAGGGCGGGTAGTTCTCCGTCAGCAGGACCACACTGTAGTTTTCATCAACCCCGGCGCGGGCGATTCCGGCGACCAGCAGCAGGGGGGCAGCTAGGGCTAGCAGCAAGCATTTTTGCATGGACGACTACCTTGCACAGTGGAAAGGAAACAGGCTGGGCGTTACGGGCGTCATTCGCGCTTGATAGGCACTTAGGACTTGGATGTTGGTCGTGTAGATGGTTTGTTCAATGAGCACGCGATTGCCAGCGCTAACGAGCACGCGCATGAGAAGGTCGAACGCTTGCAGTGAGCCTGGCGTAACAATGACGTTTTCTGGTTCGCGGCTAGCTCCTTTGCTCTGCATTAGCCGATTAACCTGAGCTTTCATTTCCGGGACTCCATCTGTCTCACAATGCTGCAGCCAAGCTCGGCTGTTACGGAATGCTCGTAACCTCATCTCGCGCTAGTCGCTTACGATGTTAGGCTTACGCTGGCTGGCAGATGGCTACCTACGACATGAAGGCCATGTTTTTCGATCTACACTCCTTGCGTAAAGCAATTTAAAGTTGCTACTTGATGACTTTTGAGAACAGGCATATGCAGCAATACGCATAGGGCTATGGGGTGCATTGAGTAGTATCGCCGAGCGCCTCCGAAGGTCGTTTCTGGCACGAAATTAGACGTGCTCGATGCTCTGCTTCGGCCAATCTTTAGGTCAGCGATGTTCCATGTAACATTGCGAGCCTCGTGTACTGGATACGATGTCCATGTCCTCAGGAGGTCTGGTTTGCAACTTGTGACAACCATTCGACGGGCGACTGTGGCGGACGTCGACGCCATCACCGCGCTGGTCAGCGAAGCCTACACGCCTTACATTGCCAGGATCGGCAAGAAGCCAGCTCCGATGCTTGATGACTATCGGCAAGTCATCGCCGACGCGGATGTCTACGTCGTCCTGCACGACTCGGTATTGGTCGGGGTAGTGGTGATGTGCAAGGAAGACAATGAGATGCTGCTGGTCAATGTCGCCGTTCTGCCACGCTGCAAAGGTCAAGGCATCGGGAAAATGCTGATGACGTTCTGCGAGGATTACACGCAGCGCGCCGGATGTACTGCGGTTCGGCTCTACACCCATGAGCAGATGACCGAAAACATCGAGATCTACAAAAAGCTGGGATACCTGGAAGCCCATCGAGCGATGGAAAACGGTTTCGCCCGAGTCTTCATGCGCAAGGCGATTCCGGTGGTTTGACCCTTTCTGTTACCCGGCTTTCCCGGTGGGCCGGCAACGGTACCCCGTCGCAAAATGCATAATTAACGTCTTGATTGTAAGTCCAGGCGAGTATTGGTGGGGTGTCCAGTGGCGCTTCTGGCTGAAAACGGAACTACCCGCCAATAGAAAGGGCCGGCAAGCATTGCTTACCGGCCCTTTCGTTTACTCCTGAACGCCCCCATTCCCTGGGGGCGATGGTCTTGCCCGCCCTGCTAGAGCCACCCTCAGATGGCTGGCGCCGCTGCCTCCCCAGGCAGCGGCCTTGCACCGTATCGGTGCATCCGTTTCAACATTCAGTGAAAAAGTTTCAATGTTTGCTGAAAAACTACGGGACCCGGACTCAATCCCAGCTCAGCGCACCGCAGGTCTGGTATTCAATGACGCGAGTTTCGAAGAAGTTCTTCTCTTTCTTTAGGTCCATGATCTCGGACCCTGGGAAGTGTGCCCGGGTATTCTTTTGGGCTTAGGCTTTCACTGATCCCTCAATATGCAGGACGAAGGACTGGTCACACCGACACGCGGAGCCGACTCTCTAGCTACCCTGTCAGCGGTGATCGAAGACGCTATTCCTCAGCTGGGTGCAATTGCGCACCAAGCAATTCGACCTATCCATGCGGCTTCCTTGAAGCCAGTTCGACGACTTTGCGGTCGTTCATCTTCTCCTTCAGAACACGGTTATCTTCCAACAGCACCTCATTGATGGAGGCGAGATTGGCGACCTTCGCTCGCAGCTCCTCGATTTCCTTACGGTAGCCAGCGGATTTTTTGCGCTCGGCAAGCAAGTCTTGGTGCTTCACATCTCGCATGGCGCGACTGGAGCGTCCCTGAACCTGGCGGATAGCTTCGGCAATGCTTGGGTAGTAGTTGTGGATCAGTGCCGTCGATACGCCCGCTTCGCGGGCGACTGCGGCGATGGTAACCTTCGTTTCCCCTGTTTTGGCACGGCCTTTCTGGATACGGAGGAGGGCGAACTTCAGATCCTTCTCCCGATCCTCGGCTGGTTTGTAGTTGGCCGCCTTTTCCTTGGGTTTCATGCGATCAGGATCTCCGGGTCGATGCCCAACTGGGTCAGTACGTCACGGCAGCGCTTCAGATCGCGCTCAACGCGCTGGCGGCCGCCCTCGCCAATATCCGAGCAGTGCAGCAGCTCTTTCAGATCCTCGTAGAGCCGTTTGTAAAAGGGCGTGTGGGGGCGTCCGATAACGGCATTGTTGCAGCCGTTGCCGCAGCGGGTGCGCTCAAGGGTATTACCGATGCAGCCGCCATCGTCCGCTGTACACCAGGCATGGCCATTGCTGCGAATCGCGGTGCTCTCGGCAATGGACTTCAGCATCGAGGCGTGATCTTTGAAGATCAGCAGGTTCTGCGGTTCCCGCTGCCACTGCTTGAACGCACGGCCATAGCCGCCAGCCAGGCGGGCGTCACCCAGCCAGCTATCGACGACGTCGAGCTTGATGTCGTCCAGCTCGGCCTGAATCTCGTCGTACAACTCGAGGTCCAGGTGCTGTCCCCAGCTGTCATCCATGGCATAACTCAAGGTCATGTCCAGCGACCAATGCGCGTAATGCTCCTTCAGATAGCGCAGGTCACCGAAGCGGCTGTGTGCGGCGTAGTTGGCGAACTTGCGGCGAAACTGGTGGCTGGCGAGATTCCAGCTCAGCCCACACCCCTTGGCGAATGCCCTGAGGTTGTTGTTCCAAGCATTATTGGAAAGCGTGTGTATCTGATTGCCCTCATTCCGACATACGCCCAGAAAGAGCGCATGACGGTGCTTTTGCGCCTCGGCAATCTGCGGATCATGCGGGTTGGCACGGCGGCGCTGCACAATCTCGGCGGCGATCATGGCCTGGTAGGGTGCGGCCCAACGTTCCATCAGGCGCAGAGCGCGCACGGCTGCCTCGGGGATCATCCAGTCATGCGCACCTGCATCGGTCTTCTCCGATCGTGAGCTCATCCAGTGGTAGATGCTGCCCTCATCGTCCTGAGTGCGATGGTGCGCACCCGCCTGCAAGTTGGCCAGTTCGTGGTTGCGACAGCCGGAGGTGCTGGCCAGAATGATGTAGCAGGCCGTGCGCAGGTTGATGAGCGCCTTGTGGAATAGCTTCAGACCGCCCTCCCACCCAAGGGCGTCCAGGTGGCGGTTCTTGGCATTAGTGAGAGCCACATTACTTTGCCCCATTCGCAGTTCCTTTCGCTGAGCCGTCAGGGCATCCAGTGCATCGCGCTGGTCAAGCAGATGCTGGCCGCATTCAACCTGCTGGTAAGCGCGCTGGAAAAGAATGCAGAACGCCTCATCGGGGATTAGCGGAGTCTGGCTGCCTTGAGCGCCGCGACCGGTGAGCCCCGCCATCGCCATCGCGGAAGTATCGAGCCAGGGATGCTGTCGTATCGGGTCGTCGGTGTACTGGCTCAGTTCATGAAGCGCTTCGATGGCACCGAATCGAACTTGCAACGCACGCGGCGATAGCGGTTTACCCTTGTTTCGGTGGGTTTGCCGGTGCGCTTTGCAGGCATCTACATAGGCCTTGCAGATCTGGGGTGTCGCCGCACCCAAGTGGTCAAGTTTGAGCGCTTCCAGGTGGCGTAGAAATGGCCTCGCATTAGAGAAACATTGATGCAGCGCGACGCCTTTAGGCCGCTTCGCCCCAAGACGTCCACGCCGTAGGTAGCGGTACAGCATCGCCTTCATCACCGCCCGAAACGCGGGCGGCACAGTGCCGAAGTCTAGCCGTTTACCGCTGGCCTTCACGTTGCTGGTGAAGCCCTCGAGGTGCCAGATGTCGTCACCGTAGCGGCTGCGGATGACCCACTGCCCATCGACCTGAATAGCGCTGATGATCAGGGCGTCGCGTTCAGACTCGGGGAGCCCACGCACATCGCCCGGCTGGGCTGCAAGAGGTGCCCAGAGGAGCGTCGCCAGGGGGGTGTCGCTCATGCAAAGACCTCCAGACTGTCGATCAGATCAACCGACCAGAACGGATGCGGCTGGGTACGAGCGCGCTCACGGGCGGCTTCCACGGCTGCGGCCTTGAAGGTTCCCTGTCGCAGCCCCTCGGCAACGATGTAGTGGTCGATCAAGCGGGGGATGTGGGCGTACTCCCGCGCCCAGCGCCGTTTGTCCATGCGCGAGCGCTCGGCCAGCACTCGAAAGTAGAAGCTGAACAGTTTGTACAGATCCTCAGCAGTTACCGCGTAGTGCTTGCAGCGCACGCAGTTCATGAAGTTCATGCAAGTTGCGCCCTCGAGCTTCGGGGCGTATTGGCCGTGCTCCTGGTCGGCGCAGTGGCCCAAAGGGGTGTCCTTGTGGGTCGCACCGATGGTCTGGGTCAGCAACTCCTGCACCAGTATCTCGCCCATGAACCTCCAGTTGCGACGGGCATCCTCGCCGGGCGCCACGTAGTGTTGGTCGGCCACTTGCAGGGTATTGCCAAGGGCCGCGGCGGTGGTCGCCAGGTCGCCGTCGGTCAGCTCGAAGATGCGATTAGCGAAGGTCTTGCGCAGGCGCGAGACATTGATGCGCAGTGGCTGTCCGTCGCTGTCAGTAAGGCCATGCTCGGCTACGAGACGGATTGACGCTTGAAGTAACATTGCTGCACTCAACGCTGTGACTTGACCGGCAGCCGTGCCGTGGCGATTGCGATACAGCCACACACGGCCTCTGAGGTCGTCCGGGGCTTCAACATCCAGAGGCTCGGTCAGTGCCATCACACGGCGGATGAGGCGTTCCACGTTGGTTCGCACGCTCGGTGTAGACTCCAGAACGCGCCCGGTGTCTGAGTTGGCGCGCAGCGCCACTTTGCTGCTGGTGTAGCCGCGCCGCTTCCACAGCACCAGGAACACGGTGTTGTCCTTGGGGTGCGGGCGCAGGCAGTTGCGGCCCATTTCCAGCAGTGGCGTGGCATTGCGTCCGGTATGCAGCGCCACGACCAGCAGGGCGAAGGCCAGCAGATCGCCGGTCACAGGCACATCGTCGGCCCAGATCGGCTTGATGGCCTGCCTGAGCGCCACGGCGAATGCTTGCCGCTCGCGCTTGGACAGCGCCGTCTCTCCCTTGGCCTTGGACTTGCTGTTCGGGAAGGGATTGGTCGGGAAGGTGGCCGCATCGCCGGAGGTGACTAGGGGGATCAGCCCACGCCGTCCCAAGGCGAGCAGCACGGGCTTGGTTTTCGAGTATTGGCTTCTTTGACTGTTGGTCTCCAAGCCCAGCCCGGCCAGATGGGTGAGATAACCGTCGATCAGGTCCCGATTCACATCGGCCAGGGCCAGGTCACGTTCCAAAGCCGTCGCCCGCAATACGCAGCAGTCGAGGAAATGGCGCAGCCCACCTGTGCAGTAGCAAGCTACGGTGGTGGTCGTGACGGTGTCGTCCTGGCCGGCGAGGAAGCGCTCGATCTGGCGTTGGCAGGCGTAGGTGATGGGGTCGATGCCGGCGCCGTACCAACGGGAAAAGTCGAAACTCCGACTGTTTGACGTGTTACGCCCGAACTTGACCGTGGTGTTCGTCGGCGGAATGGCCTCAGGCAGAATGACCACATTGCCAGTTGCGTCGAGTCTGTGCTCGATTAGCGGGACGCTGAGGTCGGTCTTGGCAAATACCTTGCGCTTACCCATTAGGCCGCCTCCGCCAGGGCGTTCAACTCGTCGTCATAGGCCAACACCGCCTGGTCGGCCATTTCGTTGACCAGATGCAGGTACACCATGGTCGTCTGAATCGAGCTGTGGCCGAGTTGCCGCTGAACGAATACCAGAGGATCCAGCCCGCTCTCAGGGTTGCGTTGAAGGCTGACGAGCATCTGGGTGGCGTAGGTATGTCGGAGCATGTGCGTATGGACCTTGATTCCAGCGCGCTTACCAGTCTCACTGATGATCCGGTTGAGGCTCTTGCCGTCCTCGCTATAGGGTTCCCCGAACTGGTTGAGGAACAGCGGCCTTTGCGGGGCCTCGCTCAGCGAGGCACGTTCGCCTCGCACCTTCGTCACATAGCGATAGAGTTCGGCCATGAACTTGCGGCTGACGCGGATGTCTCGCGGCTTGCTGCCCTTGGTCGCCATGCCGCTCCCGTCGAACGGATCGAGGTGAAGGAGGTGGTTCCGCTCGGTTCCTCCCTTCTTGTCGGGGTCGAAGACATAGGCCAGCGGGAACGTGGCGATTTCCTCGCGGCGCAGGCCCGTATGGAGCGTCAGACGCATCATCATCCGGTGATGGGGGTTCTCCACTGCAGCCAGGAGCGCCTTGACCTCGGCCATGCTCAGGTACTTGGGCAGGACCTTGGGTTTACGCGGCATCACATCGTTCGCCATGGCCTTGCCGCCGCTGGCATCGGTATGCGCAAGGAAACCTGTTTGGCGCCTCACGGTGCGTTCTTCATAGGTGAAGGGCAGGCGCCTCACCCACCCCTGCTCTAGTGCGAATTCGTAGAACTCGCAGATGTAATGCAGGCGCTGGTAGGTGGTGTTCGATGCCAGTTCGCATGAGTCCAGGCAGTAGTCCCGATAGGCAGCCACAAGGGACTTGGCCTCGCCTCGATCAACGTCGTGCCAGTCTAGGTCATGGGCCTGGATGAAGCTAAAGAAGTCGTACAGAGCGCGTCCTGTGCTGGGCCAGGATCGCTTGGAGCGAATGGCTCCGCGAAGCAGGTAGTGACGAAAAAATTGATTGGCTGGTATGCAACTCTCCATTGAGTCCCAAAGCAGAATAGGGAACTCCGGATAGGGTTGCCCAGCGATCACCAAATCCTCAGTAGCCCAGACAAGCTCCATCTGCTGTCCCCTGCATTGACCAGTCATCCCATCCCTTTTTCTGCTGTCGCAGAAATAGGGCCATTAGATCGCCCCTCAAGCACCACCTCAGGAACAAAGAGCTCGTCAGGGACGATTTCTTAATAGAACAGGAATCTAACCTTTGTAAAGTACCAGATCGTCGCCCGAAACCCCGGTGGAGCAAGGGCTGCACCTACTCACCCGGCATCACTTGAAAGCGTTGCCCATCCTCGATGAAGAACGCCGGCTCGTCGGCATCGTCAGCTTGATCGATCTGGTCGGCGCCTCGCCGCCGACGCGTTCGACGAGCCTGCTCGACTTGTTGGGCTGGCGCCGGGACCGGGTCCTCGGACAGCTGATGAGTAGCCCAGTCAGTACCGTGGATGCGGACACCCATGCAGTGGAACTTATCCCGTTACTCTCCGATCACGGCCTACACTGTCTGCCAGTGCTGGAACAAGGGGAACTGGTCGGGGTGATCACGCAAACGGATCTGGTCGCAGCCCTGCACCGTGACCTGCTGGCTCATCTGGGCTGATCGACTGCCTTGGCGCCGAAGCGGACCGAGCCGGCGCCGAATTTCACATCTGTCATTCAAAAGGAGGCTTTCGGACGCGGTTGAACCCGGCTTCAATCACTTCCCCGCTTGTCGTACCGATGGACATTGACCTTACTCGTACCTTCCTGGAAATCGTTCGTTACGGCAGTTTCGTCTCTGCTGCCGAACATCTGCACCTGACTCAGACGGCCATCACCGCGCGTATCCAGAAACTGGAGAGCCAGCTCAGCAGCACACTGTTCGTCCGCAACCGGGCGGGCGCAAGATTGACCGCCGATGGCGAGGCGTTCGTTCCATACGCCAACCAGATCGTCCAGACCTGGGAGGCTGCGCAACGCGACCTGCCGTTGCCGGACGGGTATCACAATATCCTGCACATCGGCGGTGAGGTGAGCCTCTGTAACCCGTTGATGCTGCGCTGGGTGAGTCGCATTCGAGAAACCATAGGCGACCACGCGGTGCGTGCTGAAATCGGTGATGGCCAGGCCCTGTTGCGTCAGCTGGAGCTCGGTGCGCTGGATGCGGTGCTGGTTTACCAGCCGAACTACTGGCCAGGCATGCAGGTGGAGCAGTTGCTGGAGGAGAAGCTGATCCTGGTGCGGGCGAAGAACCCGGAGCCCTATGTCTACATCGACTGGGGCGAGGGATTTCGTCGTCAACACGACAGAGCCTTACCCGAGCGGGCCAAGGCAGCGGTTTCCTTCAACCTTGGGCCGCTGGCGCTGCAGTACATCCTGGAGAACGGCGGCTCCGGCTACTTCCGTACGCGAGTGGTGCAGAGCTACCTCGACAAGAAGGTGTTAAAGCGGGTTCCCAAGGCGCCGGAGTTCAGCTATCCGACCTACCTGGTGTATTCCCGGAATCGCGATTCGACGACGCTGCAACAGGCGCTTGCACTGCTCCGCGATGTAGTCAGTCAGGATACCGACTGGTCCCAGCGTTGGGATCCGATGATCTAGCGATGGCTGCTCGGATGCCTGCGCTTGCAAAATCAGAGCGGCCGGAACACTACTCCTCTAACACAGGCACATGGGTAGTCACTGCCGCCAGTAATACCCCGAGCACTCGTGCTGAAGTGCGTCTGGAAAGTCCCAATTCCTGACGAGGAAGCGCTCGGAACCTTCCATCGCGCAATCGATGTGCACACGGTTCAGTGCAGGCATGTGGGCTGCAATCAAAATTGATTCTACGAGACGGACGTCCTGAGGCAGGAGCTTCTGGTTGCCGTCTGGGATGCCAAGCGCGATAGACAGGTTGGCGTGGTACCAAAATCGCCCTTTCAGGTGTTCTCCCAGACGATCCCGAAAGGACCGCCCACTCTCCGCTTCTTTCGTTTCGCCGATGTACAGCAGGACGTCAGGGCCATAAACGGGATGGCGGCCATAGATGCAATAGAACCCGTTTCCGTCCATTCCGCGGGTACTGGGAGGTATGTATATCTGCCTTTTCGCGTCATATAGGAGCTTGGTCCGTTCGGCCCAGTAGATATCGACAATGGACAACTCGGTCATCGGGCCCTCTCGGTAGACAGCAGCTGCATGGCTGCGAGTTGGTCACCGACGAGGCGTTTCAACCATCTTTGAGCAGGCTGAACCACAGCTGAAAGACTCCTGCTGTTTGCAATATGGAAAGCGTCCAAATACCGTGGATCGACTTCCTCGACTACATCAAGCGTTCGCAAGCGATTTCTGGCTGACGATGCCTTCTGAGCAAGGCGTAAACCAAGGTCGAGAACATTGATAGCTGCTTTCTGCATGAGTTTGCATTGCCAGTCAGCCTGTGGTGTTGCTCCGACGGCCGAGCGGCCCTTGTCAGGCTCGATGATCGGGCTGGCTGGTTGGGATTGCTGACGCGTGTCGGAGCAAGAAGCGGCAAGACCATTGCCAGGTCCGTTCCTCATGCTTGCAGATGCGGCTTCATCAGCTCCTCGAACCAGTCCATGAACACTGCCAGCCGCCGTGAACGCTGGCGCCGGTGTGGATAGAGTAGCGACACCGGCATTGGCGCTGCGCAGTGTGCGGGCATGACCTCCACCAGTTTTCCCATGTCGAGCAGGTGTTGCACGTCGAAGCGAGGTATCTGGATCAGTCCCAAACCCGCGAGGCAGCAAGCGATGTAGTTCTCGGCGTTGTTCGTCACCACCTGGCTGGGCACGGGCACACTGTGTTCGATACCGTCGTCGGAGAGATAGTCCCACGGCATCTCGCGTCCGGTGGTGGGCGATGCGTAACCCACCATCCAGTGCCCGCAGCAGAGGTCGCTAGGCTGTTCAGGCATGCCCTGCGCCTGCAGGTAGGCGAGGCTGGCGCAGTTGATCAGTCCGACTTTTCCCAGCGGCCGAACGGCAAGAGAGTTGCTCTGCAACGCGCCGACACGCACCACACAATCGACGCCCTCCCGCACCAAATCAACGGCGCGATCGCTGGACCCCAGGATGAGCCGCAGCCGGGGGTGCTGCCGCAACAGTGTCGGAAGTGCCGGTGCGATCAGCCTGCGCGCAATGCGGCTGGGCACATCGACCCGCAATTGGCCTGATACCTGGCGCTGGCTGGCTTGGAACATCGTGTCAATGTTTTCCACGTCGGCCAGCAACGGGCGCACGTGCTCGAGTAGTTGCACGCCATCGGCGGTCAAATGCACCTGGCGCGTGGTCCGGTGCAGCAGGCGGGTGCCCACCTGCGTTTCCAGTTGCTGGATGCCCGCCGACACTGAGGCGCGCGGCAGCTCCAGTGCATGCGCCGCTTTGATGAAGCTGCCCATCTCCGCGACCTGAGCGAAGATGCGGTACTGATCGAATCTGTCCATCGTCCTCCTCAAGGCGCTGGCGTGGCTTGCCGCGTCCGGTTCAGCCGGCAAACCCTCCCTGGTCCAGGAATGCCTGCTCCGCCGCCGTGGTAGAGCGCCCCAGCAGGATGTTGCGATGTGGAAACCGGCCGAACCGTTCGACGATCGCCTGGTGGCCCAGCGCATGATCCAGCCAGGGCTGGCCTAGGCGGCGGTTGAGCATGACCGACAGTCGCTGGTCGGCCGGGTCTTCCGAATGTGCGAACGGCAGATAGAAGAATAGCCGCAATGCGGGATCGACCTGAGCATCCAGTCCCGCATTCACGGCCGCCCGCGCCACGTTTCTGGCGAGGAAATCCGTTGCATACATGTGCGCTGTTCCCCGAAACGCATTGCGCGGGAACTGGTCCAGCAGAACCAGCAGGGCAAGCGCGCCTTCGGCGGTGCTGGACCAATGGTTCAGCTCGCCTGCGGCGGCACGGTGGTGCGCACGCAGGAATCGCGCCCGAAATCGACGATCGAAGTCCGGGGCGTGGCTGAACCAGTCTCGCTGGGCGGCCGACCACCACTGAACCACCTGCGATGCCGTCGTGGCCTCCGTGGCCGCTGCCGAATTCGGTCTAGGTGTCATCCCTGCTTCCAGATCACCAGGCCGGCCAGCGCCGCCGGCACCAGAAAGACGAGCAGCAGGATCGGCAGCTCCTCGCGTACGGTGTAACCGGCATGAATGACGCCAACCCAGAGGTTGGCAATTGAGAGCGCCAGCCATACTGGGATGAAGGCCTTTGCCGACAGGGCCAAAGCAGCCGCGTCACCACCCCATAATTTGCCAAACAGCAGGAATACGCCCAACAGCACCGTGCCTCCCGCAATGACCAACAGCATGTGCATGTTCGATGCTCCTTTAGCGTCAGTAGTCGAGGTGCTGCCTGCACTGGGCAGGCCGTGAGTGCGCTCGGCCTCAGAGGTTCAGGTTCCGATGCAGGCAAGGCCGCAAGCCTCCTGCTCCCAGTTTGAAGAGCATGGGAGCAGGAGGCAGTGTGCGGCAGCGACTACTTCGTCGTGTAACCTCCGTTGATCAGGATGGTCTGGCCGGTAATCCACCAGCCGTCGCTGACCAGATGACGAATGAAGGGCACGACGTCCTCGATGTCGGTCAGACCGGTCTTGCTAAACGGGGAAAGCGCTGCGGCCGTCTTGTGGTAGGCCACCGCATCGGCACCCTCGGCCGGGTAGAAGAAAGGCGTGTCCATCGGGCCCGGCCCGACCGCCGTCACCGAAATTCCTCGCGCGCCGAACTCCTTGGCTGCTGCACGAGTGAAGTGCTCCACCGGCGCCTTGGTGCCGGCATACGAGGCATAGAACGGGGTGAAGGCGCCGAGCAGCGAGGTTACCAGGGTCAGCACCTTACCGTTGTCATTGACGTGCTTGCCGGCTTCCTTGAGGAAAAAGAACGCGCTCTTGGCGTTGACCGCCGACATCTCATCGTACTCGGCCTCGCTGATCTCGATCATCGGCTTCTTCAGCACCTTGCCCACAGTGTTGATCGCGATGTCGGGCCGGCCCACGGCGGCGATGGCGTCGGCGAACAGCTTCTCGACGGCCCCAGCCGTGGTGAGGTCGGCCTGGAGCGCCACCGCTTGCGCTCCAGTCGCCTTGATGGCCGCGACCGTGGCGTCCGCATCGGCCCGGCTGGCCGCGCTGTTGTAGTGGATCGCCACTGCCTTGGCGCCGTGCTGGGCCAAGTCGCGGGCGATCAGGCCACCGAGATTCTTGGCGCCGCCAGTGATGAGGGCGACTTTGCCATTGATGGAATGGTCTGCCATGGGGGGCTCCTTTGCGAATGGGTGCACCCTCAGTTTAGGCAGAGGACGATCGGAGATAATCCGCCCGACTCTGGATAGATCATCCAGAAAATCAACCCAATCGACATCAACTGAATCTTGGGGGGGGCGAGGGGTGAGCATGGCGGCACGCGATAGTGCTTTCAGGCTATTTCGGATCAAAATGATCTTCAAGTTTTCTTTTTGTGATTTTTATTTGCCGGTACTTTGATCGCCGTTTATCGTGTGCGCTGTTCTGTTCAAGACTGGCCAAGCCATGACCATTGAGGCTCTCTCGCAATTGACCCAGGCCCAGCGCGACCGCCTGGCTTACCTCGAATTGCGTCTGCGGTTTGTCGGCGAGATCGGGCGTCAGGACCTGATTCAGCGTTTCGGCATTCAAACGGCTGCCGCCACCCGCGACCTCACCACCTATCGTGAGCTCGCCGGCAACAATCTGGCCTATGACCGCAGCAGCAAGATCTATACGCCGACCAAGGAGTTTCGCCCGCTCTTCACCTTTTCTGCTGACCGAGTGCTGGCCTGGTTGGCCGAGGGCTTTGGCGATGGCGAGCCTGCAAGCAGTGCGCCGGGGATTTCCTGCGTAACGCCAGGACGCCTGACCCAGCCTGACCTGGAAACCCTGGGTGTGGTAACCCGCGCCATCTATCACCGCTGTCCTCTGCGAGTGGACTACTACTCCCTGGGCAGCGGTAAGACCCAGCGGGAGATCGTGCCCTTCGCGCTGATCGATACGGGCTTGCGCTGGCACGTGCGCGGCTACGACCGCAGGCGCGAGGCATTTCGAGACTTCGTGATCACCCGCATCAGGCGGCCAAAGCTACTAAAGGAGTCTCCTGTCGCCGAACACGAACGCCCTGAACAGGACGTTCAGTGGAGCCGGATACTGGAGGTCGAACTGGTGCCTCACCCGGATCAACCGCACCCCGAAATCACCATCATGGATTACGGCATGAGCGACGGGGTGCTGCGCCTGCGCCTGCGCGGTGCCACTGCTGGCTACGTGCTGCGCAAGTGGAGCATCGACTGCTCGCCGGATCACCGATTGCGTGACCCGGAGTACCGCCTCTGGCTGAAAGATCCGCTGCTGCTCTACGGCGTGGAAACGGCGGTGCTGGCGCCCGGCTACCGAGCGGCCTGAGCGAACGATTACATACCCGCCGTGATGCGTTAGGCATCCGGCGACACGAAAACTGAGAGTGATTACCGCCCCATGAGCAATACCAGAGATCTTGAACGCGCCGAACTGCACAAAACCATCTGGCGCATCGCCAACGACCTGCGTGGCAGCGTCGATGGCTGGGACTTCAAGACCTACGTTCTTGGCATGCTGTTCTACCGCTTTATCTCGGAGAACCTGACCAACTACCTCAACGAACAGGAGCGCCGCGCGGGCAGTGCGGATTTTGACTACATCGATTTGGCAGACGCCCACGCTATCGTGGGCCGTTACGAAACGGTTCAGGAAAAGGGCTTCTACATCCTGCCTTCGCAACTGTTCGCCAATGTGCGCAAGCGCGCCCGCCATGACCCGAACCTCAACGAAACCCTGTCGAAAGTGTTCAAGGACATCGAGGCCTCGGCGTTGGGCGCTGGTAGTGAGGACGACTTCAAGGGGCTGTTCGATGACCTGGACGTCAACAGCAGCAAGCTCGGCCCCACCGTGGCCAAGCGCAACGAAAAACTGGTCAAGCTGCTCGACGCCATCGGCGATCTGCCGCTGGGCAACAGCTCGGGCAATTTTGCCGACAACAGCATCGACCTGTTCGGCGACGCCTACGAATACCTGATGCAGATGTATGCCTCCACCGCCGGCAAGTCCGGTGGCGAGTTCTACACCCCGCAGGAGGTCTCCGAACTGCTGGCCCGCATCACGGTGGTAGGCAAGAAGGAGGTCAACAAGGTTTATGACCCAGCCTGCGGCTCCGGCTCGCTGTTGCTCAGCTTCTCCAAGGTGCTGGGGCACAACAAGGTGCGTCAGGGCTTCTACGGCCAGGAAATCAACCTCACCACCTACAACCTGTGCCGGATCAACATGTTCCTGCACAACGTGAACTACGAGAAGTTCAACATCGCCCACGGCGACACCCTGACCGACCCGGCGCACTGGGACGACGAGCCTTTCGAGGCCATCGTCTCCAACCCGCCCTACTCGATCAAATGGGAGGGCGATGCCAACCCGCTGCTGATCAACGACCCGCGCTTCGCTCCGGCCGGCGTGCTCGCGCCCAAGAGCAAGGCCGACCTGGCATTCACCCTGCACATCCTCAGCTGGCTGGCGGTCAACGGTACGGCTGCCATTGTCGAGTTCCCCGGCGTGCTCTATCGCGGCGGTGCGGAAGCCAAGATTCGCAAGTACCTGATCGACAACAACTACGTCGATGCCGTCATCCAGTTGCCGCCGGATCTGTTCTTCGGCACCACCATCGCCACCTGCATCATCGTGCTGAAGAAGTCCAAGCACGACAACGCCACGCTGTTCATCGACGCCTCCAGCCTGTTTGTGCGCAGCGGCAACAAGAACAAGCTGCTGCTCGATCACCAGCGGAAAATCCTCGACGCATTCACCGCTCGCCAGAACATCGACCATTTCGCTCGCATGGTGGAGAACGGCGACATCGCCGCCAACGGCTACAACATCGCCGTCTCCAGCTATGTCGAGCAGGCCGACACCAGCGAAGCGGTGGATATTCGTGAGCTCAACGAGAAAATCAGCGGCATCGTTGCCCGGCAGACGGAGCTGCGAAAGCAGATCGATGCCATCGTTGCGGATCTGGAAGGAGCCCTGGCATGAGCGAGCAACCAGCAGGGGAAATCATTCTTTACCAACGTGGCGATGCAACCGCCATCGATGTGCGGCTAGACGGCGATACGGTCTGGCTGACCCAGGAGCAGATGGCGGAGCTGTTCGGCAAGGCCAAGTCGACCATCAACGAGCACATCAAGAACGTCTTCGAGGAAGGCGAGCTGGTGCCGGAGCAGGTGATGAGAAAAATCGGGATTTCCGAATTTTCTACCAAGCCGACCAACTTCTATAACCTCGACGTCATCATCTCGGTCGGTTACCGGGTCAAGTCGCAGCAGGGCACGCGCTTTCGCATCTGGGCCACCGAGCGCCTGCGTGAATACCTGGTCAAGGGCTTCACCATGGATGACGCGCGCCTGAAGAATCTGGGCGGCGGCAGCTACTGGAAAGAGCTGCTGGATCGCATCCGCGACATTCGTTCCAGCGAGAAGGTGCTCTACCGTCAGGTGCTCGACCTGTACGCCACCAGCCTGGATTACGACCCCAAGGCCGAAGCCAGCGTGGTGTTCTTCAAGGCCGTACAGAACAAGCTGCATTACGCGGCCCACGGTCAGACGGCGGCGGAAGTGGTCAGGCAACGTGCCGATGCCGGTAAGCCCTTCATGGGGCTGTTGTCCTTCAGCGGCAAGCAGCCCACCAAGGCCGAAGTCAGCAACGCCAAGAACTACCTCAACGCCGACGAGCTTAAACGCCTGAATACGCTGGTCTCGGCCTATTTCGACGCCGCCGAGTTCCGTGCCATGAACCATGAGCCGACCTATATGAAGGACTGGCTCGCGCACCTGGAGCAACTGATCCTGGCCATGGGCGGCAAGGCCCTGGAAGGTGCCGGTAAAGTCAGCCATCAGCAGGCCATTGCTCACGCCGAATCGGAGTACGCCAAGTTCCGTGCCCAGTTGGCCGAGCAGCCGAGCGAGGTGGAAGCGGCCTATCTGGAAACCGTAAAGACGGTGCAGAAGAAAATCACCGGGAAGAAAAAGCCATGAGCCGGATCGATGCGCTGATCGCTGAGCTTTGTCCGGAGGGCGTGGAGTTCCTGGAGCTCCAGGAGCTTTTTGACACGAAGAATGGCTATACACCCTCGACGACCAATAAGTCCTACTGGACTGAGGGAACCGTACCCTGGTTCCGAATGGAAGACATCCGTGAAAACGGTCGAATCTTGGGTGAGTCGCTCCAGCAAATCACCGAAGAGGCAGTGAAAGGTGGGAGGCTCTTTCCTGCCGACTCCATCATCATCGCGACCTCAGCTACCATTGGTGAGCATGCGCTCATCACTGTTCCACATCTCTCGAACCAAAGGTTCACTTCGCTCGCGCTGAAGCCTGAACTCTCTTCTCTCCTGGACATGAAGTTTGCTTTTTACTACTGCTTCGTACTCAGTGAGTGGTGTCGCAACAACACGACGACATCGAGTTTTGCATCGGTCGAAATGAATGGGTTCAAGAGATTTCGGTTTCCGGTACCGCCGCTCGAAATTCAACGCGAGATCGTAAAAGTTCTTGACGCTTTCACGGAGCTGGAGGCGGAGCTGGAGGCGGAGCTGGAGGCGGAGCTGGAGGCGCGTCGCGGCCAGTACCAGTACTACCGCGACGCCTTGCTCGCTTTCAGCGATCAGGATATTCGCTGGGCCGCGATGGCCGAGGTCGGCGAGTTCTTCCGAGGTCGCCGCTTCACCAAGGCTGACTATGTGGATGCCGGCGTGCCGTGCGTTCACTATGGCGACATCTACACGCAGTACGGCACCGCCACCGAGACAACCGTTTCACACGTGCGCACCGATATGGCGCCGACGCTCCGCTTTGCGCAGCCTGGCGATTTGATAATCGCTGGCGTGGGCGAGACGGTTGAGGATGTAGGTAAAGCCGTGGCGTGGCTCGGCAGTGGCGAGGTGGCGATTCATGACGACTGCTTTGCCTTTCGGCATTCGCTGAACCCACGGTTCGTTTCCTATTACTTCCAGACCACGGCGTTTCACGCTGAGAAGAACAAATTTGTCGCCCGAGCCAAGGTGAAGCGCTTGTCCTCAGAGAGCCTGGCCAAGCTGACCATCCCTGTTCCCTCGCTTGAGGAGCAGGCACGCATCGTCGCCATCCTCGACAAGTTCGATGCGCTGGTAAATGACATCTCCGTCGGCCTGCCCGCCGAGATTGTCGCTCGCCGCCAGCAGTACGCGTATTACCGCGACCGTTTGCTCACCTTCAAGGAAGCCCTATGAGCATCGAGATCCAGCCCTACCGCTACGAGGCCATTGCCCTGTCCAACGAGAGCACGGTGGTTGCCGAGTTTGTGCCCGAGGGGGTCAAGGAAACCGGCTACCAGAGCGAGGCAGCGCTGGAGCAAGCCCTTATCGAGCAATTGCAGCGGCAGGCCTACGAGTACCTGCCGATCAGCTCGGAGACCGAGCTGGTTGCCAACCTGCGGGCCCGGCTGGAGCAGCTCAACAAGACGGTGTTTTCCGATGCCGAGTGGCAGAAGTTTTTCACTACGAGCATTGCGGGTGCCAATGACGGCATTCTGGAAAAAACCGCGCGCCTGCAGGAAGACCACGTTCAGGTCCTGAAGCGCGATGACGGCAGCAGCAAGAACATCTACCTGATCGACAAGGCCAATATCCACAACAACGTCTTGCAGGTGATCAATCAGTACGAAACGCCAACCGGCGAGCAGGGCGGTAAGCACGCCACGCGCTTCGATGTGACGGTACTGGTCAACGGCCTGCCGATGGTGCATATCGAGCTCAAGCGCCGTGGCGTGGACATTCGCGAAGCCTTCAACCAGATCAACCGCTACCAGCGCGACAGCTTCTGGGCGGGCTGCGGTTTGTTCGAGTACGTGCAGCTGTTCGTGATCAGCAATGGCACGCTGACCAAGTACTACAGCAACACCGTGCGCGACGGCCACTTGAAGGAGCAGTCCGGCAAGCGCAGCAAAAGCAAAACCTCCAACAGCTTTTCCTTCACCAGTTGGTGGGCCGACGCGCGCAACCAGCCCATCACCGAGCTGGTGGGCTTTACCAAGACTTTCTTCGCCAAGCATTCGCTGCTGAACGTGCTCACCAAGTACTGCGTGTTCGATGTGGATCGCAAGCTGCTGGTGATGCGGCCCTACCAGATCGTGGCCGCCGAGCGCATCCTGCAACGTATTGCCACCTCAACCAATCACCGCCAGCTGGGCACCGTGGCGGCGGGTGGCTACATCTGGCACACCACGGGCTCGGGCAAGACGCTGACCAGCTTCAAGGCCGCCCAGCTCGCCCGTGGCCTGCCGGACATCGACAAGGTGCTGTTCGTGGTCGATCGCAAGGATCTGGACTACCAGACCATGCGCGAATACGAGCGCTTCGAGAAAGGTGCGGCCAACTCCAATACCTCCACCGCGGTGCTGCAGAAGCAGCTGGAAGACCAGAACGCGCGGATCATCATCACCACCATTCAGAAGCTCTCGCGCTTCGTGGCCAAGAATAAGAAGCACCCGGTGTACGACGCGCATGTGGTGGTGATTTTCGACGAGTGTCACCGCAGCCAGTTCGGTGATATGCACGGTGAAATCACCCGCGTGTTCAAGCGCTACCATCTGTTCGGTTTCACCGGCACGCCGATTTTCGCGAAGAACTCGGGAAGCGGCGGCAACCCGTTGCGCCGCACCACCGAGCAGGCCTTTGGCGACAAGCTGCATACCTACACCATCGTCGATGCGATCAACGACAAGAACGTGCTGCCGTTTCGCATCGACTACATCAATACCCTCAAGATGCAGGCGCGGATCAAGGACAAGCAGGTTTCGGCCATCGACACGGAGCGCGCCCTGCTGGCGCCGGAGCGCATCAGCCAGATCGTCGGTTATATCCGCGAGCATTTTGATCAGAAGACCAAGCGCGCCAGCACCTATCGCCATGACGGCAAGCGGGTGGCAGGCTTCAACTCGCTGTTTGCCTGTGCCTCAATTGATGCGGCCAAGCGTTACTACGCCGAATTTGCCGCGCAGCAGCAGGCACTGCCCGAGGCCCAGCGGCTCAAGGTTGGGCTGATCTACAGCTTTGCCGCCAACGAGGACGACGAAGACGGCCTGCTTGGCGAGGAGGAGTTCGAGGCCGAGGGGCTGGATCAAAGCTCGCGGGATTTTCTGGATGCCGCGATCAAGGATTACAACGCGCTGTTCGCCACCAGCTTCGACACATCGGCGGACAAGTTCCAGAACTACTACAAGGATCTGTCGCAGCGCTTGAAGAAGCGCGAGCTGGACCTGGTCATCGTGGTCAACATGTTCCTGACCGGCTTCGACGCCACCACGCTGAACACGCTGTGGGTGGACAAGAACCTCAAGGCGCATGGCCTGATCCAGGCGTATTCGCGCACCAACCGTATCCTCAACTCGGTGAAGACCTACGGCAACATCGTCTCCTTCCGCAACCTGGAGCAGGAAACCAACGATGCGCTGGCCCTGTTCGGCAACAAGGACGCCAAGGGTATCGTGCTGCTGAAGCCTTACGCCGAGTATTACGCTGAATACCAAGCCCGAGTCGGCGAGCTGCTAGACAAATTCCCGCTGGGGCAGGCCATCGTCGGCGAAGCGGCGCAGAAATCCTTCATCAAGCTGTTTGGCTCGATCCTGCGGCTGAAAAACATCCTGACGGCCTTCGACGATTTTGCCGGGCACGAGATTCTCAGTGAGCGCCAGTTCCAGGATTACCAGAGCATTTATCTCAACCTGTATGCCGAGTTCCGGGCGACATCGGCGGCGGAGAAGGAGTCGATCAACGACGACGTGGTCTTCGAGATCGAGCTCATCAAGCAGGTGGAAATCAACGTCGACTACATCCTGCTGCTGGTCGAGCAGTACCTGAAGAAAAAAGGCTCGGGCGAAGACAAGGAAATCCGCGCCACCATCGAGCGCGCCATCAATGCCAGCCCCAGCCTGCGCAACAAGAAGGATCTCATCGTTCAGTTCGTGGAGTCGGTGAACACCAGGGCCAAGGTGGACGCGCAGTGGCAGAGCTTCATGGCGGCCAAGAAGACCGAGGAGCTGGAGCGCATCATCATGGAGGAAAACCTCAACGCCGAGGCGGCGCGCGAGTTCGTTGAACAAGCGTTCCGTGATGGCTCAATCCCCACGGCCGGCACGGCTATCACCAAGATTCTGCCGCCGGTATCGCGGTTCTCCCAGGGCAACGGGCATGCGGTCAAGAAGCAGACAGTGCTGGGCAAGCTGGCGTTGTTCTTCGAGCGCTATTTCGGGTTGGTTTGAGGCTCGAGATAAAAATGCCCTCTCGGAAACAGGTGGATTCGGGTATTCCCGATTACATGGGCCCGCCATGCTACGAGGTCAGCGGTAGGGGCCAATGGGTCGTTGGTGCCGTCGGATGCGGTTTATCCACCTCTATTTTTGCAAAACACACAGGGATGTATTCCATCACTAGATCTAAGATTTCCTGAATCAAACGCTCAAGCAATGTGAAGCGGTTATTCTCGACAAATTGGATAACAGCCTTGCTGATTGTGCGGTAGTTTAGTGCGTAGTTAATGTTATTATCTCGCGCTGCATCTGTTGCTCTGTACAGAATGCTTAAGTTAATCAGTATGTTCTGTTTGTTTCTTATCTCCTCTTCTTTGGTGCCAATGTAAGTGCGTAGGTGGAGATCTTTAATTCGAATTCTGGCTATCCTGGGGCCAGTTCAGTCATGCTTAATTACTCCGTCCAATAAGCTGTAAAAATTCCTGGCGAGTGTTGCTCGATTCTCGGAAGGTCCCTAGGGATGGTCTGAAGTAGTCAGGTATTTCTGGCTGACTCCAGCCCTTGCCGATTTCAAAACGGTGATTCGGCTAAAAAACGATCAAATCATCCCCTCTTTCCGGATTTATAGCCGGCGCGAGCACCTCGCGCCGGCCATTTCCCGCATTACAGACGCACCTCTCCTGCATTCGTCAGCAAATGTCGGCGCGCCATCCACAGGTTCGACAGCGCGAACAGTGTCACCAACTGCGCGGTGTTCTTCGCCAGGCCACGGAAGCGTGTCTTCACGTAGCCGAATTGGCGCTTGATCACCCGGAACGGGTGCTCGACTTTGGCGCGCACCTGGGCCTTGGATTTCTCGATCTTGCGCTTGGCTTTGTACAGCGCACTGCGCTTACTCAGCTTCTTGTACGTACTGCGGCGGGCCGCAATCTGCCAGATCACCTCCCGGCCTTCATGTTCCGGGCGTTTCTCTACGCCGGTGTAACCCGCGTCGGCGCCGACCATGTTTTCCTTTCCATGCAGCAGTTTGTCGACCTGGGTAACGTCAGCAACGTTGGCTGCCGTCCCCACCACGCTGTGCACCAGGCCAGACTCGGCATCCGCGCCGATGTGGGCCTTCATGCCGAAGTAATACTGATTGCCCTTCTTGGTCTGGTGCATTTCCGGGTCACGCTTACCGTCCTTGTTCTTGGTCGAACTCGGCGCATGGATCAGCGTGGCATCGACGATGGTGCCCTGGCGCAGCGACAGGCCCCGATCGCCCAGGTAACCATTGATCACCGCCAGAATCCCGGCCGCCAACTCGTGCTTCTCCAGCAGGCGACGGAAATTGAGGATGGTGGTTTCGTCGGGAATACGCTCTAGGTTCAGCCCGGCAAACTGGCGCAAGATTGTGGTCTCGTACAGCGCCTCCTCCATCGCTGGATCGCTGTAGCCGAACCAGTTCTGCATCAAATGTACGCGCAGCATCGCCATCAGCTGATACGCCGGACGACCACCTTCACCCTTGGGGTAGTGCGGCTCGATCAGGGCAATCAAACCCTTCCACGGCACCACCTGATCCATCTCGATCAGGAACAACTCTTTGCGGGTCTGCTTGCGCTTGCCGGCGTACTCGGCGTCGGCGAAGGTCATTTGCTTCATCGGGAAACTCGGGCAACGGGATCGGCGTATTTCACCAGATTCGGGAAGTCTTTTTCAGACCATCCCTAGCATTACAGAGGTGCTCATTACGGAATTTTGTTTCTCAACTCCACGCATCATCATGCACATGTGCCTGGCCTCAATAACTACGGCTACGCCGCTTGCATTAGTTATTTCTTGGATGGCCTCGGCGATTTGTCGGGTGAATCGCCCCTAGTTTCGTAGACACCTCCAAGCCTCATAATGAGGCCCGTTAGGAGGTGCCATGAGCAACCAGCGTTACCCTGAAGAATTCAAAATCGAAGCGGTCAAGCAAGTGACCGAGCGCGGCCTCCCCGTTGCCGAGGTGGCGGCGCGGTTGGGCATGTCGGTGCATAGCCTGTATGCCTGGATCAAGCGCTACGGCAAACCCCAGGAACAGCGGCAGCAGGAAGACGAGCAGCAGGCCGAACTGCGTCGTCTGCGCGCCGAACTCAAGCGGGTGACCGAAGAGCGAGACATCCTAAAAAACCGCCTCCCCGGCGCACCGCGGCCCATGGGATTAGAAACACGCCCACTACACTGACTCCGCCGGACAGTGGTCGTTTGCTTTTTGGAGGCTGAGTCCCCGTCAAAAAACCTGACCCAGGGGAAGCTGCGGACCCGTGAGTGGCGGCGCGTTTCGTGACCCCGTTTAGGAAGGTGATCTGATCCGAGTCCCCGTCCGGCCTGTCCTGTGTGGAGGGTGCTCATGAGCAAGCTCAAATCAGCGCGCGGCTTGCCGGTCATTCATGATCGTGCCGCCGGCATCGATATCGGTTCGCGCTTCCATGTGGTCGCGGTGCCCGGCGACCTCACCGAGGAACCGGTGCGGACCTTCCAGGCCTTCACGGCTGACCTGGAGAAGATGGCGGCCTGGTTGGTTGACCTCGGAATCACCACGGTGGCGATGGAGTCGACCGGGGTGTATTGGATTGCGGTCTACGAGATTCTGGAGAGTCGCGGGCTGCAGGTCGTGTTGGCCAACGCCCGCGATGCCCGAGCGGTGCCCGGGCGCAAGACCGACGTCAACGATGCGCAGTGGATCCAGCGCCTGCACGCCTGTGGCTTGCTGCGGGCCAGCTTTCATCCAGCCCGCGCGATTGCGGCGTTACGCAGCTATCTGCGTTTGCGCGAGCGGCATCTCGACTACGCCGCGGCGCATATCCAGCACATGCAGAAGGCGCTCACCCACATGAATTTGCAGTTGCACCATGTGGTCACCGACATCACCGGGGCCACGGGCATGCGAATCATCCGGGCGATTGTCGCCGGCGAGCGCAACGCGGCGAAACTGGCCACCCTGCGCGACACCCGCTGTAAGTCGAGCACTGAGACCATCCAAAGTGCCCTGGTGGGCAACTACCAACCGGAGCACGTGTTTGCCCTGGCCCAGGCGCTGGCCATGTACGACGCCTATCAGGCACAACTCGAATTGTGCGACCAGCAGATTGCCCAGAGCCTGCAAGGGCTCGCCCAGCAGCAGCCGCGTCCCAGCGAGCCGCTACCCAAACCACGCCACCGCACCCGACAGCCGAATGCCCTCAACTTCGACGTCCGCGCCATGCTCTATCAACTGGTCGGCGTGGATCTGACCCAGATCCACGGTATCGGCCCTTACCTGGCACTGCGCTTGGTCGCCGAGTGCGGCACTGACCTCAGTCGTTGGCGTACCGCCCAGCACTTCACCTCCTGGCTGACCCTGGCACCCGGCTGCCGCATCAGCGGCGGCAAGGTGCTGTCGGCGCATACGCGCAAGACCAAGAATCGGGTGACCGCCCTCCTGCGCCTGGCCGCGGTGACCATTGGCAAAACCAACACGGCCCTCGGGGCCTTCTACCGACGCTTGTCGACACGCATCGGCAAGGCCAAGGCGGTGACCGCCACGGCCCGCAAGATCGCCATCCTGTTCTACAACGCCATGCGTTTCGGCATCGCCTATCAGGATCCCGGTGCCGATCACTATGAGCAAAAGTACCGCGAGCGCGTGCTGAAGGGGTTACACCGCCGAGCAGCCGAGCTCGGCTTCACGCTCCAGGCGGTCGAAGGTGTTTCTTAGGAAGGCCGCCGCGTACTTTGCCAAGGAGTCCGGCTGAAGTACGCCTTCATCAGCAAGCTGTCGGTGGAGTACCCGGTGCGGCGTCTCTGCCAGACCCTGAAAGTGCATCCCAGCGGTTACTACGCCTGGCTGGCCGAGCCGAAATCCGTACGCGCCAAGGAAGATCAGCGCCTGCTCGGGTTGATCAAACATGCCTGGCTGGAAAGCGGTGGGGTCTACGGCTATCGCAAGATTCACGACGACCTGCGTGAGCTGGGAGAGTCCTGTGGCCGGCACCGCGTGGCTCGCCTGATGCGGGGAGAAGGGCTGCGCTCGCAGACCGGCTATCGTCGGCGCCCCGGCTATTACAGCGGCCGGCCAACGGTAGCTTCGCCCAATCGCCTGGAGCGGCAGTTCAACGTCAGTGAACCGAACAAGGTCTGGGTCACCGACATCACCTACATCCGCACCTATGAGGGTTGGTTGTATTTGGCGGTGGTGCTGGATCTGTTTTCACGCCAGGTGATCGGCTGGTCGATGAAGCCACGGATGTGCAGCGACCTGGCCATCGATGCCCTGTTGATGGCGGTGTGGCGGCGCAAGCCCAAGCAGGAAGTGATGATCCACTCCGACCAGGGCAGCCAGTTCAGCAGCTCGGACTGGCAGAGCTTCCTCAAGGCCAACAACCTGATCAGCAGCATGAGTCGACGCGGTAACTGCCACGACAACGCGGTGGCGGAAAGCTTTTTCCAGTTGCTGAAGCGGGAACGCATCCGACGAAAAACCTACGGCACCCGCGAAGAAGCCCGCAGCGATGTGTTCGATTACATCGAGATGTTTTATAACCCCAAACGCCGGCACAGCAGCGCTATGCAGCTATCGCCAGTGGAGTTTGAAAAGCGTTATTTCCAGAGCTTGGAGAGTGTCTAGGAAAGCCGGGGCGATTCACTCGTGTGATGAGAGCCAAAAGATAATAAAAACATAAAAAGATGTCAAATATGAATTTAACGCTCTTTTGTGGATCTTGTTCATTTTCTATGTGACTGAATGTAAAGGATATTTTCCTTGGATTTGGTTTCGGGGCTGTTCTTCCCTGACCTGCTCCTCGGGGTTTTTCCTGTCTAAGACCTGACGACTTGGGGGTGTAGGCTTCACGTTGGATTTTTTGCAGGCATGAGGTGTGCGGGAGACCCGTCTCGGTGGCCTCAGAGAACCCTTCAAGCTGTCCGCGAATGTGCCGTGCTCAGTGTCGATCAGGTAATTCGTGGAGTAGGCAAAGAAGGCCGGGCCGCCTGGCGCGGCAGTCCAACGGGACAGCGGATCAGTGAGTGAGACTTTCTTGGGAAGAGCTTCAGCCAGCGCCTCTTCATCAAGGGCTTCAAGGTACTCGCGCACAGCGCGGCTGCATCTGACCGACGAACTCAAAGGGCTGCGTTTGCACGGCATGGCCAATGCCTGGACGGAACTGGCGGCTCAGGGCGAATCCACCACAGCGTCATCCAAATGGCTGCTCGAACATCTCCTGGAACAGGAGCATGCCGACCGGGCTGTGCGCTCAGTAAGCCACCAGATGCACATGGCCAAGCTCCCCATGCACCGTGACCTGGCGGGCTTCGATTTCAGCGTCTCCAGTGCCGACGCTCGCCTGATCAAGGAGCTGTCCAGCTTGGCGTTTACGGAGACCGCGCAGAACGTGGTGTTCATCGGTGGCCCGGGGACGGGGAAAACGCACCTGGCGACGGCCCTGGCCGTGTCCGGCATCACGCAGCACAACAAGCGGGTGCGCTTCTACTCCACGGTCGACCTGGTCAACCTGCTGGAGCGCGAAAAACACGAGGGCAAGACGGGACGGATCACCCGGGGGCTGCTGCGAGCGGATCTGGTGATCCTCAATGAGCTGGAGTATTTGCCCTTCAGCCAAAGCGGTGGCGCGCTGCTGTTTCACCTGCTCTCCAAGCTGTACGAGCACACCAGCGTGATCATCACCACCAACCTCAGCTTCGCGGAATGGTCGAGTGTGTTTGGCGACGCCAAGATGACCACCGCGCTGCTGGATCGACTGACGCACCACTGTCATATCGTCGAAACCGGCAACGAGTCCTACCGCCTGCAAAACAGCAGTCTGGCGGCACAGACCAAGATCCAGGCCCGGGAGCGCAAGCGGCAGCATGGGGAAGAAACGGAGGACGACCCGTTCTGATCTCGCCGGGCTGACCCTGCCACAGGATCGGAGGTGGGGTCAGCTTCGTTTGCAGGTTTGTCGGCTGCTAGGCTTATCCACAATTGCCGAGGTGAAAATCGGCAAGCCGCCCTGGGTCATTTTTCAATCGGCAGGGTGGGTCAATTTTCAATCAGCGCCGACACTCGAACTGCAACCTGCTTCAGCTCAGTTCGAAATGGTCGTGGCTTCGTTTGAGGCCGAACCATTAACCGCCGCAAGCTGGATGTCGGGGGAGGACGGGAACTGCTCCCGCCTCACCCTGTCTTTCAGCGTCATCCAACATGGCAGTAGCCGAGCGTCGCCAGCAACAATCAAGCGGTGGTGGTCAAATCGATACAGGTGATCTATATCGAAGGCGAATTGCAGGTGTAGATCCGGCCGTTGGGCGATCGGCTGGATATCGGGGTGGAGGTTATCCAGTATCAGCGGCCCATCCCCGACATCCCCCCAGTAACCCAAGACCATGTGGGCTTGCTGAGTCGACCCAATGCCGGTTGGCGCGATCCGAGACGAACTGGCGATCCAGGTGATTAGGGACAATCGGTAGATCGTGGCGACTACTGGAAACCAGCCGCCAGCGCTTGCGCGAACGAACGCGCAGACCGGCTTCGCGCATCAGTCGAGCGACCCGATGCCGGCCACACGCATGCCCCATGGCCGTCAATTCTGCCTTGATGCGGCGATGGCCATCGATCCCATTTACCTCATGGTGGATGGTGCGGATCGCCTTGCTCAGGCGCCGATTCGCCATCTCTCTCGCCGAAGGAGGTCGCTGTTGCCAGGCATAGAAACCGCTGCGCGATACCCGTAGCAGCCGGCACATCGGCGCTACGGGGTAACGACCGGCCAACGCCTCGATGGCGCGGAACCTCACTTCGTGGGCTGCGAGAAGATGGCGAGCGCCTTTTTAAAACATCACGCTCCATGGTGACCTGGGCCAGCTGCTGGCGCAGCCGACGCAGCTCCGCACTCTCGCCACGCTGCTTGCCGTTGCCCGGAAAAGCATCGTTACCTTGCTGCTCGTACTGGCGCTTCCATTTGCCCAGCAGGCTTTCAGCGATGCCGAGCGTCTCAGCCACATGACGAAGCGGCGTACCGGCAAGCACCTGCTCTACCGCCTCGCGTTTGAAGGATTCGGGAAAACGTCGTCTGGTCTGGCTCATGAACACTCCTTGCGGCGGACATTATCCACCTTAAGTCAGTGTCCACTCAGCCCGGGACAGACCACTAACCGGTGAGACTGCTTCCGGCATGTCGGGCGCGCATGGAAGAGGTGTCACTCATGCGAGAATGAAGTAAACCTTCCGCACATCGCTGAGATTTTCCCAAACACCCTTGAACCCTTTCTGCACCAGGAACGAATCCCCTGGCCCAAAAGTTTTTGCGACGCCATTACTGTCCGTGAGTCGAACGTCCCCTTTCAGCAGATGGCAGAGTTCCGCGTAGGCGAATTCACAGCGGTGAAGGTGGGCAGGTGCTTCCCAGAATCCGGCCGCGGCTTTTTGATCGTCCGAGGTGAAATGTCTCCAGCTGCTGCTGCTGTAAGGCGTGTCCACCAGCGCGGGATCGCTGATCTCTCGACGAGCCTCCGCAATGGTGGGGTTCGCGAAATCGATGACGCCAGCGGGCAGTAGTTGCTCCATGGTTCTTTCTCCAGTTTGATGGGTTAACGCCGTTGAGGAAGCCACCTGTGAGGCCTCCCTGTCTCTTCGCCGCTGCTTACGGCGTGCCGTAGCCAACGATCCCCTTGATCTCCACGAAGTCGTGTAGCGCGAAATCGGCGTATTCGCGACCATTACCCGACTGCTTGTAGCCGCCGAACGGAGCAGCAGGATCCCAGGCGGGATAGTTGATGTAGACCGTGCCCGCCCGCAGTTGCCCAGCTACCTCACGCGCGAGTTCTTGGTTAGTCCCTTGGACGTATCCCGCCAGGCCGAAAACGCTGTCGTTTGCAATGGCGATAGCCTGCTCAATGGATTCGTAGGGAATGATCGCCAGCACCGGTCCGAAGACTTCCTCACGTGCGATGGTCATACTCGGCTGGACATTGCCGAAGATGGTTGGCCTCACGAAATATCCGTGCTCCACCAAGTCGGGGCGGCCCAGGCCCCCGCTGATCAGTTCCGCACCTTCGGCGATGCCGGTGGCGATCAGGTCCTGGATTTTCAGGAACTGCACCTCGCTGATGACCGGGCCCATATCCGTGCCCGCGGCATGAGGATCACCGACGCTGACATGCTCGGCGACCTGTCGTGCGATTTCGAGGACCTCGGCATGCCGATCAGCAGGCACCAGCATGCGAGTAGGCGCGTTACAGGATTGACCTGCGTTAGAGAAGCAACCCAGCACGCCCAGCTCCACGGCTCTGGGTAAATCGCAGTCGGGCAGCAGGATGTTCGCTGACTTGCCGCCTAGCTCCTGGTGGACACGCTTTACGGTGTCCGCGGCGGTCTTCGCAACCATCACGCCGGCACGGGTCGAGCCGGTGAACGACACCATGTCCACATCAGGATGGCTCGCCAGCGGCTGCCCAACGGACGGGCCATCGCCTTGCACCAGGTTGAAGACTCCAGGAGGGACTCCTGCCTCGTGCAGCGCCTCGGTGAAGAGCACCGCATTGAACGGGGCGAGCTCGCTCGGCTTGAGTACCATAGTGCAGCCCACGGCCAGAGCAGGTAGAACCTTGCAGGCGATCTGGTTGATCGGCCAGTTCCACGGTGTGATAAGCGCGACCACCCCGACAGGTTCCTTCACGACTCGTGTCGTCCCGCGTTGCGCGGTGAACTCGAATTGCTCCAGCGAGCGGATCATCTGCTTGATGTGCGCAGTGCCTATGCCTGCTTGCCACTCCAGCGCGAACTTGGCCGGTGCTCCCATTTCCAGCGTCAGGGCCTCGGCGACAGCCACCAACCGCGTCTGGTAGGACTCGAGCACCCGTTGCAGCAGCGTTAGTCGCTCTTCCTTGCTGGTACGCGAAAAAATTGGAAAGGCTGCCTTGGCGGCCGCGACTGCCCGCTCGACGTCGGCACCCGCCCCCATCGCTACCAGGCCGATGGATTGCTCGGTGGCGGGGTTGATGACGTCAAGCGTTGCCTTGCTCTGCGGTTCGATCCATTCGCCATTGATATAGAACCGCTGTGCGTTTTTCAGGGTGTAGGTATCCATGCGATCAAACTCTCGCTCTTGAAGGTTGGGCGGTCAGCCGCGAGTCAGTTGGAGGCGCCGCTCAGCAGGTCAGAACTGAATTGCGCATCCAGCCGTGCCATAAACCGAGCAGCGCAATGCATGTGCTCTTCCATCAATTTCTCGACGGCCTTCCCATCGCCCTTGCGGTACGCATCCAAAAGTTGACGGTGGCTGTCAATGTTGTGGTTGCCGAAGGCTTCGTGGTCGTCGTACTGGTCGCTGCGATACTCGACCAGGTCGCGCAGTAGGCCGTTGATGAAGCGACAGATGAAGGCCAGGATCGGGTTATCGCAGGCCAGGGTGAGGATGTCGTGGAACTCCAGCTCGGTGCGCCGCGCGCCCTGGCGATCGCCCTGGGCGCGCAGGAGCTCGTATTCGGTGATGTTCGCCTGGAGTTTCGCCAGGTGCTGCTCGTCGAGACGGCCCACCACGCTTTTCGCCAGCATGACCTCCAGACTCTGACGCAGGCTGTAGACCTGCTGGAAGTCGAACTTCTGAAAGTGCAGGAAGGTCCGCAGCTGCTGCATGATGACGTCCAGCGAGACAGTGCAGACCTCAGGGCCGCCGTTGGGGCCGGTGACCATCTTCACCAGGCCCTGGACTTCCAGCGACTTGAGTGCTTCACGAATCGTGCCCTTGGAGCAGCTGTAGTGTTCAAGCAGGGCACGCTCGTTGGGCAGACGGTCGCCTGGTTGCAGGTTTTCCTGGGCGATCCAGCGCCGCAGGTCGTCGGCGACCATGTCAGAGATCTTGCGGCGACGGAAGTTCGTGGGGGGTGTCTTTGGGCTCATGGTCTCAGGCGTCGGCATCCCAACGAGTGCCGGGTTCGATCGGAAACACCGGTCGCGGAACGTGTCGGTAGGGGAACAGGGTGTAATCCGAGCTGGTAACGCCAGGACTGGCGCAATGCACCGTGGCTCGGGATATTGGCTGGAACACCGGACGATAGTACATGCGTGACTTGAGGATGAGGTAACGGCAGCGGGTCGGATCGAGTTCGACGCTGTGGAACACACCGAGGTCCCAAGGCTCGTGGGGCTCCTCACTGACAAGCACCTGCGCGGTACCCAGATCGATCACCGCCGCCCGCCCCATAGAGCAGCGCATTCCGGTGTAGGTCGGGCCGCTGACCACATACTGTCCATCGCTCACGGCAACCACCTTGCCGGTCACGGCAATCGGCGACACCGTGCCGTTCGGGCGCAGCATCTGATTACCGAGCTGCAGTTCCACCTGCGCACCGATGCCGGCGTCGTGCATCACGGCAACCGCGGTGGGATCGCAGATAGGGCCAGTGATGATTTCGGTCAGCCCCCGATCCAGCGCTGCGGCAAGCACATCCATGGTGTCGCAGGTTCCGCCGGACATGCAGTTATCGCCGTGGTCCAGCAGGAGCACCGGGCCGTTGCCCGAACTATCGGCCAGCTGCTGCGCGTGAGCTAACGAGTCAGACAGCTCGTCCTCATGGAACACGAATGCCTCTCGGGTTTGCCAGAGCTGCCGTGCGATCTTTCTGGCGGTTTCATCTGCCAATCGCTGCTCCTGGGCGACGACCAGAACCGACATGCCGGCATCGGCTATATCCGCGAGGGGGAAACCGCCGAACACGCTCACCGCCAGAACGCCGGGCTGGGCTTCAGCGGCCCGCGCAGCTGCTATGGCATCACGCATTGCGCCCGGCACCTCGGTGTTCATTTGCAGGGTATGCGCCAGCAAAGGCGGATGTACCTTCGATTTGTAGGTGCCGCATCCATCCTCGAGCATACCCTCGATCACCCGGACCACATGCTCCCCGGTCTCGACCATGTCGATGTGCGGGTAGGTCTTGAACCCCACCAGCACATCCGCGTTGTCGACCATCAACTGGCTCAGGTTGGTATGCAGGTCCAGTGCAACGCCGATTTTCGCGTGCGGGGCGGCCGCTCTGACCCTGGCCAGTAGCGCGCCCTCGCCATCGCCACCGTCGGTGGTGACCATCGCTCCGTGAAGATCTAGCAGAACGACCTCGCAGCCCTTGGCGACCTCGTCCACGATGGCGGCGGCCATGCGTTCCCATGCGGCCAGTTCGACCGGGCCGCTAGGGTTTGCATGTGCGAAGACCGGCGTCCTGATCGAAGCGCCAACGCGCTCGGCGAATGCGATGAAAGCCCCCATGGCCGTAGCCGATCCGATACCTGCAATCAGGGCCTCATCCCCCCAGCGTGGATTGAACGCCGAGAGGGGAGTAGGAACCGGCGAGAAACTGTTGGTCTCGTGGTTCATACGAGCAATCACAATGCGCATGGCGCCTCCGTTCACTGCAAATTTTCCAGTTGGATCAACGCGACGCCCAGGCGGTGAAGCGCACTTCTAGGTCCTCGGCATGGTCCAGCCAGAAGACGTTGTCGGTAGCCAGCGCGGCATCGAGGTTCGCCGGCGCGGTCGGCAGGTCGTGCAACTCTGCGGCGGAGAGGCCCTTCACGGCGTTCACGTTCGTCGGTCCGTAGGCGATGGTGCGGGCGAAGACCCGCTGGTTCTCCGTGTTGCTGGCGAACTCGATGAACGCGTAGGCCTGGTCGAGATTTTTCGCGCCGTGGACCACTGCCCAATGGTCAAGATCGAACAGGCTCTGGTTCCAGACGAACTTCAGGTTCGTGCCTTCCTGCTGGGCGTCCTTGATCCGGCCGTTATAGGCGCTGGTCATGACCACGTCGCCTGCCGCCAGCCATTGTTGGGGCTGGGCGCCGGACTCCCACCACTGGATGTTGGGCTTGATCTGGTCAAGCTTGGCGAAGGCCCGGTCGACGCCTTGGGGCGTGCTGAGTACTTCGTAAACCTCGTCCTTCGGCACCCCGTCCGCGAGCAGCGCGAACTCTAGGGTGTGCACCGCGCTCTTGCGCAGCCCGCGCTTGCCCGGGAATTTCTTCACGTCCCAGAAATCCGCCCAGGTGGCCGGTGCCCCATTCAGCTTGTCCGCGTTGTAGGCAATGCCGGCGGACCAGGCCAGGGTACCGACGCCACAATCGCTGACGGCTTCGGGCATCAGGTCTGCCTTGGATGGAATCTTTGACCAGTCCAGCTGGGTGATCAGCCCCTCGTCGCAGGCGCGCGCAAGGGAGTTTCCATCCATCTCGACGACATCCCAGGTGGCATGTTGGGTGTCCACCATGGTTTTGATCTTGGCCAGGTCGCCGTTGTATTCCCCGGCGATTACACGGGTCCCGGCGCTTTTCTCGAAGGGACCGTAGTAGGCAATCTTCTGTGCTTTCTGAATAGCGCCGCCGAAGGAAATGACCGTGACCGATTCGGCGTTGGCCAAAGTCGACATGATGGACGAGGAGATCAGCAAGCTGGAAAGCGCGATGCGTTTGAAGGTGAAGGTCATGGCATTGTCTCTATTGTTTGTGCATGGACGCAGTATGGCGAGGGGCTCGAACTGATCAGGGTCGCCGATCCTGATAGCGGTAGAGGTGGTAGGCGAAGTACTGGCCAAGCCGCAGGAAGCGAGCGAACGGGAAGCGCGGCAAAGGGCTTGATGTGACCTGGGTGGGAGGCGTCTCCGGAGTGCCTACGGCCATCGCCGCTAAGCGCCTGCCCGCCAGGGTGGCGTAGGAGATTCCGCTTCCCGAGTAACCCAGAGCTGCAAAGACGCCTGGACTTTGCTCCAGTTCATGGATGTGCGGAACCCCGTCTTGGCTCATGCACACCCAGCCACCCCAGTCGTATTCGACGGCGATACCGGCCAGTTCGGGGAATTTGCGGGTGAGGCCTTCCAGCAGTGCGTCGCGATGGCGGGGATGTTCGGCATCGTTGCCGGATACGGCGCCAGGGCCGCCGAACAGCAGTCTGTTGTCGGGAAGACGGCGGTAGTAATACAGCAGATTCCTCGTGTCGATCATGCTGTCCATACTGGGCAAGGTCAGCCCGATCTCGTGCTCGGTGAGCGGGCGTGTAACCAGGATCCTTGAGTGGACCGGCATGTAGCGTCCGCGCAGGAACGGGTGGAGCCCGGGGGCGGTATAGCCGTTGGTGGCGATGATGACCTTGCGTGCCCGCATGGCGCCCTCGGGCGTTTCAAGCAGGTAGTGCCCTGCTTTACGTTCCAGCGAGATCACCGGCGAGGACGAATGCACTCTGGCTCCAGCGTTGCGCGCCATGCGCAGCAGCCCCATCGCGAGCTTCATCGGGTGAAGACCGAATCCCTCCGGAAGCCGGATGCCTCCGTGGACTTCGCCGCCGCGGTGATAATCGTGCAGCTCCTTGGCGGAAAGAATCTCTACTGGGAAATTGAAGTGGCGGTTGAACAGATTCGCTTCGCTTTCCAACCCCGCCAGTCGACTGGGGTGGTGAGCGAGCTTGATTACACCATCGAGTTGCGGATCGCAGTCGATCGAGCCCTCGGTGATTAGCCTGCGGAGCTGGGCCAGGGCTTCGCGGGTGTCGTCGAAATAGCGACGCGCGACATCCAGGCCGTAGTGGGAGATCAACTCGGAAGGCCACAAGTGCCCGCCCGATACCCGTGCGAACCCACCGTTGCGACTGCTGCAGCCCCAGGCAACTTGATTGGCCTCCAGCACGATCGCCTTGATCCCATGCTGATGGGCGAGAAAGTACGCCGCGCACAGACCGGTATACCCCGAGCCGATGATGGCTACGTCTTCCTCGGCTGTCCCTTTCAGGGGGCCGTCGTCCGGCGTGGGGTTGCCAGCGCTGGCCACCCAATAGGAGGGCGCGTGTGGCGCTCCATGACCGGGGTGAAGCGATTGCAGCGGATCGTACATCTTGAAATCTCTTTTATAGTATTTATGCTGATAAATACGATAGATCGAAAAAAAGCTGCCTGTCAAACCGTTTCAAGGGGTTTGGAGGCGAGAGGCGATGGGTGGCTGGGCCGAAAGGAATGCCGCGACTTTCTTTGACACCGTAGCTACCAGAGATCGCCTCGGAGATCGTGGCTGGAGACACAAGAGATTGCCTGACCAGCTCCGCGCAGAGCCCCAGACTTGCAACGCAGGGCACTCGGAGCGTCCCTCGCTTCGCCAAACACTTTCACTGCTCTTGAGTTGAGGCAGCCGGTGACTTGTAGCCTTCCGAGTGATAGCGCTCTTCCATCACCCGAGTCATGGTGGTTTCCGTTAGAGGAGTGAATCGCCCGGAGGCGTGTCTTTTCGTTGAGCTCGAAGTAGCCCGTAATGTTGTTCACTTAGGGAAACCCTGAAGAAGACTTCCCGAATCTGGTGAAATTCGCCGATCCCGTTGCCCGAGTATCCCGATGAAGCAGATGACCTTCGCCGACGCCGAGTACGCCGGCAAGCGCAAGCAGACCCGCAAGGAGTTGTTCCTGATCGAGATGGATCAGGTTGTTCCATGGAAGGGGTTGATCGGCCTGATCAAGCCGCACTACCCCAAAGGCGAAGGTGGTCGTCTGGCCTATCCGCTGATGGCGATGCTGCGCGTGCATCTGCTGCAGAACTGGTTCGGCTACAGTGATCCGGCGATGGAGGAGGCGCTGTACGAGACGACCATCCTGCGCCAGTTCGCGGGGCTGGGTCTGGAGCGCATCCCTGACGAAACCACCATCCTTAATTTCCGCCGTCTGCTGGAGGAGCATGAGCTGGCGGCTGGGATTCTGGCGGTGATCAACGGCTATCTGGGAGATCGCGGCCTGTCGCTGCGCCAGGGCACCATCGTCGATGCCACGCTGATCCACGCACCGAGTTCAACCAAGAACCAGGACGGCAAGCGCGATCCGGAAATGCACCAGGCCAAGAAAGGCAATCAATGGTACTTCGGCATGAAGGCGCACATCGGCGCCGATGCTGAATCGGGCCTGGTGCACAGCGTGGTGGGCACGGCAGCCAACGTGGCGGACGTTACCCAGGTCGGCCAGTTGCTGCATGGCGTCGAGAACGTGGTGTGTACGGACGCAGGTTACACCGGTGTTGAAAAACGCCCAGAGCATGAGGGACGGAAGGTTATCTGGCAGGTGGCGGCACGCCGCAGCACCTACAAGAAGCTCGATAAGCGCAGCGCGCTATATAAGGCTAAGCGCAAGATCGAGAAGGCCAAGGCCCAGGTGCGTGCCAAAGTCGAGCACCCGTTCCGGGTGATCAAGCGGCAGTTTGGCTATACCAAGGTGCGCTTCCGCGGGCTGGTGAAGAACACCGCACAACTGGTGACGCTGTTCGCCTTGTCAAACCTGTGGATGGCGCGTCGTCATTTGCTGGCCACCGCAGGAGAGGTGCGCCTGTAGTGCAGAAAATGGTCGTCGCGAGCTGCTCGCGATGGACAAAACTGGATAAGTGAGCGAGCCATCTGGTCGATTTTGATCGACGGCCCGCTTTCAAAAAACGACGGAGGCTGAAGTCGGCGAGAAATACCGGGCTACTTCAGACCTTCCTTAGGCATTTGAGTCGCTGCCGGGCTTCCTTGAAAATCCGATGCTAGATCTTCTGGCATCGGATTTTTTATGTCCTTCCAACAACAGTTGCTGGATCTGGGCGAGCTGTTCAACTTCTCTGACTTGAGCACCTTTACCCAGAACATCCCGATCGAATGGGTGGCGTTCGCGCTGGATCTTTCCACCCAAGCAACCATTCGTCGTCGCCGGCTACCGACCGATCCGGTGCTCTGGCTGGTACTGGGCATGGCCTTGTTCCGCGATGAACCGGTCCATGAGGTAGCCAGACGGCTGAACATCTGTGCGAAGGGGCTGGCCTCTCACGATCTTTTGGCCAGGAGTGGCATCAGCGAAGCCCGCAAGCGGCTGGGTGCCGAGCCAGCCGGGCGATCAGTGGGGGAGTGAGTGCTATGACGGTGATACCTGGCAGGACCTGTGGGTGTTCGCGGTGGACGGTGCCCTCCTGCGCACCCCGGATACGCCGGAGCTACGGGAGCACTTCGGCTCCGGCAATGCCGCCACCGAGCGGCAGACGCCGTTTCCCATGATGCGCCTGGTGGCTTTGATGAATGTGCGCTCCCACCTGATTCTGGATGCCCAACTGAGCCCCTACCGGCGTAGCGAAATGCGTCTGGCCGATGCCTTTCTTCAGCAAATTCCCGACCACTCGATCTCGCTGTTCGACAAGGGCTTCTGGAGTGCCGATCTGCTGCTGACCCTGGCCCTTCACGGCGAGCAGCGCCACTGGTTGATCCCGGCCCGCAAAGGCCCTGTCAGCGAAGAGGTGATCCGTTACGGCAAGCAGGATCGCTTGCTGCGCATGAAAGTTTCGCCGCAGGCGCGAAATTGTAACCCGGTGCTACCGGGCTACTGGGAGGCGCGTGAAGTCGGCTACGAACGGCAGGGCAAAGTCAATACCGTCCTGACCTCGCTGCCGGCCGATCGCCACAGTGCCAAGGCCGTTGCCGAGCTGTACCAGGAGCGTTGGGAGATCGAGCTGGGCTTCCGAGATATCAAGAGCCCCATGCAGCAGAATGCAGTGACCCTGCGCAGCAAGAAGACCGACTTGATCTACCAGGAAGTCTGGGGACTGCTCCTGGCCTACAACATCATCCGCCGCGAGGCGAGTCAGGCGGCTGTGGCCTTTGGTCGCTCGCGATCCGAGAGACGCTTCAAGCCGGCCTGCCAATACATCACCGTGCAACTGATCGTCATGGCAGCGGCCAACCCGATCTCGGCAACCGGCAGACGCTTGTCGGAACTGAGCGCGGGAGTTGGAGGGCTGGTCCTCGATCACCACCCAAGGCCCACAAGGCCAAGGGCGGTGAAGATTTCAAAAACCCGCTATCCGGTGAACCGTAATGCTGCTCCGCTTAAGTGAACAGCATTACGAAGTGAGCCGGGGCTTCAGCCCTGGGCGCTGCGCAACGCCGCCCCACCCTGCACTTCCCGCGAGCGACGGCGGGTGATGAGCAGGCCGGAGCAGACCACTAACGTGGCCAGCACCATGGTGGACACGACCTCGACGCGGTGGTCCGGGCGGAACAGCATGAGCACCAGCACGCTGCTGATGAACAGGATCACGCCCCAGGTGAGCCAGGGGAACAGCCACATGCGGTAACTCAGGGCCTTGCCTTCGGCCATCAGGCGTTTGCGCAGGCGCAGTTGGGAAACCGCGATGACCAGGTACACCAGCAGGGCGATGGCGCCAGAGCTGGCCATCAGGAAGCCGAACACCTTGGAGGGCACCAGGTAGTTGGCGATTACGGTGAGGAAGGCGGCGCCGGTGGACAGCAGTACGGCGTAGATGGGGGTGCCGCTGCGGGTGGTCACCTGGGCGCAGGCCGGGGCGTCGCCACGGCGGCTCAGGGAATAGAGCATGCGCGAGGCGGTGTAGAGGGAGGAGTTGAGGCAGCTGGTGACCGAGGTGAGTACCACGAAGTCAATGATGGCCTTGGCGTGGGGCACGCCGAGGGTGTCCAGCACGGTGACGTAGGAGCCTTCAGTGGCCAGGCGCGGGTCGGTCCAGGGCACCAGGGCGACGACGATGAATATTGACAGGATGTAGAACAGGGTGATCCGCCAGATCACCGAGTTGGTGGCCTTGGAAATCTGCTTGCCGGCGGCGTCGGACTCGGCGGCGGCGATGGTGACCACCTCGGCGCCGAGGAAGGAAAACATGGTGATCAGCATGGCGCTGAGCACGGCGCCGAAGCCGTTGGGCATGAAACCGCCGTTGTCCCACAGGCGCGAGACGCCGCTGACACCGGTGCTGGGCAGCAGGCCGAGGATGGCGCAGGCGCCAAGGATGATGAAGCCGACGATGGCGGCCACCTTGACCAGGGCCAGCCAGAACTCGAACTCGCCGTAGTTCTTCACGCTGAACAGGTTGGTGGCGGTGAGCAGCAGGGTGATCACCAGGGAGAGCACCCAGATCTCCATCTGCGGCACGTAGGTGTTGATGATGGTGGCGGCGATGTTGGCTTCGATGGGGATGATGAGCACCCAGAACCACCAGTAGAGCCAACCGATGGTGTAGCCGGCCCATTTGCCAATGGCCTGGTCGGCGTAGGTGGAGAAGGAGCCGGTGTCCGGAGAGGCGACGGCCATTTCGGCCAGCATGCGCATCACCAGCACCACCAGCACGCCGGCGAAGATGTAGGCCAGGATGGTGGCCGGGCCGGCTTCGGCGATGGCGCGGCCAGAGCCGACGAAGAGGCCGGCGCCGATCACGCCGGCAATGGAAAGCATGGTCACGTGGCGGGACTTCAACCCATGACTCAGGTTGTTCTTATCTGCTTGCATGGCATTACCTTTGTTCTTGTCGTGCCCCCTGGGCAGCGTCGGTTTCCGCGCTCACCAGAGCCGCGGGAGCAAAAAAAGCCCGCGCTGCCCCGGACGGTGTGACGGGGCAGGCGCGGGTGAGCAGGGACCAGGGTGACGCTCTAAATCGTGCGGCCCGCTGGGCCGCTGTCTGGGTGTCCTCAGGCGAGCTCGTCGAAGCACTCGCCGATCAGAGCCAAACCACGCTCCAGGTCCGCATCGCTGACGGTCAGCGGCACGAGGATGCGCAGGACGTTGTAGTGGGTGCCGCAAGACAGCAGGATCAGGCCTTTTTCCCGGGCCTTGGCGACGACTTTTCCGGTCAGCTCGGCGGCAGGCTTGGCGGTGTCGCCGCCTTCGAACAGTTCCACGGCGACCATGGCGCCGAGGTTGCGCACATCCACCAGGCTGTTGTGGCGCTCGCCGATCTTGCGCAGGCCGGCAGTAAGGATTTCACCCACAGACTTGGCGCGATCCAGCAGTTTCTCGCTCTCGAAGGCTTCGATCACCGCCAGGGCAGCAGCGCAGGAGATGGGGCTGCCGGCATAGGTGCCGCCCAGGCCGCCCGGGGCCACGGCGTCCATCAACTCGGCGCGGCCAGCCACGCCCGCCAGGGGGAAGCCACCGGCGATGGATTTGGCGAAGGTGGTCAGGTCGGCGGCGACGCCCATCTGCTCCATGGCGAAGAAGGTGCCGGTGCGGCCAGCGCCGGTTTGCACTTCGTCGGCGATGAGGACGATGCCGTGCTGGTCGCACAGGGCGCGCAGGCGGGCCATGAAGTCTTTCGGCGCGACATTGAAGCCGCCTTCGCCCTGTACGGGCTCGAGGATGATGGCGGCGATGTCGCTGGGAGCGGCGTCGTTCTTGAAGATGCGTTCGATGCTGGCGATGGCGTCATCACTGGACACGCCATGCACCGGGTTCGGGTACTGGGCGCGGTAGATGCCGCCCGGCATCAGGCCCATGCCGGCGGAGTACGGCACTACCTTGCCAGTCAGGGACAGGGTGTAGTGGGTGCGGCCGTGGTAGGCGCCGGTGAAGGCGATTACACCAGCGCGGCCGGTGGCAGCGCGGGCGATCTTGATGGCGTTCTCGACGGCTTCGGCGCCGGTGGTCACCAGCAGGGTTTTCTTCTCGAAATCGCCCGGCACCCGTTGGTTGAGCTTTTCCGCCAGGGCCACGTAGGGCTCGTAGCCGAAGACGTGGAAGCAGGTGTGGGTCAGCTTGGCCAGTTGCTCCTGGACTGCCGCCATGATCTTCGGGTGCAGGTGGCCGGTGTTGAGCACGGCGATACCGCCGGCGAAGTCCAGGTATTCACGGCCTTCCACGTCCCAGACGGTGGCGTTCTCGGCACGCTCGGCATAGATCTGGTGGATCTGGCCGACGCCACGGGGGATGGCGGCCATACGGCGTTGTTGCAGGCTCTGGTTGGTGTTCATGCTTGCTCCCAGGTTACGTGTTTCGCTGGACGAAACGGTCCTCGTGCCGAGGTGCCGGCCCGTCCGAGGTGAATAGTGAGTCACGCCCCCTCTGGCGCGGGTGGGCGCTCCAGAGGGGCCGGTTGTCGCTCTGCCGCGCTTACACGCCGATGCAGAGGTATTTGATCTCCAGGTAGTCATCGATGCCGTACTTGGAGCCTTCACGGCCCAGGCCCGATGCCTTGACGCCGCCGAAGGGCGCCACTTCGTTGGAGATGATCCCGGTGTTGATGCCGACGATGCCGTACTCCAGGGACTCGGCCACGCGGAATACGCGGCCCAGGTCGCGGGCATAGAAGTAGGCGGCGAGGCCGTATTCGGTGTCGTTGGAGAAGGCGATGACCTCGTCTTCGTCCTTGAAGCGGAACAGCGGCGCCAGAGGGCCGAAGGTCTCTTCCTTGGCCACGGCAGCGTTTTTCGGCACGTCTACCAGCACGGTAGGCTCGAAGAAGGTGCCGCCCAGGGCATGGGGCTTGCCGCCGGAAACGACGCGGGCGCCCTTGGAGACGGCGTCTTCAATGTGCTCCTGTACCTTGGCCACCGCCTTGGCGTCGATCAGCGGGCCGGTGGTGATGCCATCCTCCAGGCCGTTGCCGATTTTCAGCTTGGCCACGGCGGCGGTGAGCTTGTCGACGAAGGCGTCGTACACGCCGTCCTGCACGTACAGGCGGTTGGCGCAGACGCAGGTCTGGCCGTTGTTGCGGTACTTGGAGATGAGCGCACCTTCCACGGCCGCGTCCAGGTCCGCATCATCGAAGACGATGAAGGGCGCGTTGCCGCCCAGCTCCAGGGACACTTTTTTGATGTCCTTGGCGCACTCGGCCATCAGTTGGCGGCCAATTTCGGTGGAGCCGGTGAAGGTCAGCTTGCGCACGATGGGGTTGCTGGTCAGTTCGCCGCCCACTTCGCCAGCGGAGCCGGTGACCACGCTGAGCACGCCCTTGGGAATGCCGGCGCGTTCGGCCAGCTCGGCCAGGGCCAGGGCGGAGTACGGGGTCTGGGAGGCGGGCTTGAGCACCATGGTGCAGCCGGCGGCCAGGGCCGGTCCGGCCTTGCGGGTGATCATCGCGGAAGGGAAGTTCCACGGGGTAATGGCCGCGGTGACGCCGATGGGCTGCTTGATCACCATCAGGCGCTTGTCGGCCTGGTGGCCGGGGATCATGTCGCCATAGACGCGCTTGGCTTCTTCGCCGAACCATTCGAGGAAGGAGGCCGCGTAGGCGATTTCGCCGCGGGATTCCACCAGGGGTTTGCCCTGCTCCAGGGTCATCAGGCGGGCCAGGTCTTCCTGGTTCTGCATCATCAGCTCGAACCAGCGGCGCAGGCGGTTGGCGCGGTCTTTGGCGGTGAGCGCACGCCAGGCCGGCAGTGCGCGCTCGGCGGCCTCAATGGCGCGGCGGGTTTCGGCGACGCCCATTTTCGGCACGCTGCCGATCAGCTCGCCGGTGGCGGGGTTGTTCACCTTGAGGGTCTGGCCGTTGTCGGCATCGACCCAGGCACCGTCTACATAGGCCTGCTGGCGGAACAGGCTGGAGTCTTTCAGTTGCACGCTTGTCATCCTCAATGGGGGCGGCGGTGGCGACGGCTCAGCCGGCGGCCCGCTGCTCGTTGTCGGTGGCTTTGATGCTGAATTTTCCGCCGGTCGCGGCGATCTGCTCGCGGACCTTGTCGACGATGTGGGCGCCGATGGGAATCGCGGAGGTGGCGGCGGGAGACGGCGCGTTGCACACGTTCACGCTGCGCGGGGTGTTGACGAAGAGGAAGTCGTCGATGAGCTTGCCGTCGCGAGAAACCGCCTGGGCACGCACGCCGGCCGGGTACTCGGTGAGGTCAGCCTTGGTGATGCTGGGGCAATACTTCTGCACTTCCTTGAGGTAACCGCCCTTGAACAGGGAGTTCTTCATTTCGATCAGGCCGGGACGCAGGTTCTTCGCCAGCACCTTGAGGATGCCGGGGGACGTCAGGGTCTCGAACAGGTCGGAGACAGAGATATCGGACTTGCGGTAGCCCTCGCGTTTCATCGCCAGTACGGCGTTGGGGCCGACGGTGACGGTGCCGTCGATCATCCGGGTCAGGTGCACGCCGAGGAACGGCATGGACGGGTCCGGGATCGGGTAGATCAGGTGGTTGACGATCTGGTTGTGCTGCTTGGGCAGCAGGTAGTACTCGCCACGGAACGGGCAGATGATGAAATTCGGCTCGATACCGAGCATGCGCACTACGCGGTCGGCCATCAGCCCCGAGCAAGTGATCAGATAGCGGCTGCGGAACTCGTCGGTGCGGGTGCGCACGACGACTTCATCGGCACGCTCGTCGAGGCCGGTGACTTCGGCGCTGTAGTGGATCTCGCCACCGGCGCCCTGGAACTCGCGGCCCATGGCGGCGGTGACTTCGGCATAACTGACGATGCCGCTGGAAGGCACGAAGATGCCGCCCATGCCGACGATGTTCGGCTCACGCTCGCGCAGTTCGGCGGTGGACAGCCAGTAACGCTCCAGGCCGTTGGCTGCGGTGCGTTCCCAAAGCGCCTTCATGCGCTCCATTTCCAGCTCGTTGGTGGCCACCAGCAGCTTGCCGCACTCGTCATAGCGGATGCCGTGCTTGCTGCAGAAGGCCTTGGTGGCCTTGTTGCCTTCCAAGCAGAACTTCGCCTTGAGGCTGCCGGGGGTGTAGTAGACGCCGGCGTGAATCACGCCGCTGTTGTGGCCGGTCTGGTGCCGGGCCGGGCCGGATTCCTTCTCCAGGAGGAGAACCTTGGCGTCCGGGTAAACCTGCATCAGCTGCATAGCCGTGGACATGCCCACGATGCCGCCGCCGACGATGATGAAATCGTACACAGTCGCTACCTCACGCAAAGGCGCTGAAAATCGTTATTCGGTCGAACCCTTGTAGCGGGTACACCGAAGGGCTGCCCGCGGCAGCCCCCGTCGCGTTTCATGGATTATTGACCACGCTGGTAACGCGGCTTCTCGTAGCTGATGTAGCCACGCTGGCGCATCAGTTCGCGACGCAGGCCCTCGTGGGGGATGAAGCGGTCGCGGCCATGGAGCCAGAAGAGGTTGTTGATCAGGAGGAAGCTGCCCACCGGCACCGGCACGGAGAGCTTCTGCGGGCTGGCCTCCAGAGACTCGGACAGGGCGTTCAGCCAGATTCCTTCCTCGAAGTTCTCCGGCTGCACGAACTGGTCGATGTAACGCATGGTCGGACGGCCCACGGCATCGGTGTCGAACACCGGGTGGAACACGTCCTCGGTGACCTTCTTGCTCGGCGGCGCGGTCCAGCGCATTTCACGGCGGGCCAGGGGGTGGCTGAAGAAAGCGTCGCACTGCTCCCAATCGTCCAGGTGCAGGATCAGGGAGTTGCCACCCTCCATGTTCTTCTCGTCGATCTTCAGCATCAGCACGTAGTCGGTGATCTGGTTCACGAAGGTGCCGTCGTTGTGCAGCTCCATTACGCGGTGGGGCTGACGCAGGTAGCTGTCGGAGTTGTCGGTATTGACCACCACGAAGCGGGCGTAGAACTGGCCACTCATGGCGTCGTAGTTGGAGCGGCCAATCAGGTGGGCGCAGGCGGTGGTGAATTTCACCATGTCCTCGGCCTGGCTCACGTCATCCAGCCCCATCGGGGTGATCAGCATGCCGCCGGTGCCACGGTCAAGGATGGTGTTCAGCAGCACCGGGCGCAGGGTGCCTTCGCAGAGGTCGTCGAGAATCTGGCCAAAGCGAAACCGCAGGAAGGATTTGTACTCCAGAGCCTGCACCGGCCACTCGCTCACGGTCTTGACGAAGGCTTCGACGGTTTCCCGGGCGAAGGTGATCTCGAGCAGGCGCGGCGACTGCTGGGACGGTTCGACGGTGAACCCACGGGTCTCCAGCGGCAACGGCATCACAAGGTTCTCGATCTTCGTAAAGGCGTTCATGGCGGTTTCCTGGCAAAGAGGGGGGGGCGACAGGCCCGTTGGGTGGCGGGCGAGCAAAAAATATCGCCACAACATAAGAATGTCTACATTTTTTAAAAACGAAAATAAAACGCTCGTTTGCCCACTATTTCTCGACAAAAAGACGTTTGGGTATGATTCGCAAAACGATTTGAGGAACTGCACCTTGGAAGCACTCGCCCCTCGCCAGAACTCGGCATTCAGTGGGTACGAGCGACTCAAGCAGGACATCATCCGTGGCGTGTTCAAACCCGGTGAGAAGCTGCTGATGAGTACCCTGAAGGATCGCTACGATCTGGGCGTGGGCCCTCTGCGGGAAGCCCTTTCGCAACTGGTGGCGGAGAAGCTGGTGGTCGCCATCAGCCAGAAGGGCTACCGCGTGGCGCCCATGTCTCTGGAAGAGCTGAAGGACATCTACGACGCCCGCGCCAACCTGGAAGCGATGATCGTCAGCCTGGCCATCGAGCGCGGCGACGATGCCTGGGAAGCCCAGGTCCTGGCCCACTCTCACACCCTGGCCAAGGTGATGGAAGTGAAGACCCGCGAACAGCGCCTGGATATCTGGGACCAGCGTCATAAGGCCTTTCACACCGCCATCGCTGCCGGGTGCGGCTCCAAGCACCTGCTTCAGGCCCGCACCTACCTGTTCGATCAGGCGGAACGCTACCGCCACCTCTGGCTGACCCAGACGGTGTTCTCCGAAGAGGCCCTGGAGCGCAAGCGGCAGGAGCACGCCGCCCTGGTGGACGCCATCCTCGCCCGCAACGCCGCCCGCGCCAGCGAAATGATGCGCAACCACCTGATGACCCCCGTGCCGATCATCGCCGATATCATGCAGGCCGACGCCGGGCACTGAGTAGGGTGCGTTACCGAGATACAAGGCAACGCACCAAAGCACCAATGCCGGTGCGTTGCCCTGCGGGTAACGGCACCCTACATGCCCGCCGGATCACGTAGGGTGCGTTACCGAGCACCGAGGCAACGCACCAAAGCACCAATGCCAATGCGCTGCCCTTCGGGTAACGGCACCCGACATGCCCGCCGGACTACGTAGGGTGCGTTACCGAGGTACGAGGCAACGCACCATAACCGTCAATGCCGGTGCGTTGCCCTGCGGGTAACGGCACCCGACATGCCCGCCGGACTACGTAGGGTGCGTTACCGAGGCACGAGGCAACGCACCGAGGCAACGCACCAAACCGTCAATGCCAGGGCACTGCCCTTCGGGTAACGGCACCCGGCATGCCTCCACGCCCACGCCAAGTAGGCATCAACGCCCTCGCCTTGCCTTCCGGATCAGCACCGATCGGCGCTGATGTACACCAAAGCGCAAAAACACGTGCGCCAAACGCCAATCCTGCCAGCCGGCTTTTCCTTACCGTTTCAGGGGGCTTCCCCCTCAACACAACAAGAGAAACGGTCATGGCTGGAACACTTTCGAACGATCATTCATCCCCCGGACAATCCGTGCCGGAGGCCCAGCGCCTCGGTCGCGGCTCCCTCACCATGGCCTGGTGGGGCATCTGCAGCGCGATGTTCTACCTGGTGGTGGCCGCCGCCCTGGCCATGGGTTACGGCACCTGGAACGCACTGATCGGCCTGGTGTTGTCGGTGGTCAGTTACGGCGCCATCAACGCCGTGCTGTCCCGTCACGCCATCGCTAGCGGACTGTCGGTGGCGCAGTTTTCCCAGGTGCTGTTCGGACGCAGCGGCGCGGCCCTGGCCACGCTGATCTTCAGCGCCACAGCCATTTACTACGGCGTGTTCGAAGGCTCGGTGATGGCGGTCGCCCTGCATCACTACCTGCCCTCCGTTTCGCTGCCCCTGGCCTTCCTGCTGGTGGTGACCTACAGCATTCTGCTGATCTTCGGTAACGCCATGCGCTGGCTGGACAAGCTCAACGGTCTACTGCTGCCCTTCTACCTGCTGGGCCTGGCCGCGGCGGTGGTCATGGCCATCGATGAGTACGGCTACTCCTCCGCCTGGCTGGAACTGGCTCCGGCTGGCGGCCCGGTGCCCAACGGCTGGTGGAACTGCTTCACCTATTTCATGGGCATCTGGGTGCTGATGATGTTCACCTGGGACTACGCCCGCTACGGCAAGCAGGAGGACAGCTGCTACCACGCGCGGATCAACTTCGGCATGCCCTTCTACGCTGTCGCCTTCCTGCTCAATGGCCTGGTGGGAATCTTCCTTGCCGCCACCATTCCCACCGAGGGCGGGCTGTCGGAAGTCTCAGTAGTGCTGGCCATCGTGCAACTGATGGGGTTGTCCGGGCTGCTCTTCGTGTGGATCAGCCAAACCCGCATCAATACCGGCAACTTCTACCTCGCCGTCACCAACCTCCAGGCCTTCTCCGGCCATCTGGGACTGGGCCGCGTGCCCTACGCGGCCTGGGCCGTGGCGACCGGGGTGCTGGCCTACCTGCTGATGCGCTTCGACGTCTTCAGCTATCTCCTCCAGGCCCTGTCCTATCAAAGCCTGTTCATCGTCGGCTGGGTGGCCATCGCTCTCGCCCACCTGCTGGCGACCCGAGGCCCACGCTACGGCCAGGGCGAGTTGCCGGCCTTCCGCGCCCGAGGCCTGCTGGCGTGGCTCGTCTCGGCCCTGGCAGGCATCGGCCTGCACCTCTCCGATGACAGCACCCTGGCCACCGCCTCTGCGCCTGCTGCCTTCGTCATCGCCTTCCTCGGCTACCTGGCCGTCCCCGTGCTGATGCGTCGCAACCATCCCCAGAGCGACTTCGGCTGATTCCCGGCCGCCCCGGCGGCGGCCCTCCTCACCTCAAACGACAAGAACCACCCGGAGCGGTCCATGCACCTGCAACGCACTCGGCTTACCTCGATTTTCACCATCCTGCTCGCTACCGGCCTGGCCCAGCCTGCCGCCGCCGTACCGATCACCGACAACCTCGACCTCGGCGGCGCGCTGCGCGGTCGGTTGGACTACGATCCCGACCGGGACATCTCCAAGTTCAGCTTCGACACCTTCTTCCTCACCGCCGACTACCGGTCGGACACCTGGATCGCCGCCGCCAAGTACCGCTTCTACGGCGACGCCTACCCCTACGAGTACACCGACGACGTGGGCGACATCGCCTTTGCCGAGTACGCCTGGGTCGGCTACCGCTTCACCCCCGAGCAGCAACTGCAGGTGGGCCAGACTGCCGTGCCCTTCGGCCTCGCGCCGTATTTCGGCAGCACCTTCTTCGAGACTCTGGGCAACGTGATCGGCCTGGAGGACACCCAGAGCATCGGCTTCAAGTACCTCGCCAGACGCGGCGAGTGGGACCTGCAAGCCGCGTACTACCCCATTCCCGCCGAGCAGGGCCGGGGCACCAGCCGCGGCGGACGCACCTACGGCACCAGCGTCGCCACGGCGGACGACTACGTGGTGGACGGCAGCGACAACCATGAACAGGACATGCTCGTCGGCCGCCTCGCCCATCACTACGACGCGGGGGACTGGAGCGGGGAGCTGGGTGCGTCGCTGTTGGCTTCCTCCCTGGAGAACCAGGACACCGATCGCGACGGCCGGCGCCTCGCCGCCGCCCTCCATGTCACCGCCCAGAACGGCCCCTGGGGTGTTCAGCTCCAGGCGGCACGGCAACGGATGACTCCGGAGAACCCCGGCGACGATCGCCTGGTGAGCTTCGGCGCTTTCGACGGCACCTTCAACGTCGCGGCCAAAGGCAACCTCTACGTGGCGGACCTGAGCTACAGCGTACCGGGCCGTTACGGCTGGTTCTCAGGCATCAAGCTCTATGGCAACTACAGCCTGTTCGACAAGGACGAGCGAGAGTTCCGCGACTCCCAGCGCTTCATCGCCGGCACCTCCTTCACCCTCGGGCCACTGTGGATCGCCCTGGAGTGGTTGCACGGCAAGAACGACCCCTACATCGGTGGCGGCAGCTACACCCAGAGCCTGGGCGCGGGCGGTACCGATCACTGGGAAAACCAGCTCTACAGCAACATTGGTTACTACTTCTGAGGGCTTCCAGGTGGCGCAATCGGTATCGCACCGCTCCCGTACGTTGGCGTAGAGCACAGCGAAACCCAACGATTTTCCGGCTGGACTGAAAATCCCGAGACATTGGGAACGATTTCAATCGCGATGGCGGACCACAGGTCCGCTCCAACCCCCTGTGCGCCCAAACGCAACAAGGGGTACACCCAGCGACAAGCCAGCCACCCCGCCCCAGCCGTAGCCTTTCCCCCACGGGCCGCCCCAGCGGCGGCCCTCACCCGAAGCACAAGAAGAAGCATTGGTGCCTTATGAAGACAGTTGATCCGATTACCCTCGCGGTTGTCCGAGGTGCGCTGGAAACCGCGCAACGGGAGATGACCCTGACCCTGGAAAAGACCGGCCGCTCCAGCGTATTCAACCTGGCCCACGACTATTCCAACTCCCTGTTCGATCACCTCCCGGAGATGATCCTCCAGGGCCAGGACATTCCCATCCACCTGGGTTCGCTGATCCCCGCCATGAAGTGCGTGGCCGAATTTTTCGGCGACGACATCGCCGAAGGCGACGTGATCTATCACAACGACCCGGCCTACAAGGGCAGCCACATCCTCGACTGCTGCATGTACAAGCCGGTGTTCTACGAGGGCGAGCTGGTGTTCTGGACCGTCTGCAAGGGCCACCTCACCGATGTCGGCGGCCCGGTGCCGGCGGGTTACAACCCGGACGCCAAGGAGATCTACGCCGAAGGCCTGCGCATCCCGCCGGTGAAGCTCTGGGAGCAGGGCAAGCGCCGCGAGGACGTGATCAATTTCATGCTCACCAACATGCGCGCCCGCCCCTACCAGGAAGGCGACCTCAACGCCCAGTACGGCGCCTGCTCCGTGGGCGAGCGCCACCTGTTGGAGCTGCTGGACAAGTACGGTGTGGACGAAGTGCGCGCCTGCATCGCCGAGCTGAAGAACATGGCCGACCGCCACATGCGCGCGCTGCTGCGGGACGTGCCGGACGGCCACTACAGTGGCACCGCCGTGCTGGAGGACTCCGGCCACGGGCTGGGCGAACTGGCCATCACCGCCCATGTGGAAATCCGTGGCGACGAGGCCCATATCCGCATCGAGAGCCCACCCCAGGTGCCCTATTTCATCAACTCCTACGAGGGCAACTCGGTCTCCGGGGTGTACCTCGGGCTGATGATGTTCGCCCAGGTGGCGCCGCCCTATAACGAAGGGCTGTACCGTTGCGTGACGGTGGACGTTGGCCCCCGCGGGACGCTCTGCAACGCCGAGGAACCGGCGCCCCACGTCAACTGCACCACCACCCCCATGGAAACCCTGGCCGACGCCGTGCGCCAGGCCCTGGAACAAGCCTCGCCCAACCGCGTCACCGCGTCCTGGGGCCACGCCAGTGGCATCAACATCGCCGGCCACGACCCGCGCAATGGCGGCAGCGAGTACGTCACCATGGTGCTCGCCTCGGTCATCGCCGGGGCCGGCGCCAACAAAGTGATGGACGGCTGGCACGCCTGCGGGCCGCTGTGCTGCTTCGGCGCCCTGATGAGCGGTGACATCGAACTGCTGGAACACGCCTACCCCGTGCTGATTCACCGCTACAGCCTGATGGCCGACAGCGGTGGCGCCGGTGAATTCCGCGGTGGCTCGGGCACTCGCCTGGAGATCGAACCCCTGGAGCATGCGATGACCGTGGTCGGCTTCGGTGAAGGCCGCCAATTGCCGACCGCCGGAGCTGCCGGCGCCCGCAACGCCCTGCTGGCCCCCAAGCTCGGCCGCCTGATCCACCGCCATGCCGACGGCGAGGAAGACCACTACATCCAGAACCCGATGCTCACCGTGCAGCCGGGCGAGCGGATCATCAACGTCAACCCCGGTGGCGGCGGCTACGGCGACCCCTTGCGCCGTCCAGTGGCGGCGGTGCTGCAAGACGTACGCAACGGACTGGTTTCGCCTCAAGGCGCGGCACTGGAATACGGCGTGACCCTCGACGCCGACGGCCACCTCGACGAAGCCGCCACCCGCGCCGCCCGCGCCCAGTTCTGACCCGGAGATCCGACATGCGTAACCAATATCGCCTGGGCATCGATGCCGGCGGCACCTTCACCGATTTCATCCTGGCCGACCGCGACGGCGGCGTGCAGTTGTTCAAGGCCCCCTCCACGCCGCAAGACGGCACCCTGGCCATCCGCGCCGGCCTCGCGCAAATCGCCGACGCCACGGGCCGCACCCCGGCGGACATCATTGCCAACTGCGACCTGTGCATCAACGGCACCACCGTGGCCCTCAACGCGCTGATCGAGCGCACTGGCGTCAAGGTCGGCCTGCTCTGCACTGACGGCCACGAAGACAGCCTGGAAATCCGCCTCGGCCATAAGGAAGAAGGTCACCGCTACGACGCGCATTATCCGCCGGCCCACATGCTGGTGCCGCGTCACCTGCGTCGCCCCATCGGCGGCCGCATTCTCGGCGACGGCCGTGAGCACAGCCCGCTGGACGAGCGCGCGGTGCGCGAAGCCATCGAGTACTTCCGCGCCGAAGGCGTGGAGGCCGTGGCCATCTCCTTCGTCTGGTCGGTACGCAATCCCAGCCACGAAAAGCGCGCCGCCGAACTGGTCCGCGCCGCCCTGCCAGGGGTGTTCGTCTGCACCGGGGTCGACGTGTTCCCGCAGATCCGCGAGTACACCCGCACCTCCACTACCGTGGTCAACGCCTACCTGAGCCCGGTGATGGCCCGCTACGTCGAGCGCATCGACATGCTCTTCGAGGAACTTGGCGCCCAGCAACCCGTGCGCTACTTCCAGTCCAACGGCGGCCTGGCGCCAGGCCATGTGATGCGCGACCGCGCGGTGAACGCCATCAACTCCGGCCCGGCCTCGGCGCCCCAGGCCGGACTTTCCGTGGCGCGCCCCTTCGGCATCGACAACGTCATCACCGTGGACATGGGCGGTACCTCGTTTGACATCACCCTGACCAACGCCGGCCGCACCAACTTCAGCAAGGACGTGGACTTCCTCCGTCAGCGCATCGGCGTGCCAATGATCCAGGTGGAAACCCTCGGCGCCGGCGGCGGCTCCATCGCTCATCTGGATGAGTTCGGCATGCTCCAGGTCGGTCCCCGCAGCGCCGGCGCCAAGCCGGGCCCGGTGTGCTATGGCAAGGGTGGCACCGAACCCACTGTCACCGACGCCAACCTGGCCTTGGGCTACCTGCCCGACGGCGCCCTGCTGGGCGGCAGTATCCGCCTCAACCGCCAAGCGGCGTTGGACGCCATCCGCAGCCGGATCGCCGATCCCCTGGGCATCAGCGTCGAGCGCGCGGCCTTCGGTATCACCACCCTGGTGAATCTGAACATGGTCAACGGTATCCGCCGCGTCTCCATCGAGCGCGGCCATGACCCCCGCGACTTTGCCCTGATTGGCGCGGGCGGTGCGGCCGGAATGCACGTGGTACGTCTGGCGGAAGAGATCGGCATGCAGACCGTGCTGATCCCCAAGGTGGCCTCGGGCCTCTGCGCCTTCGGCCAGATCCTCTCGGACGTGCGCTACGACCAGCTCACCAGCCTGCCCATGCGCCTGGACACCGGCCATGTGGACCTGCCGCAACTCAACCGCGCCCTGACCGAACTGCGCCAGCAAGGCCTGGTGAACCTGCGGGACGATGGCTTTGGTGACGAAGCCAGCAGTTGCCACTACACCCTGGAAATGCGCTACCTCGGGCAGATCCACGAATGCAGCGTGGAACTGGAACGCCATCAACTGGACGAAGCGAGCCTGGCAGAGCTGATCGAGTCCTTCCACAGCCGCCATCGCACCCTCTACTCCTACGCGGAACCGGAAAACCCGGTGGAGCTGGTGAACCTGGAGTGCTCGGTGATCGGCCACCTGCCACGTCCGCCGCAGCCGGAGTTGCAAGGTCCGCCCCACCCGCCGGCGCCCGTACCGGACAGCCTGCGCCCGATGCTCTTCAGCGCCGATGGCGACTGGCAGTCCACCGCAGTGTTCAACGGCAACCGCCTGCTGCCGGGCCAGACCGTGCAGGGCCCCTGCGTGATCGAGGAAGACACCACCAATATCGTGGTGCCTCCGGGTTGGCAGGCGACCCTGGAGCCGTCGGCTACCTACCGGGTGACGCGCGGCGCTTGATGTTACGTACCACCACGTCGATCATCGGCGTGTTCCCAGCCCGGCAGCCTTGCGCTGCCGGGCTGTTCGACAATAACAAGAGCTGCTTGAGTAGCTTGCTTGCAGTTCCTTTTTTCAATGCTGCCCTCTTTGAAAAAGGACAAACCATGCCCACAGAACTATCGACCCACGGCTGGTCGCTGCCTGAACGCCAGGCGCGCTGGGCCGAGGCCATCAGCGATACCTATTTCGCCCTGAGCCTCGAGTTCGCCCCCGAACAGCCCTTCGACGGCCACCTACAACGCTGGAGCACTCCCAGCACCGCCCTCAGCCTGTCGCGCCTGCGTTCCAGCCAACTGGGCTATTCCCGCAGCAAGGCGCAGATCGACCAGGACCACGACGCCTTCTACTTGGTGACCGTGCCCCGCTGTGCCGACGTGCACTTCGAGCAGGACGGCCGCGAGCTGAGTTGCAGCCCCGGCGGGTTCATCATCGAACGGGGCGACGCGCCCTACCGATTCCACTACGGCGCGGACAACGATCTCTGGGTGCTCAAGCTGCCAGAGCGCGCCCTCAAGGGACATCTGCGCGGCCCGGAGCGTTACACCCGCTACTGCTTCGACGCGACCCAGGGCTTGGGCCGCATCTTCGTCGAACAACTGGACCTCTGCGCTCGCCACTTCGAAGGCTGCCCGACGGCCGCCCGCCACCTGCTGCTTGAACAGGCCATGTCCACCCTGTTGCTGGCACTGCAGCAGGACGAGCGGGTGCTCGGCAGCGAAGGCTCCAACCTCAGCACCCTGCACCTGACGCGCGTCGAGCAGTACGTGCGACAGAACCTCGGCGACCCCGACCTCTCGCCCCAGTCCATCGCCAGCGCCTGCGGCCTGTCCCTGCGCTACCTCCACAAGCTGTTCGCCAGCACCCCCTACTCCCTGGGCGAATGGGTACGCCAGCAACGTCTGGAGGCGGTCCACCGCCAACTGCGCGACCCTCATTGCCACCAGTCCATCGGCGAACTGGCCTTCCGCTGGGGCTTCAGCGACCAGGCCCAGTTCACCCGTGCCTTCCGTCAGCAATTTGGTTGTACGGCTCGCGAAGTTCGCGGCACCCGCCCTCACTGATCCCCAGGGAATCGCTCTGATAACGAGGCGGTCCATCCCTTGTGGGAGGTGAACTTATTCGCCAAGGATGGCGGAGCGAGCGAGGCGGGTAGACATCGTTAGTTTGCCAATACCCTCTTATTGCGTCGTATAGCTCGCTCCGCTACTGTGGCCAGATCGCAACGCGAGATATCGCCGTGAACTCCAGCAGCACCCTCCAGATGCGCGTCATCAAGGCCCACGCCCGTTGGCGCTGGCGCGTCTGACGTCCCCCTCGCCGGCTTGGCCGGTCCGTCTTTGTTCGCTCCTGTTTTGCCTGGCCGACGGCCCTATCCCCAACCCCATGTAGCGACAGAAAAAGTGGGTACATATGCGGGTATTGAAGCAGGAAGAATTGATTGAAGTACAGTAATATCAAGAGGTTAAGCTTGAAATGCTGCTGATGATCGACAACTATGACTCCTTTACCTACAACGTGGTGCAGTACTTGGGCGAACTGGGTGCCGACGTTCATGTGATCCGCAACGACGAGCTGTCCATCGCCGAGATCGAGGCGCTGAACCCGGAGCGCATCGTCGTCTCCCCCGGCCCCTGTACGCCCAACGAAGCCGGTGTGTCGCTGGATGTGATTCGCCATTTCGCCGGCAAGCTGCCGATCCTCGGCGTTTGCCTGGGCCACCAGAGCATCGGCCAGGCCTTCGGCGGCGATGTGGTTCGCGCCCGCCAGGCCATGCACGGCAAGACCAGCCCGGTGTTCCACAAGGACCAGGGCGTTTTCGCGGGCCTGAACCACCCGTTGACCGTCACCCGCTACCACTCCCTGGTGGTGAAGCTGGAAACCCTGCCCGACGAGCTGGAAATCACGGCCTGGACCCAGCATGAAGACGGCTCGGTGGACGAGATCATGGGGCTGCGTCACAAAACCCTGAACGTCGAGGGCGTGCAGTTCCATCCGGAGTCCATCCTTACCGAACAAGGCCATGAACTTCTGGCCAACTTCCTCAAGCAGACCGGCGGAGTACGCTGATGGACATCAAGGAAGCCCTGAACCGGGTGGTCAACCAACTGGACCTGACCACCGAAGAAATGCAGGACGTGATGCGCCTGATCATGACCGGCCAGTGCACCGACGCGCAGATCGGCGCCTTCCTCATGGGCATGCGCATGAAGAGCGAGACCATCGAGGAAATCGTCGGCGCAGTCGCGGTGATGCGCGAACTGGCCGTCCGCGTGGAGCTTTCCAGCCTCGACCACGTGGTCGATGTTGTAGGCACCGGCGGCGATGGCGCCAACATCTTCAACGTCTCCTCGGCCGCCACCTTCGTGGTGGCGGCGGCGGGAGGCAAAGTAGCCAAGCACGGCAACCGCGCGGTGTCCGGCAAGACCGGCAGCGCCGACGTGCTGGAAGCCGCCGGCATCTACCTGGACCTGAAGCCCGAGCAGGTGGCGCGTTGCATCGAGAGCATCGGCGTCGGCTTCATGTTCGCCCAGGTCCACCACAAGGCCATGAAACATGCCGCCGGGCCGCGCCGCGAGCTGGGCCTGCGTACCCTGTTCAACATGCTCGGCCCGCTTACGAATCCGGCTGGTGTGAAGCATCAGGTGGTCGGCGTGTTCAGTCAGGCGCTGTGCCGCCCATTGGCCGAGGTGCTCAAGCGCCTGGGCAGCGAACACATCCTGGTGGTGCATTCGAAGGACGGTCTGGATGAACTGAGCCTCGCGGCGCCGACCCATATCGCCGAGCTGAAGGACGGCGAAGTGACCGAGTACCAGATCCAGCCCGAGGACTTCGGCATCAAGAGCCAGAGCCTGATCGGCCTGACCGTGGGCAGCCCGCAGGAGTCCCTTGAGCTGATCCGCGACGCCCTGGGCAAACGCAGGACCGAGCAGGGCCAGAAGGCCGCCGACATGATCGTGCTGAACGCCGGGGCGGCCCTGTACGCCGCTGACCTGGCTGGCAGCCTGAAAGAAGGTGTGCGCCTGGCGCAGGACGCCCTGCACACCGGCCTGGCCCGCGAAAAACTGGACGAGCTGGCCTCCTTTACCGCGGTGTTCCGAGTGGAGAATGAAGCGTGAGCATCCCAACCGTTCTTGAGAAGATCCTGGCCCGCAAGGCCGAGGAAGTCGCCGAGCGTCGTGCCCGCGTCTCCCTGGCCGAGGTCGATGCCTTGGCCCGCGCCGCCGACGCGCCTCGTGGTTTCGCCCGTGCGCTGCTGGAGCGCGCCGCGCGCCATGAGCCAGCGGTGATCGCCGAGGTGAAGAAGGCGTCGCCGAGCAAGGGTGTGCTGCGCGAGCACTTCGTCCCCGCGCAGATTGCCAAGAGCTATGAGGCAGGCGGTGCGGCCTGCCTCTCGGTGCTGACCGATGTGGACTTTTTCCAGGGCGCCGACGCCTACCTGCAGGAAGCCCGTGCGGCCTGCTCGCTGCCGGTGATTCGCAAGGACTTCCTGATCGACTCCTACCAGGTGGTCGAAGCCCGCGCCCTCGGCGCCGACTGCATCCTGCTGATCGTTGCCGCGCTGGAAGACGCGCGGATGAAGGAGCTGGCGGCCGCCGCCAAGGACGTCGGCCTCGACGTGCTGGTGGAAGTGCACGACAGCGACGAACTGGATCGCGCGCTGAGCTGCCTGGATACCCCGCTGGTGGGCATCAACAACCGCAACCTGCACAGTTTCGAGGTCAGCCTGGAAACCACCCTTGACCTGCTGCCGCGCATCCCGCGCGACCGCCTGGTGGTCACCGAGAGCGGTATCCTCAATCGCGCCGATGTCGAGCTGATGGAAGTCAGCGGCGTCTACGCGTTCCTGGTGGGGGAGGCCTTCATGCGGGCCGAGGAGCCGGGCAGCGAGCTGGGGCGGCTGTTCTTCCCCGAACGCCATCGCGTGGTGGCGCGCGCCGATCCGGAGTGATCCGGCCGTTTTCCAGGCATGAAAAAGCCGGCTTGCGCCGGCTTTTTCATTCGGGGCTTCAGCGGGTGCCGAAGACCACCATCGTCTTGCCTTTCACGTGCACCAGGCCCTGTTCCTCCAGGCTTTTCAGCACGCGGCCGACCATCTCGCGGGAGCAACCGACGATGCGGCCGATTTCCTGTCGGGTGATCTTGATCTGCATACCGTCGGGGTGGGTCATGGCGTCGGGTTGCTTGCACAGATCGAGCAGCGTCCGCGCCACGCGGCCGGTGACGTCCAGGAAAGCCAGGTCACCCACCTTGCGCGTGGTGTTGCGCAAGCGGTCGGCCATCTGGCTGCCCAGGGCGTAGAGGATTTCAGGGTCCTGCTGGGTGAGCTCGCGGAACTTGGCATAGCTCAGCTCCGCCACTTCGCATTCGGTCTTGGCGCGGACCCAGGCGCTGCGCTCCTTCTCGGAGCCTTCCTTGTCGAACAGGCCCATCTCGCCGAAGAAGTCGCCGGCGTTGAGGTAGGCGATGATCATCTCGCGACCGTCGTCATCCTCAATCAGGATGGTGACGGAGCCTTTGATGATGAAGAACAGCGTTTCGCAACGATCGCCCGCATAGATGATGGTGCTCTTGGCGGTGTAGCGGCGGCGGTGACAATGCGCGAGTAGTTTGTCCAGGCTCTTTATTTTTGGTGTGAGGGTAATTGCGACCATGCCCGAGTCCCGAAAAAGAGAAGGTAAGCCTTTGTCCAACAGGCAATTTTCTAATAGTTGTCCGGCCAAGTGTGCCAGTAATCCGGCGCCAGCTTAACAGACACCCCCGAATCGACAACGTGAATTTGCGACGCAGCTAACACCTGCTTCGGAACTCTACGAGGTCCGGTGAGGAAAATTCGCTGTGATAAGCTACCGCACCTTTTTCCGAGCGGAGTTCCAGGCGATGAAAGCACGCATCCAATGGGCGGGCGAAGCCCTGTTCCTTGGCGAATCCGGCAGCGGCCACGCGGTGGTGATGGACGGCCCGCCCGAGTCCGGTGGCCGCAACCTGGGTGTGCGCCCCATGGAAATGCTGCTGCTCGGCCTGGGTGGCTGCACCAACTTCGATGTGGTGAGCATCCTGAAGAAGTCGCGGCAGCCGGTGGAAAGCTGCGAGGCGTTCCTCGATGCCGAACGCTCCAGCGAGGATCCCAAGGTCTTCACCAGGATCCACGTGCACTTCGTGGTGAAAGGCCGTGGCCTCAAGGACGCCCAGGTCAAGCGCGCGGTGGAGCTGTCCGCCGAGAAGTACTGCTCGGCCTCCATCATGCTCGGTCGCGCCGGTGTCGAGATCACTCACGATTACGAGATCGTCGAACTCGGCGCCTGAGCCGCGTTCCGATGGATGGCCGGGATGCGACATCCGGCCATCATATTTGCGCGTCAAACTCTGGCAGACGGCGCCCGTCGTCTGCATAATTCGCCCCCTTTCAGATTCCGGGGCGCCGGGCCCCGAACCTACGACCACAATCGCCAACGCGAAGAGGTGTAAACCGTCCTACGCAGAAGTGTCGTGCGCTTCTGACGGGCATGCTCAACCACGCGGCGGAGCCGCACATGCACAAGAGAGCTCACAACGGTGAAAAGCAAACTCAAGCTCCACGGGTTCAACAACCTGACGAAGACCTTGAGCTTCAACATCTATGACATCTGCTACGCGGAAACGCCGGAGGACCAGCAGGCCTACGTCCAGTACATCGACGAAGAGTACGACGCCGAGCGCCTGACCCAGATCCTCACCGACGTGGTGGACATCATCGGTGCCAACATCCTCAACATCGCCCGTCAGGACTACGATCCGCAGGGCGCGAGTGTGACTATCCTGATCTCCGAGCAGCCGGTGACCCCCACCGACAGCCAGATCGAGGAGTCGCCCGGCCCGCTGCCGGAAACCATCCTGGCGCACCTCGACAAAAGCCACATCACCGTTCACACCTACCCGGAAATCCATCCGGTGTCGGGCATCGCCACCTTCCGGGTGGACATCGATGTTTCCACCTGCGGTGTGATCTCCCCGCTGAAGGCGCTCAATTACCTGATCCATCAGTTCGACTCGGACATCGTCACCGTGGACTACCGCGTCCGCGGCTTCACCCGTGACGTCGAAGGCAAGAAGCACTTCATCGATCACGAGATCAACTCGATCCAGAACTACCTCTCCGACGACACCCAGGACGCCTACCAGATGACGGACGTCAACGTGTACCAGGAGAACATGTTCCACACCAAGATGCTGCTCAAGGAGTTCGAACTGGACAACTACCTGTTCGGCGACGCGACCAGCAACCTGACCGCCGAGCAGCGCCAGGAAGTCGAGGCGCGCGTGCGCCACGAGATGCTGGAAATCTTCTACGCGCGCAACGTGCCGCACTGAGGCGGTTCCACGCTGGTGTCTAGTCCTGAAATAGGTTTACACCTATCAGGCCAGGATCCAGACCTCAAAACGCCCGATGCACCGCATCGGGCGTTTTGTATTTCAGGGCTTGGTGAGGGCGTTCCCGGTTATAGATGTCCACGGCCTCGCGCACCATCCGGCGGGCTTGTACCAGGTTCGCTGGAGTCTGGGTCAGCAGTTCGTTCTTCAGGATGCCGTTGACCCGCTCGGCCAGGGCGTTCTGGTAGCAGTCATAGCCATCGGTCATCGAGCAGGTAATGCCGTGCTGGGCATGCAGGCGTTGGTAATGCGCCGAGCAGTACTGGATGCCACGGTCCGAGTGATGCACCAGGGGCTGGCGCGTCCGGCGCCGCTGCAAGGCCAGGCTAAAAGCCCGGGCAACCGACTCGGCATGCAGCCCTTCATGGACATGGTGCCCCACGATCTTGCGCGAGTAGGCATCGGTGACCAGGCTCAGGTACAACGGGCCGCTTTGGCTGGGCAGGTAGGTGATGTCGGCGACCCAGACCCGTTCCGGCGCGTCGGGCTGCACTTGCTGCGGGCCGGGCTTGAGCAGATTGGGGTGGCGATAGAAGCGGTGAAAGCTTTGAGTGGTCTTGTGATACGCCCGCTTGGGCAAGATCAGCAGCCGGTGCTCGGCCAGCACGCGAAACAGGCGATCCCGCCCGACCCGCAGCCTCGGGTCGGCCTGACGCTGAAGCACGAAATGCAGTTTCCGTGTGCCCAGGCGCGGCTGACGCATCCGCAGGTGCCGCACGAACTGGGCGACCTGTCGATCCTGATGGCCGCGGCGATCCGCCGTCCGGTTGCGCTGGTAATAGGCCTGGCGACTGATGCCCATGAACTGGCAAGCCCTGCTAACGCTCAGCCCTTGGACTTGCCTTTGCGTGAGGACTTGCCGGTACGCTTTTTACGATGGAAACGCCGTAGTCGTTCTTCAGCACATCCACCACGGCCTCAAAGAACTGGGCCTTCTGGTTGGCTAGCTCCAGCTGCTGCTCCAGTTCCTTGATGCGTTGCTCGGGGGTCAAGGGTCGATCGGGCTCGGACACGGAAAGGCTCCTTGCGGTACGGATGGACGCCCCCTGGCTCCAATCCTGCCGACCGTGCTTGCGTAACCACACCAACACCGTCGACCGACCCTGGATGCCATAACGGGCCTGAGCCTCCTTGTAACTCATTTCGCCCTTTTCGACCTGGTCGACGACCGCCAATTTAAAAGCCAGCGTGTAATCGCGCTGGCTACGTCGTACACCTTGCGCCATGGGACGCTCCTGAAAACAAAGGCCAAGGTGTAAACCTTATTCAGGACGGGACATGGAAACGAAAAAGGGCGCCGGTTGGCGCCCTTTTTCATGTTCTCGACTCAGATCCGGTAGGTGCTCTTGGTCATCACCTTGGACAGCAGGGTCATGCCGAACTTGACCGGTGCCGGGAAGCGCAGGCCACCGGCCTCGATGGCGCTGGTGGCGTGCTGTTCCTCGTCCGTGCGCATCTGCTCGAGGATGGCACGGGACTTGCCATCTTCCGCCGGCAACTGCTCCAGATGCTCGTCGAGGTGCTTGCATACCTGGTCCTCGGTAGCGGCGACGAAGCCGAGGCTGACCCGATCACTGATCAGGCCGGCCACGGCGCCGACGCCGAAGGACAGGCCGTAGAAGATCGGGTTGAGTACGCTCGGACGGCTACCCAGCTCCCGGATGCGTTGTTCGCACCAGGCCAGGTGGTCGACTTCCTCCTCGGCGGCATGCTCCATGGCGACGCGTACTTCCGGCAACTTGGCGGTCAGCGCCTGGCCCTGGTACAGCGCCTGGGCGCAGACCTCGCCGGTGTGGTTGATGCGCATCAGGCCGGCGATGTGGCGGGCGTCTTCGGCCTTGAGTTCGGCATCGGGCTGGCCATCGGCCGGCGATGGTCGGAACGGCTGGCCGGTGAACGGCAGCAAGGTGCGCAGCGCGGCATCGGCCTGCAACAGCAGGCGGTCGGCGGGGGAGTAGGAACGTTCGCTGGCCATGCGGCACCTCCGTGGAATATCGGCGGGCATTCTACCGCAAGGGGATGACCGAGGCTTGACCGGTGTCAGGCCCCGGTCGCTGGCGGGGTCAGCCCGGAGGCCAGTGCATCTGGCGCTGACCCAGTACGTGCATGTGGATATGGAAGACGGTCTGGCCGCCTTGCTCGTTGCAGTTCATCACCAGGCGGAAGCCTTGGTCACATCCCTGCTCCATGGCCAGGCGCTGGGCGGTGTAGGCGATGTGGCCGACCAGAGCCTTGTCCGCCTCGGTGAGGTCGGTGAGGGTAGGGATGTGCCTCTTCGGGATCACCAGGAAGTGCACGGGGGCCTGCGGTCCGATGTCATGGAAGGCGATGACCTGATCGTCCTCGTAGAACTTTCGCGCGGGAATGTCCCCACTCGCGATTTTGCAGAACAGACAGTCCACGGGAATTCTCCAGGCTGTTATAAGAAATCTCGAGTTTAGCGGTGAGCCATTTCCCCGGCCAGCTTCGGCCTGGGCCCACAAGGAGCCTGTGTGAAGAACGATATCCATGACCTCGGTCTGGTGCTGGATTCCCGAGTGAAGTTGATCCTGATCGAGTCCTGGGACGAGCGCCGGGTGCTGGAAACCCTCACCAGCCTGGCGGTCAGGCGTGGCCTCGGACTCTTCACCTGGGCAGTCAGCGAAGGCATGCAGCGCCTGGGGTTCGGGGGCGACAGCCTGGGGCAGGAGGACAGCCGTGAGCCGGAGGCGGCGCTCAAGCTGATCAAGGCCGACCCGCAGCCGAATCTCTACGTGATGTGCGACCTGCATCCCTTCCTCTCTGACAATCCCAAGGTGGTGAGGCTGCTCAAGGAAGTGGCCATGGCCGAGGGCAACCACAAGCCGACGCTGGTACTGGTCTCCCATGCCCTCAAGCTGCCTCCCGAGGTCCAGCGCTACACCGCGCGCTTCGACCTCGCGCTGCCCAGCGAAGACGAATTGTTGAGCATCGTCCGCGAAGAGGCTTCGCGTTGGAGCGAGCGCAATCGCGGCGCGCGGGTTCGTACCGACAACCGCACCCTGCAGCAGGTGGTGAAGAACCTGCGTGGCATGAGCCACGGCGAGGCGCGTGCCCTGGCGCGCAACCTGATCTGCGATGACGGCGCCATTACCCAGGAGGATCTGCCGGAGTTGAACAAGGCCAAGTTCCAGTTGCTGGACCTGGAAGGTGTGCTCAGCTTCGAATACGAAACCGCCCGTTTCGCCGAAGTGGGTGGCCTGGCCAACCTCAAGCGCTGGTTGGCCGATCGCCAGGCCGCACTGGTGGACGACAAGGGGCAGGATCGGCCGAAGGGCGTGCTGCTGGTCGGTGTGCAGGGCGGTGGCAAGAGCATCGCGGCCAAGGCCGTGGCCGGACTCTGGGGGGTACCGCTGCTGCGCCTGGACTTCGCCTGCCTGTACAACAAATTTTTTGGCGAAACCGAACGCAACCTGCGCGAAGCCCTGAAGCTCGCCGAACAGATGGCGCCCTGCGTGCTGTGGATGGACGAGGTGGAGAAGGGCTTGGCCAGCGGCGACCACGATGGCGGCGTCAGCCAGCGCTTGCTGGGGACCCTGCTGACCTGGATGGCCGAACGCAAGGCGCCGGTGTTCATGGTGGCCACCGCCAACAGTATCGACCGCCTGCCACCGGAGTTGTTGCGCAAGGGGCGATTCGACGAACTGTTCTTCGTCGACCTGCCGCAACCGGAGATTCGTGCCGAGATCTTTCGCATTCACCTGGTGCGTCGCGAACTCGACCCGGCGCAATTCGATCTGCACCAACTGGTGGCCGCCAGTGATGGATTCTCCGGCGCCGAGATCGAGCAGGCGGTGGTGGGCATGCTCTACGCGGCCCAGGCCCGCCAATGCCCGGCCGACCAGGCCCTGCTGCTGAGCGAGCTCAAGGGCAGCGCGCCGTTGTCGGTGCTGATGGCCGAGCAGCTGGCAAGCCTGCGGGCCTGGGCCAACGGACGTTGTGTGAAGGCCGACTGAAGCCTTTCAGGGTTGCGCGAAGCGGCGCACGACGCGGCCGACCAAGTGACGCACCAGCCAGCGAGGCGCGAGGCGGGGGAAGAGGGCGGCCAGCCGGTTGCGCCAGCCGGGGATGATGATGGCGCGGTCCTTCTCCAGAGCGCGTACGGTCAGCAGCGCCACTTCCTCGGGGCTCATCATCAGTTTGCTGCCGTCCAGGCCGTCGACCCGCAGGTGCGCGCCGCGGAAAAACGCGGTACGGGTCGGACCGGGGCAGAGCACCGAGACCCTCACCCCGCGAGGGCGGAGTTCTTCGCGTAGGCCTTCGGAGAAATTCAGCACGTAGGCCTTGCTGGCGTAGTAGTTGCTCATCCAGGGGCCGGGCTGGAAACCCGCCACCGAAGCAATATTGAGGATCTGCCCGCCGCCCTGGCGGGCCATCAGGCCGCCGATGCCGTGGCAGAGCCGGGCCAGGGCGAGGATATTCAGTTCGATCAGCTCCTGCTCGCGCGCCCAATCCTGATCGACGAAGGCGCCGGACGTGCCGATGCCTGCATTGTTCACCAGCAGATCGATTTCCCATTCTCCCTGTTCCAGGTCCATCAGCAGACCGGAGAGCTGCAGGGGTTCGGCGAGGTCGCAATAGCGGAACAGCACTTCCACGCCAAAGCGCTGGGTCAGTTCGCAGGCGATGCTCTCCAGCACATCCCGCCGCCGGGCCACCAGCAACAGGTGTCTTCCCCGTCGCGCCAGGGCCTCGGCCAGGGCCAGGCCTATGCCGCTGGAGGCGCCGGTGATCAGGGCATAACGGGGCATCTGGAGGTTCTCCGTGAAGGGGCCGGATTGGACAGCGCCGGCCCCCGGAGGTTGCTTACTCGGCGGGCACGTCGGCGGGTTGTTCGAAGCTGGAGGCGCCGCTCATCTGGGCGCGTTCCACATAGCCCTGGTAGGCCGGTATCGAAATGGCGGCGACTATACCGATAACCGGCACCAGAATAATCAGCCAGGCCAGCACTTTCACCGCACGGCTGTTGGGAGGTGGCGGTGGGCCATAGCGGTTGGGCCCGTCGGTGCCGGGCATGAAGAGCATCAACAGGGCGAATACGCTGCCGACGATGGGCACGAAGTTCAGCAGCCAGAGCCAACCCGACCAGCCCATGTCGTGCAGGCGCTGCACGCCGATGCAGACGCTGACGACCACCAGCGCAACGCAGGCGGCAATGGCGAGCAGGCTGGCCAGCGTTTCGGAGAGCGCGAAGCTGCCGAGGATCACCCCGCCGATCGGCAGGAAGGCCAGCATCAGCGCCATGCTCCAGCCGAGGTAACGTACCCGGCCGATCCGACCGCTGGTGCCCAAAACCTTCAATTCGCCGAACTCCGGCAGTTGCTCGCCCACCTGCGCCTGGGGCGGCGCGTAAGGCGATGAAGGTTCGTTGCTGGTGATGGAGGCTTTCACCTGGGCCGCTTCTTCGGTCTGTTGCGCCTGGCGCGCCAGGTACTTGTCGATGATGATCCCGCACGCCTGGCATTCGGCCGACTTCGGCTGCTCATGGCCGCATTTCGGGCAGCTCATGTTTTCGCTGGCGGGAGCGCCTGCGACGGCGGCTGCGCTGGCGTCCGGATGGTCGTCGGTGGCCACCAGGCTAAGGCCGGACGCCATGTCCTGTTCCTTGCGCACCTTGGCGCCGGCCCGTTGCAGCGCGGCGAGGTACTTGTCGGCCTCGGCTTCCACCAGATCGCGCTTGAGGGCCACGCTGCGGCCGCCGAACAGGCTGTCGATCTTGCTGGAGTCGCTCTTGAACAGGCGGGCGAGGTTTTCCTTCACGGTTTCCAGCGCCACGCCGGGCATGGGTTCACCGTCGAAGACGATCTTGTAGCGTGCTTCGGTCATGCGGGCATCCTTGTCGACGACAGAATGAGATAGTGGCACAGCGTAATTGCGCGCCGGCCCACGGCACAAGCGGCCTGACGCACAAAACGCACAGGCCTCGGGAGCACGTGAGCGGGGGGCTTCGCTTCAGCGGGGCCAGCGTTGGCCCAGTTGCCCGGCCTTGTCACGAGCGGCCCGGTATTCCTGATCGAGGCGGGTAACCAGCTCGTTCACCGTGGGCAGATCGCGAATGTTGCCGACGCCCTGTCCAGCGGACCATACGGTCTTCCAGGCCTTGGCTTCGTCGCTGACGGGTTTCAGCTTCTCACCGTAGTCGATATCGCCCTTGTCGGCGAGACGCTTCATGTCGTAGCCGGCGGCCTCCAGGCTCTGGCGCATGAAGCTGGCCGGTACGCCGGAGACGGCCGGGGTGTGGATGATGTCGGCGGCGCGAGCGTCGAGGATCATCTGCTTGTAGCGGGTTTCGGCGTCGCTCTGTTGGGTGGCGATGAAACGCGTGCCCAGGTAGGCCAGGTCGGCGCCGAGTATCTGTGCGGCGTAGATTTCGTGACCATGGTTGAGGCAGCCGGCGAGCAGCAGGGTCTTGTCGAAGAACTGGCGGATTTCGGCGATCAGCGCAAAGGGGCTCCAGGTGCCGGCGTGGCCACCGGCGCCGGCGGCGACTGCGATCAGGCCATCCACGCCCGCCTCGGCGGCCTTCTCCGCATGGCGACGGGTGGTCACATCGTGGAACACCAGGCCGCCGTAGCTGTGCACCGCGTCCACCACTTCCTTCACTGCCCCGAGGCTGGTAATGACGATGGGGACTCGTTTCTCGACGCAGATGGCCAGGTCGGCCTGCAGGCGCGGGTTGCTGTGATGGACGATGAGGTTGACCGCGAAGGGCGCCGAATCTGCGTCCAGGCCCGCCTCGATCTCGTCCAGCCAGGCTCGGAATCCGCTGCTTTCACGCTGGTTCAGCGCGGGGAAGCTGCCGACGATACCGCTGTTGCAGCAGGCCAGAACCAGTTGGGGGTTGGACACCAGGAACATCGGCGCGGCCACGACCGGCAAGCGCAGGCGTTGTTCGAGCAGTGCGGGCAGGGACATCGGGCTTTCCTCTTGTCGGGTCAGAAGGGCTTGATCACCACCAGGATGACGATGGCGATCAGGAACAGCACGGGTACTTCGTTGAACCAGCGATAGAACACGTGGCCGCGACGGTTCTCGCCACGCGCGAAACGCTTGAGCAATCCGCCGCAGGCATGGTGGTAACCGATCAGCAGGACCACCAGGGTGAGCTTGGCGTGCAGCCAGCCCTGGCTCAGCCAGGCGGGGTTGAGGTAGAGCATCCACAGCCCGAAGACCAGGGTGGCGACCATCGAGGGGCCCATGATGCCGCGATAGAGCTTGCGCTCCATGACCTTGAAACGTTCGCGGCTGGATTCGTCCTCGGCCATGGCGTGGTAGACGAACAGGCGCGGCAGGTAGAACAGGCCGGCGAACCAGCAGATGACGGCGATGATGTGCAGGGCCTTGAGCCACAGATAGAGCATGGGAGGGTTTCCATCAGGCAGATTGCCCGGATAGTAGAGGCTTGACGGGCCGCACGTCACCTCGACGGTTGGCCCCTGACCGATGCGGCCTTATCATCGGCAGCTTTCCAATCGGTTCATTGAGGGGCAAGTGATGGTCAAGGTCGGAATCGTCGGCGGCACGGGCTACACCGGTGTCGAACTGCTGCGTCTGCTGGCTCAGCATCCGCAGGCGGAAGTCGCGGTAATCACCTCGCGATCCGAGGCCGGGGTGAAGGTTGCCGACATGTATCCGAACCTGCGCGGCCACTACGACGACCTGGCTTTCAGCGTGCCGGATGCGAAGACGTTGGGCGCCTGCGACGCGGTCTTCTTCGCGACGCCTCACGGTGTGGCCCATGCGCTGGCCGGCGAATTGCTGGACGCCGGCACCCGTGTGATCGACCTGTCCGCCGACTTCCGCCTGCAGGACGCCGAGGAGTGGGCCAAGTGGTACGGCCAACCCCACGGTGCCCCGGCATTGCTGCCAGAAGCCGTCTACGGTCTGCCGGAAGTGAATCGAGAGGCCATCAAGGGTGCTCGTCTGATCGCCGTCCCCGGGTGCTACCCGACTGCCGCCCAGCTCGGCTTCATCCCGCTGTTGGAGGCCGGTCTGGCCGACACGACCCAACTGATTGCGGACTGCAAATCCGGCGTGAGTGGTGCCGGCCGTGGCGCCAAGGTGGGCTCGCTGTTCTGTGAGGCCGGCGAGAGCATGATGGCCTACTCGGTGAAGGGGCATCGCCATCTGCCGGAAATCAGTCAGGGCCTGCGCCGCGCCGCTGGCGGTCCGGTGGGCCTGACCTTCGTGCCGCACCTGACGCCGATGATACGGGGCATCCATGCGACGCTCTACGCGAACGTTGCGGACCGGGGCGTTGACCTGCAGGCCCTGTTCGAGAAGCGCTACGCCAACGAACCCTTCGTCGATGTGATGCCGGCCGGCAGCCACCCGGAGACCCGCAGCGTGCGCGGCGCCAACGTCTGCCGTATTGCGGTGCACCGTCCCCAGGGCGGTGATCTGGTGGTCGTGCTTTCGGTGATCGACAACCTGGTGAAGGGGGCCTCCGGCCAGGCCGTGCAGAACCTCAACATCATGTTCGGCCTCGAAGAGCGCCTGGGCCTTTCCCACGCGGCGCTGCTGCCTTGATGGAAGCACGGTGCCGGCGATTGACCGCAGGCACCGTGTTTCGACCGCCAGGCCGGATCGAATCGCGTAATAGTTGACCAGTTTTCTAGGGTAAGCGGATAATGCCTCGCCTTAGCGCAGTATGGCGGCGTCGAGCCGGGAGAGTTGCAGCATGAGCGTCGAAACCTTCACCCCTTCAGCCCTGATGTTCACCGAGGGTGCGGCCAGCAAGGTGAAGAACCTGATCGATGAAGAGGGTAACCCGCGCCTGAAGCTTCGTGTTTTCGTAACCGGCGGCGGTTGCTCGGGCTTCCAGTACGGCTTCACCTTTGATGAAGACGTGGCGGATGACGACACCATTGTCGAACGTGACGGCGTCAGCCTGGTGGTCGATCCGATGAGCTTTCAGTACCTGGCGGGTGCCGAAGTGGATTACCAGGAAGGCCTGGAAGGTTCGCGTTTCGTGATCAAGAACCCGAATGCCACCACCACCTGCGGTTGCGGTTCTTCCTTCTCGATCTAACCGTTTTTCGCATGCAGAAACGCCGTGCCCATGGGCACGGCGTTTTCGTTTGGGCCTCAGGCGGGGTAGATGGCGCCGAGAATGCGCAGTCCCCTGGCGCCTGTGACGCTGGGGCGATTGGTGGGGATGCCTTCCAGGCAGCAATGGGCCAGCCACGCAAAGGCCATGGCTTCGACCCAGTCCGGGTCCGCACCGAAGTCCGCCGTGCTGCTAACTCGAGTGCCAGGCAGGAGAGCGGCCAGTCGTAGCATCAACTGTCGGTTGTGGGCGCCGCCGCCGCAGACCAGCAGGTCGTCCGTCCGCGGCTGTGCGGCGCGGAGAGCGTCGGTGATGCTGCGGGCGGTGAGTTCCAGTAGGGTGGCCTGCACGTCCTCGGGCTTGAAGATGGGCAGGCGGGCGAGGTGGGACTGGAGCCAGCCGAGGTTGAACAGCTCGCGGCCAGTGCTCTTGGGGCCCCGGGTGGTGAAGAAGGCGTCGCCGGAGAGGGTGTCCAGCAGGAGCTGTTGCGCGGTGCCGCTGGCCGCCCAGTCGCCATGTCGGTCGTAGCTCTCGCCGCGCTGGAGGTGAATCCACGCGTCCATCAGGACATTGCCGGGGCCGCAGTCGAAGCCGTGCACCGGCTGACCCGGATCGATCAGGCTCAGATTGCTGAAGCCGCCGACATTGAGTACGGCACGGTGACTGCCGGCGTCGCCGAATAGCGACTCGTGGAAGGCGGGAACCAGTGGCGCGCCCTGGCCGCCAGCCGCGACATCGCGCCGCCGGAAGTCGCCCACTACGGTGATGCCAGTGAGCTCGGCCAGCAGAGCGGGGTTGCCGATCTGGATGGTGAAACCACGAGCGGGCTCATGGCGTACGGTCTGGCCGTGGCTACCGATGGCCCGGATATCCCCGGCGCCTAGGTTGTTGCGGACCAGCAGGGCGTTGATTCCCGCAGCAGCCAACTCCACCCAGCCGTTTTCCGCCAGCGCGGCGCGGGCCAGTTCATCCGGACCGGAGGCGCAGAGGGCCAGCAGCTCGCTGCGCAGCGCGCCGGGCATGGGAATGTAGTGGGTGTCGAGAAGGATGATGCGATCGGTCTGCTCAATCAGGGCGATGTCCAGGCCATCGAGGCTGGTCCCGGACATCACTCCCAGGTAGCGCGCCATGGGGTCAGCGCTTGTTCAAGGCGAGCGTGCTGGCCTTTTCCCGGTCCATGCGCGCAAGCAAGGGCTGGCTCAGTTGCAGGAAGCGCTTCTTCTCGGCGACGTTCAGCGGATCGGCCATCGGCAGCTTCACACCCAGCGGGTCGACATGCACGCCGTTCACCTGGAACTCGTAGTGCAGGTGTGGGCCGGTGGACAGCCCAGTCGTCCCCACGTAGCCGATAATCTGTCCCTGCTTCACGCTACCGCCGGTACGAATGCCCTTGGCGAAGCCCTGCATGTGGCCGTAGAGGGTCTTGTACTTGTTGCCGTGCTGAATGATCACTGCGTTGCCGTAACCGCCGCGGCGACCCGCCAGGACGATCCTGCCATCGCCGGTCGCCTTGATCGGCGTGCCGCGGGGGGCCGCATAGTCCACACCCTTGTGGGCGCGAATCTTGTTCAGGACCGGGTGGCGGCGACCATTGGAGAAGCGCGAGCTGATACGGGCGAAGTCGACGGGGGTGCGGATAAAGGCCTTGCGCATGGCCGTGCCGTCGCCGCGCAGATAGGTGGCGGTACCCTGCTTGTCGACATAGCGGATGGCGCTGAAGGTCTTGCCCCGGTTGATGAAGCGCGCGGCGAGGATTTCCCCGCTGCCCACCTTCTTGCCGTCAACTACCTTCTCTTCGTAAATCAGCTCGAACTCGTCGCCTTCGCGGATGTCGAGGGCGAAATCGATGTCGTATCCGAAGATGTTGGCCAGGCCCATCGTCAGGTCATGGGACAGCCCAGCGCGTTTGGCGGACAGAAACAGCGAGCTGCTAATCTCGCCGCGGGCATAGGCTGAGCGCAGCTCCGGTTTGATCAGGTCACGCTTGAAGGCGTAGCCCTTGGAAGTCTTTTCCAGGTGAATGCTCTCGAGGCCGCTCAGCTTGGTACTGATCTTCTCGAGGTCACCGCTGGGGTTCAGCTTGAATTCGATGCTCTGTCCGACCTTCAAGCGGCTGAGCTGCTTGGCGTCCTTGCTGCTGTTCAGGACGTCATGCAGGACATTGGCGGACAGGCCAACCTTGGCAAATACCGTGGACAAGGTATCGCCATTCCCCACGGTCACGATCTTGAGACCGGGATCGGTGGGCGGTTGGGTGGCAGCGAAGCCGGTAGCTTCTACTTTCTTTTTCTTCTGGTCCGCGTCTTTTCCGGCGCTGTTCTGGTTCTCGGCTGGGCTCTCGATCCTGGCGAATGGCGAGAGGCCTTCATCCCCGGTGATGGAGCCTGGTCGGAGATCATCTTTCTCCTGGATCACCATCTCCGAGCCGTTTTCCAGCTCCAGGTTGATGTAGGTCTTCTTCGCCTCGACCTCGCGAGACGGGAACACCAGCAGGGCCAGGCTGAGCAGCGCAGCCACACCGCTAGCAGCCAGCAAATGGCTCTTCGGATATGGCGGCGCTTTGGGTACTGAATGCGTCATGGCGTGTGGTG